>JAIRNV010000014.1 GCA_031257875.1 Dysgonamonadaceae bacterium
CAATTCCCCTACTGCTGCTAATTTTTCTGCTTATTACTTAAGTGGATGCTTTTGCTTTTGCTCCTGCTGTTATGCACAGGATGTGAATGGATGAAAGTTATTTATCCCTGAAGTGCTGCACGCAATGAACCACTAACAGGGAATCCGGAAAAAATAACTACCTTTGCAGACCGGTTAATACATTGTTATTTATGAATTGATTAACAACGGCAAAAGTTACTAACAAGTCTGATAATACGCCATTAAGATATGGATACATTTCTTCAACAGTTAAACGGTAACCAGCGTGAAGCCGTCCTCTACAGCGAAGGCCCCAGTTTAGTCATCGCCGGCGCCGGATCGGGAAAAACCCGCGTACTGACATATAAAATCGCTTATTTACTGAAACAGGGAATATCACCGTACAATATTCTTGCACTGACTTTTACCAACAAAGCCGCCAGGGAAATGAAATCCCGCATTGCAGCGATTGTTGACGAAGACGCCGCCCGGCGCTTGTGGATGGGAACTTTCCACTCTATTTTTGCGAGAATCCTGAGGAGGGAAGCCGACCGGTTCGATTACCGTTCCGATTTCACAATTTACGATGCACAGGATTCTCAGAACCTTATCAGGGCGATAATCAAAGAAAAAGCGCTGGACAACAAAATTTATACCCCTTCTATCGTGCAGGCGCGTATTTCCCGTGTGAAAAATGTCTTAATCACGCCTGAAATTTACGCCAAAGACATGGAACTGATTGCCGAAGACCGGTATTACAAGCGTGATAGAATCTATGAAATTTACGCTGCTTACTGGAGCCGTTGCCGTACTTCAAACGTTCTCGATTTCGACGATTTACTGTTATATACTTACTTGCTTTTTAAGAAAAATACCGATGTATTAAACCGTTACAGAAATCAATTCCGGTTTATTCTGGTCGATGAATACCAGGATACCAATTCGGTTCAACATGAAATTGTCGGGTTATTGGCTGCCGAACATCATCGCGTTTGTGTAGTCGGCGATGACGCCCAGAGTATTTATTCGTTTCGGGGGGCAAACATCGGAAATATTTTGAATTTTCAGAAAACATATCCCGAAAGCCGGCTCTTCAAACTGGAACAGAATTACCGCTCTACAAAAAACATTGTAGAAGCTGCTAATTCCTTGATTAAAAACAATAAGGAGCAAATATCCAAAACAGTTTTTTCCGAAAACGAAACGGGGGAAAAAATACATGTAATCAGCGCTTATTCCGATTATGAGGAAGGCTATAATGTAGCGAGCCGGATTGCCGAAATGCGAATGCACCGGCAATATGATTATCAGGACTTTGCAATTCTATACCGTACCAATGCCCAAAGCCGGATTTTTGAGGAGGCTTTGCGCAAAATCAATATTCCTTACCGGATTTACGGTGGCCTGTCGTTTTATCAACGGAAGGAAGTGAAAGATGTAATCGCTTACATGCGGCTTGTCGTCAATCCGAATGACGAGGAGGCTTTCAAGCGAATTGTCAACTTCCCCGCGCGCGGAATTGGCGATACGACTGTGGGTAAAATCATTTCCGCAGCCGGTTTGCATGGTGTAAGCCTTTGGCCGGTTCTTTCCCGTCCTTTGGAGTATCAGTTGAATATAAATGCGGGAACTGCGGCAAAACTGGAAAAGTTCCGGCTCATGATAGAACAGTTTATCAACGATAATTTAACGCAAAACGCTCATGAACTGGGACGGGAAATTATCGGTAAAACCGGTTTGGCCAGTGATCTTTACAACGACAAGACGCCGGAAGGACTGAGTCGCGTTCAAAATATCGAGGAATTGGGCAATAGTTTGTATTCTTTTGTCACTTCGCGGTTGGAAGAGGGACGTCCGGATTATAAATTAGGCGACTTTTTGGCGGAAGTTTCCCTACTGACAGATCAGGATACGGACAAAGACGAACCGTCAGGGCGAGTGACCATGATGACGGTTCATGCTGCTAAAGGTTTGGAATTTAAGAATGTATTTGTAGTCGGAATGGAAGAAAACCTGTTTCCTGCCGAAAGGAGTAAGAACTCGCCCCAGGCAATTGAAGAAGAGCGGCGCCTGTTTTATGTAGCCATTACCCGTGCGAAAGAAAACGTAACGCTGTCGTATGCTAAAACCCGTTTCCTTCACAGCCGGTCAGTGAGTTGCACGCACAGCCGTTTCCTCAATGATATTGACGCGGGCTATCTTCGTTTTCCCGGAGATGCAGGTTTCGAGCGTATATCACAAACTGTGCCCGAATCGAGTTTATACCTGAATCCCCGAAAACTGTTACGCCTCGAAGAAGAAAAATCCGTGTCGACTAAGCATCAAAGTATCGGCGATTTATCCATCGGAGAAGCCGTTTTTCACGAACGTTTTGGAAAGGGAATCATCACGGAATTGACCGGCGAAAAAGAAAATGCCAAGGCAACCGTTGAGTTTGAGAATTTTGGGAAGAAGCAGATGCTGTTGAAATTTGCTAAATTCAAAGTAATTGGTAATTAATGATTAATGATTAATGATTAAGGCGTAAAAAAAAAATTAGAATAATAAAATGACAATCCTCGAATTTTTCAAAAACGACCGCTACGCCGCTTTTTCAGGTATCGAACTGTTGGAAGTCGAACCCGGCCACGCAAAAACAAAAATGGAAATCCGCGACATGCATCTCAATGCCGGAAACGTGGTGCAGGGCGGCGCCATCTTTACTTTGGCCGATTTGGCATTTGCCGCCGCCGTCAATGCTTACGGCAATCTGGCGATGTCTATCGAAACAAGTATCCGTTATTTCAAAAGCACCGGCGCCGGAACATTGTACGCCGAAGCTAAAATCGTTCATTTGCACAAAAAACTGGCTACTTTTGAAGTATCTGTAACAAACGAAAAAGAAGAGTTAATCGCTTTATTCACGGCTACGGCTTATCGCAAAGACATCCCCTTGAATTTTGAAAAATGAAAATCGAAATCCAGCTGACAGCCGACGGTTCGCCTACGCTTTTCCTCCCGGAAATGGACGAACATTATCATTCCGTAAACGGCGCCGTCCGGGAATCACAACATGTGTATATCGAAGCGGGGTTCAAACAGTGCCGGAAATCTGAAATCCATGTCCTTGAAATGGGGTTCGGAACGGGTTTGAATGTTTTGCTGACTGCTCTGGAAGCGGAAAATCAAAAGATTAAAGTTTTTTACACAGGACTGGAAAAATTTCCTTTGCCAGCGAAAATTACAGACCGGCTGAATTATTCCGAAACTGCCCTGTTCAGGGCTATTCACCTGGCTGAATGGGAAAAATCCGTACCGGTGAATCCGTATTTATATCTCAAAAAAATCCGAACTGATTTCAGGGATTTTAATTTCCCCGACAAGTATGATGTTGTTTATTATGATGCGTTTGCTCCTGATAAACAGCCCGGTGTGTGGTCATCCGAATTATTCGACAGGATATTTTCATCTATGAATCGGGGTGGGATTATCACGACTTACTGTGCAAAAGGCAATGTACGGAGAATGATGCAACAGGCCGGTTTTGCCGTTGAACGCATACCGGGGCCTCCGGGAAAAAGAGAAATGCTACGGGCAGTCATTGATAATTGATAGTTATCCATTGTCAATTATCAATTGTAAAACCCCCAAACTCAAAAATGAAAAGATGAAAAACAGCAGCAAAATTTTAACATACAATTTGTTTGTGAGTGTAAAATAATGGGCAAGTATCAATGACACGGGAAGGTATGCGATTGATTCCCAATAGGCCCTGTATTCGCTTTGCAAAAAAGCCAGAAACAGAAAAATGAAAGAAGAAACGTACATGTATTTCAAAAAAGAAACCGTTTTAACCTTTTCGGAAATACTTAATACAAACAGATTTAATCCTGAAAAAATCAGTGCAAGTAAAATAATTCCAAAACTAATCCATTCGTAATTGGACAAATGAAGGTCACTTATAAAGAAAATTTCCTCCGGTTTGGGAAGCATTGCAAGAAACATCTGCCAATCGTCCCGGTAAATACTCCATGCAAAAATAATCCAGTAAACCGCAACAATACCCGTCAAACTTGCAAGAAACACCCGTAATTTAAAACTCTGAAACCAATAAGCGCCAATCCAGAATATGGGGAGAAACAATAAAAACTGTGGTTGGAGGAAACTGCCAAAAACCAGTATTAATGAGATATTAAAAGCGTTGAGCTGCGAATCGGATTTTTGATATGCATTGAATAAAAATAAATAATTGGCCATGATTAACAGCGTCGCAATGCAGCCATTCAAATCATAATGAAATATTGGATTCCAGCCGGTTAAAATCAAATAAAAAAATGCAGGCAACAGAGTCCGGCGGCGAATCATCGAAAAAGCATTGTTCAACGATAATAAAAGCAATGCAATACTAATCCGGATTAAGGTACAGACCCAAAGGTTAACGTTACTCCAATCACCCTGCAACCGGAAAGCAAGGAATACAAAAGTGCAGGTAACAAACACTCCCCAGCTGGAAACAACCGTGTTATGTATTTTATTTATATTCATACTTTTACTTCAAATCGAAACCAATGTCTTTCCTGTAATATTTACCGTCGAACCGGATAATTCCGGCATTTTGAAAAGATTGCCGCAAAGCCTCGTCCTGGTCGCTTCCATACGAACTGACAGCGATAACCCGTCCGCCGGCAGTCAGGATTTGGCCGCCTTTTTCGGTTGTTCCGGCATGGAAAACAAGGCTCCCGCTTACGCTGTCAAGTCCGGTAATCACTTTACCTTTTTCGTAGTTACCCGGATAACCGCCGGAAACAAGCATAACCGTCGCCGCCGAACGGGCATCAAAAACCAGTGTTTTTTCATGCAAATTCCCCTGCGCAATACCTTCCAGCAAATCGACAAAATCGGACTGAATCCGCAACATAACAACTTCCGTTTCCGGGTCTCCCATCCGGCAATTATATTCAATCATCAGCGGTTCGCCCCCGACATTAATCAATCCGAGAAACAGGAAACCTTTATAATCAATCGCTTCACTTCTTAAGCCTTCAACCGTAGGAATAATAATCCGTTCCTCAACTTTTTTCATGAAAGTCCGGTCGGCAAAAGAAACCGGCGAAACGGCGCCCATGCCGCCGGTATTCAGACCCGTATCTCCTTCCCCTATCCGCTTGTAATCTTTGGCTTCGGGAAGAATTTTAAAGGATTTGCCGTCGGTCATTACAAAAACGGAACATTCGATGCCCGAAAGAAACTCCTCAATTACAACCTTTTCGCCGGCTTTTCCGAAACTTCCGTTCAACATGGCATTCAGTTCCTTTTTAGCTTCCGGCAGACTGTCGATAATCAAAACGCCCTTGCCGGCAGCCAGACCGTCGGCTTTGAGGACGTAGGGCGATTTCATTGTTTCGAGGAAAGCAATTCCCCTGTCGAGGCTATCTTTCGTAACGCTCAGGTATTGAGCGGTCGGGATTTGATGACGCACCATGAAGTCTTTGGCAAAATCCTTGCTGCCTTCCAGCTGCGCACCTGCTTTTGAGGGACCGATAACCGGAATGTTTTTTAAGTCCGAATCATTTTTGAAAAAATCGTATACGCCCTGTACCAAAGGGTCTTCCGGTCCAACCACTACCATGTCGATTCCATTTGCCGAAGCGAATTTTTTCAATGCTTTGAAATCAGTGGTTGCAACCGGAACGTTTGTTCCAACCTGGGCTGTTCCCGTATTGCCCGGGGCGATAAACAATTTCCCGGTTTTCGGACTTTGCGCGATTTTCCATGCCAAAGCATGTTCTCTTCCTCCCGAGCCTAAAAGTAATAAATTCATAAGTTACAAGTTGACGGGTAAACAGGTAAACGGGTTAACAAAAGTATTGTCAACCCGTCAACTCGTTTACTCATAATATTAATGGAAAGAGTGAACTGTGCCGGGTTCGAACCGGCGACCTCTGCCCTGTCAAGGCAGCGCTCTGAACCAACTGAGCTAACAGTTCCAAAAGGTTTGCAAATATACGACAAGGTTTTTGAATTAGCAAATTTTTGATTTCAAGTTTTTGAGTGAAATGAAAAACTTTCCGTTCTTCGGCATTCAAACGGTCGAATGCCTTTAGCATTTTCGCTGCCTAGTGTACTGTCCCGGAAAGATTCATGAATCGGGCAATGGTTCGTTGCCTGGGGGGAAGCAACCAGGCTGTCGGACGCATTATTTCTCTGAATTTTACCTGAGTTACTTCCTGCATAAAGGACTTGAAACTTTCATCTTTCTCATAGACCTGCTGAAGAAAAAGTCCAAAGCTATGACCAGCATCACGTACATGATTATATGCCTTATAGCGAATCGCTTTACTTAGTGTACCGGCATTATCGCTTATCACACAGTCGGGTGGAGCGCCCATCCTGTTTTCCACCTTATCAAATTCTTCTCTTACAGTTTCGCTGTTCCAACTCTTCTTTACTTCCATACCCAACACCCGGACGTCCTCTAACCGCAAACTTGAAACTCCACTCTTAACCGATGGAACGCCCGGAGACAACAATAATTTTTCACTCCCGATCATCATGCTTTCGTCCCCATTATCAGGGCATAACCATCCGGATAATCTCCGGAATCCGTTTCTCTATATGTAGAATACCCACTCTTCTGAATCCGGTTTAATATACTTGTGTAGGAGGGAAATTCTGTTAAGTCCCAATTCAGTTCTTCATTTAATGCCTTCAATATATCCACTGTTTTACGTAAACCACAGCCACATCCTGCGCAAATGCGTACGGAAAGGGATACTGTTAAATCATTGTATTTATGCCTTTCTATTGTTTGCTCGGTGGATGTTCCTGCCGTCTGTTTTTTTTCAATGATTCCAACTTTTTTACCTGTACAGGCAATTCGTTATTTTTGACCTTGTACCGGGCATTTTTTTTATTCTTCATCTATTCCTGATGTAATAACTTCTCACTCGCTTGCAATGCCCGTGTCATTTCTTTCAACGCTTGCTCCTTTTCTTCCAATGTTTTCCCAGGGAAGTCTATCTGTTTTGACTGTTGATGCTCTAATTTTGTTCCCATTTTATCGCTCTGTATTAATTAATTAGGAATACAAAGATAATCTTTTTTTTAGATTGATATTTGGCTTTGAACACCCTGCCCGCAGGGACGACACTTTATGTGAACCGTTATATTTTGTTTATTTTGCATCGCTAAGCACCGGTGAAAACCTTATTCCCGTTACGGTTACGGCAGTCAAAGGACTTACAGCCTGAATGTCATTAGGAAGGATATTTTTCTGAAATCCCTTACCCTGACAGATACGCATTATGACGACAGTCTCCGACCTGTATGTGTGCTTTTATCGCCTGACGACGGACGTAAGGATTTCGACGGAAGCGGATTTTCCGGAACACGGTGAAAACGTTTTCAATATCGGGACAACCAACAATTATAACAGAACAAGAACTTATACCCTGAAAATAAACAGGCGGCAGAATCCAAACAGACAGCTGCAAAGTCTGAACTGTTACCCGCATTACATATCGCCTGCTTACAGTTTGAATACACATGATTACACATTGCGTGCCGGAAAATCCGTTGAAAGCATCAGCATTAATGCAACTCCGATTTCCCTGGCTACAGTATCGGGACAGACCGGAACACAGAAACTGAATCACGGCAGGAATCTTTTTACCTTTACAGTAACGACACTGGACATGGAAAGTTCAACCTATACGCTGGAGGTATGGTGTGAAGAACTGGACACAAATGCCGCACTGTCTTACCTTACCGTAAATCCGGGATATATCCGTCTGGCATTCAGTCCCGATACAACATCATCCTACACGGCTGAAGTGGAAAACGGTTTTAATTTCCTTGTGTTTTCGGAAGCCGGCAGTCGGCATAAAATTTATTCGTTAACGGTAACAAGGAAAGACAATATGACAAATACGGCGCAAATAACACGGGACATGCCCGCTGTCAGTATACGTAACGGAATAATTGAAACTGACACGCCGGTAGCCGAATAGGTTAATATCTATTCCGTTACCGGCACACTTCTGCACAGCCTGGAAAAGCCGGCGGGCAAAGCATTGGTTGTTATCAATCATCCCGAAAGAGGGTGTTGCTTGTAAAGTGAACGTCCGGATGGGTGAAGAAGATAATGCCGTATAATTAAATAAAAACTGTACAGAAAAAAGGCGACCGTTACCGGCCGCCTTTTTTTCTGTAAAATCCCTGCATTTCAAATTGTCGCATTCTGTCATTCCCGCTTTCGCGGGAATGACAAGGTTACCAATCAATTGTAATTCGTAATTTAACCTGTTCGCAGTATAGCAAACAACAGTATAACCCGCTCGCCATCGCGGGTTTTATTGTTATATTTGTTCAACAACGTAAATTGGTAAACTTTGCCGTAACGCAGGGAAATTTTTTCAAAACTTTCTTTCCCTATCAAAAGAAACCCGTCCGATGGCTGTTCTTTTTCAAAATTCCTGAAACGGTTATGCAAATAAAAATTCAAGCCATACAGGTTGCCGTACTCCAATAAATTGTTGGTAACGAACAATTTGTCTTCCTTAATCGAATATTTTTCCCGCAAACTTTCCGCATACGGTTTTACGCTGATTCCGTCTTTGTAAGCCGGGAGAAACATCCCGTCCAAAACCAAATTCAAAGCCAAATAAACGCCAATTGCAGCATACAAAACTTTTAAATAATTTTTCTTCTTGAAATGCCTGAAAAAAACAAACAACGAGTACACTAAAGTCAACAACAACAAAACATGCAGCATCGAAAAATCCTGAAAAGACTGCCATGTACAGGCAATTGCATCCAAAGTCTGCTGTTTTTTCACGAAATGCGCGACAAGCGCTACAGGGTCTATCACCGGAAAAATCACCGTCAACAGAACAATCAGGCTTACAATACAAGCAATTACACTAATGAAAATATCAAAAACGAAAGAAATTTTAGGCTTATTCTCCCGCAAATACAAAACATATTGGGCTATGAATATCGAAATAAACGGATAAGCCGGCATCAGGTAAACACTTCTCTTACTCACAGGTATACAATAAAAAACAAAGACAACAATCGCCGCTATTGCCGAAAAAAGTTTGATTTTGTCCTGATGCACAAAAGAATGCCACAACGATTTAATATCCGGAATTTTTTTTGAATAATTAAGTCCGAATAGAGAAATAACCAACAAAATCGTCCAGGGAATAAACCCTGCAGCAAGCGTTAACAAATTATACCACCAAGATTCTCTATGCCCCAAATCATAATGAATGTTCAAATTTTCCGAACTTAAAAAACGCCCGAAATTCTCTGCCCACACAATATCCAGAAATTCTTTACCGCCTACCTTGTAGGCCAGCAAATACCAAATTGATGGAAAAACCAGAGATGCCAATGCTACCGGAATCAATTTTCCCGCTATATTCCAAACATTGTATTTCAGGAACAAAAGGTAAATTCCAAAAACAAGCAAGGGCAAAACAATCCCGACCGGTCCTTTGGTCAACGCCGCTAATCCCAGAATAATAACCGCCCAAACGGGGAAACTTTTCAATTTTTTTCGTTCCTCCCACCGGAACAAACGGGTTAATGCCCAAACGGTCAGAAAAGTAAGCAGCATATCCACGCGGGAAGTCATTGCCGCGCGATGCAACTCGAAAGACGTCAGCAAAACAAGCGCCGCCAAAAAAGAAACCTGCGATTTCAGATTTTTACCGAAAAAGAGAAACGCAGTTACAATCAAACCTACAAATGCCAAAGCCGACGGAAGCCGGGCGGAAAAAGGCGTCACTTCACCCCGGGGCAAAGAAAAAACCGCCATCAACCAATGAGTTAACGGCGGTTTATAAGCAATTTCATCTGCGTATGCTTCCGGTAAAATCCACTGATTTTTTTCTAACATGGAAACGGCTACCGAAGCCTCGCGAGGCTCTCCCTTGGTGTAAAAATCTCCTTTCCCAATCCACAAAACGACACTGATAAAAGTAATCAGTATCAGCAATATCATCGGCTTTTCCAGATAAAAATACTGCAATGTAGGTGAGCGCATATTCTTTTAATTCAATGTGTTATATTCCAAAAGAAACCCCCAGTCTTTTTCCCTGCAAGATTAAGTCGTTATCGGGAGTAACTAATTTTGTTTTTCCGGCAACCTCTTTCAAAGGTAAAGAAGTAATCCGACCGCTAACGATAGCAACCATTCTGCCGAATTGATGTTTGGAAATCATTTCGGTAGCATAGCCGCCCAGGCGGGTAGCCAAATTGCGGTCGTAAGCCGAAGGATTCCCGCCTCTTTGCACGTGTCCCAAAATAGTTTCCCGCGTTTCGATTTCCGTTCCTTCGCAAATTAATTTCGAAAGCATGGAAGCCGGACTTCCTTCGATCCCATCCAATTTCAAACCTTCGCCGACAGCCACAATCGAATAGGGTTTACCTTTTTTCGCCCGGTTCAAAATGGTTTCGTTCACTTTATCAATATTGCAACCTAATTCCGGTAAGAGGATAACATCGGCGCCGCCGGCCATTCCCGCATAAAGCGTAATCCAACCTGCTTTATGTCCCATCAACTCAATAATCATCACGCGGTTGTGGGAAGAAGCCGTAGAATGTAAACGGTCAATAGCCTCCGTTGCGATATGCACCGCCGAGTTAAAGCCGAAAGTAAAATCGGTTCCGAATACGTCATTGTCGATGGTTTTAGGTATCCCAATCACATTCAGTCCGAGTTTAGACACCTGATAAGCGGTTTTTTGCGTACCGTTTCCTCCGATACAAACCAAACAATCAAGCCCTAAATCCCTGTAATTCCGGACAACAGCCTGAAGGTTCCCGCTATCGCCGCTTTCTAACATTTGTCTGAAAGGCTTTTCCCGCGAAGTTCCCAAAATCGTCCCGCCCAAATTCAACAGGCCGGATAATTCCTTATCACCCAAAGGTATATAATCCATGTTGAGCAAACCTTGAAACCCATAACGAATGCCAGCCACTTCCATTCCAAAATGGTTGAGGGCTGTTTTACCAACCCCCCGAATCGTTGCATTTATCCCCGGGCAATCTCCGCCGGAAGATAAAATTCCTATTTTCATTATTTTGCGGATTAATTGTAATTATGTAAGGCAGGTGCGCTTGCCCTTCTACGCAAAATTTTCGTCGATAACATCTATCTTCTTGACAATGAGGTTTAATTCTTCTTTCAAACTGTCTATTTTCCGGTTCATTTCTTTTACTAAACCGCCGCCGCCCTTTGATGAAACAGATAAAAAGCCGATGTTATTTTCGTAAGTTTGAATATCATTTTTAAGTCTTTCGTAAGTACGCATCAATTTGTCGCGTTCGTTCAAAAGTTTATTTTTCGATTTTTCGCCGGAAGAAATTTCGCCCAAGTTGGATTTGAAAGATTGCAAACGTCTTTCCGATTTGTCTATTTTCAGGCGATCAAAATGCTTATCCACCGCCGTGCGATATTCTTTGTAAATCCGGTCCTTTTCACGGAAAGGCACAAAACCGGTTTTGTTCCACTCATCCATCCACTCGCGGATTTGCGAAACAGCTTCATTGGCAGCCAGTTCAACATCAATTTCGTTAAGTTTTTTGATAATTTCCTTTTTCTTTGCCAGGTTTTCAACTTCTTCCGATTTTTGGGAAGAGAAATGAATCCCTTTTTGTTCAAAGAAATAATCGCAAGCGCTGATAAACCGTTTCCACACAGTGTCGGAAAATTTTTTCGACACAGGCCCGATGGTTTTCCACTCTTTTTGCAAAGCGATCAGTTTATCGGAAGTTTCTTTCCAGTCCTGACTGTCTTTCAAGGCTTCGGCTTGTTCGCAAAGCGCATTTCTCTTTTCCAGATTCACATCCATCTCTTCTTTAAGCCTCTTATAAAAAACGTTTTTGTTCCGGAAAAAGTTGTCGCAAGCTTTTCTGAACCGTTGCTTTACGTTGCTTTTCCTGGGGGCGAAACCTACAGTTTTCCAGATTTCCTGCAATTCGAAAACCCGCTTGTTTTGTTCGTCCCACTCTTTAAACGTAATAAGTTTCGAATAATCAATAGCTTCCACTTCTTCGCAAATCGCGGTCTTTTCTTCCAGATTTCGTTGTTCGAGCGCCCGCAAAGATTCGAAATGTTCCTGATGTTTTTTATTGATTACAGATGACGCCTTTTTGAAACGCGACCAGATTTCTTCCCGCAATTCCCTGGCAACAGGGCCGATTTCCCGCCATTCCTGATGAAATTTTTGCAGTTGATAGAAAGCGGAAATAACATCTTTTTCACTGTCCAATTTTTCAACGGAGTCGATGAGTCCCTGTTTTAGTTCCAAATTTTTCTTAAAATCGTAATCCCGCATTTCATTGTTGATTTTCAACAAATCATAAAATTTTTCGCTATAATGTTGATAATCTTTCCAAAGTTCGTTTCCCGTTGTCGCTTGCGGAACTTGTTTGATTTCTTTCCATTGCTGCTGTAGTTTGCGAAATTCATTGTTAACTTTATAGAAATCATCGTTGCTCTCAACCAGTTCTTTCAATTTTTCGATAATTGCTTTCTTCCGTAGCAGGTTTTCTTCTTTTATTTTTTCGTTTTTGGCCGCTAAAACCGCTTTTTTCTCGCGGAATACGGCCAACAGTTCTTTTAATTTTTCTTCGGCAGCATCGACCGCAACTTCAAAATCCTCTGCCAGTCCGCCTTCGGCGACAAAAGCTTCCTGCGCTTTGTCCGTTTCGTTTTTTTTCAATTTGTAGAAAGTTTGTTTCAACGCTTCTACTTTACTTTTGACGGCATCGGTGACATCTTGTTGAACAGTTTCTGCAAGTTGTTCAATCAGATGAGTTTTGTCTAATTTTTCAATTTCTTTAAGGTTAATAGCACCCGGTTCGTCCGGTTCGTTTGTTGCCGCAGTTTCCGGTTCGGCAACCAACTCATCATCCGTTTTGTCAGGGATTTCTTTCTTTTCCGGTTCCGGCAAAGTGGGAATTTCCGCAGGATATTCAGATACAGGGTCTTGTTCAACCTGATTTTCAATAGTCGGTTCAACCTGCGCTTCTACATTAACACTTTCGTCGGTACCAACGGCGACAGATTCTTCCGCTTTTTCTTCCAAAACGGTAGGGATTTTAATTTCTTCGGTCACATCTTCATTTTCAAGGTGCTCCGATTCAAGAAGTTTATTCATACCACACAATTTATTATAGATAGAACTATCTAAATTTACAACCCGCAAATCTATGAATAATTTTTGGATTTTTCACTTATTTGTGAAAAATTTTTTATGTCTGTTGTTTTCATAAGCCGGATGTGTGAAACATCCGGGTGAATTCTGTCATTCCTACTTGCGCGGAAAACAACTTATTAATTGTGTTTTGAATATAATGAAAAAAAGCATATCTTTGCCGGGCATATCCGGGGAAATATCAATGGTTATATTTCAATAAATTACAAAAATATAAATGCTTGAATTTAGAAAAATGAAGAAAGAATACGGTATTGCTCTCCTTATTATTATAGTTACGGTATTGCTATTGGTAACGCTTAGCGGTTCCGTATTTTCGGGTTATCATTTTATGGATTGTTCCGGTTTTATTATCTGGAAAGAAAACTTATCCCATGCGTCTTTTTTTGAATGTCTGAAAAACAATATTGAACAGGAAACGGGAGCCCGTTTCCGACCCGCGTGGCACTTCAACTCTCTTCTCAGAACATGGCTTTGGGGAGATAATATGCTTTTGCAGGGTTTTTGCCAACTGGGTTTGGTTGTTTGTGCGGCATTCCTTATCTATTTACTGGGACGTAGAATTAAATGGACGCATGAGGAAAGTTTATTATTCGCGGGAATCAGCCTGATTGGAACGCAATCGGCGATTTTTTATCAAACGCTGGCAATCGAAACAACCGCGTTCACCGTTTTGCTTTTGTCCTGGCAATTAGTTTTAACATATTTTAAGGGGGGGGGGATTTCTGTCTTACGCCGGATTCGTCATCCTTTCCATACTTATGGCTTTGATGAAAGAAAATTTCACACTTGTTTTACCTGCAAGTTACGTGTTTTATTGTATGCAATATAGCGAAAAATATCGGGTCGGATTCAGGAAAACCGTATTACAAACATGGAAAACGGGGTTATGGTTATTACTTTTAACCATAGGCTGTTTATGGGCGATTTTAACATTCGCCGGTAATGATTTCGGTTATGCCGGCATAGGAGGTGTTCACAGTCTTTTCCCTTACGTGAAGACCGCAGTTTATTCGTATAGCATAAGCGGTTGTTTATTGGCATTTTTAATTGTGGCGTATTTATTTCATAACAGCAAAACCTGTTTCAAAAAGTGGTTGTTCCCCACTTTATTATTTTTGGCAATCACCCTTCCTCAAATTATTATTTACGGTAAATCCAATATGATTGACCGTTATCTGATACCAGCTGTAATGGGTTGTGCATACTTTTCCATTTTTGTTTATCGTGAAATAAAGCAACAGGATATATCTGTCAATACGGTTTTATGGAAAAATGTCAGTCTGGTTTTGGGAATAGTCTTGTCGGTTTTTTGCAGTCTTGTTGTTTTTTGTAAACCGTTTCAGGAAGAAATCCTGCGGTTTGCCGTACAGCTTCAAGGCGAAGTGATTCAAACGATGACTTCCGTTTCCAGTTTGCAGTATTTATTAAGCAGTCTTTCCATCATCGGCATTTCCGGTTTGATAACCGGCATTATTTTGCTAATATATGGGCTGACAAGAAAAAAATATGCTATCCGTAAACTCTCGCAACTTTACCTGACCGGAATATTGCTTGTTTTGTTTATGAATGTAGGCCTGGCATTTGCTTCGTGCAAAAGATATGCAATGAGAGGTTTTGCAACAGAAAACTTTTTAAAAACGATTGTTGATAATTCCCGTGCCGGCGACGCCGTTTTGATTGCCGGTAATCCTTATGTGGATATGGAAGGCGTATCGGCCGGTATTGCTACTTATTTGAAAAAACGGGAAAGGACGAATCTTTTTATTTGCCCGATAACAAACAATCGACAGGAGGAACAATTCATTCCCGGGTTGAAAGATTTTTATAATCAAAAAGATATAAATACCCTTGAAAATAAAGATGAAATTAAGGTAGTTGCCGTTTTCCCCGGTTCGGAAACCGGTTTTGAAAACACGAACCGTTGGTTTGACGTTAATTCGTTTAATAGATATATATTTATAGGAAATTATATAGTATTTGTAAGAAAAAAATAAAAAAATATGCACAAACTAATTAAAAAAGCAGGAAAACACTTAGTTGCCGTTGCTATATTTACAGGATTAGCTGCGGTTTATTTTGCACCCGCAGTATTCGAAGGTAAAACCATTCGTCAAGCCGATATGGTTCATGCCGCGGGAATGGGAAGCAGTCAAACGCAACAGTACGCGGAAACCGCAAAGCCCGGCGAATTCAGCGCCTGGTCGGACGCTATGTTTGGGGGTATGCCGTATAACTCAGGGTATGGGAATCCGGCGCCGAAACTGCCCGGTATCGGATTGATAGGACTGCCGGTTCAACAAATCGGCTTTGTGGACGCAGGAATGGTTCTTACGGGACTGATATGTTTCTATATTTTAATGTGCGTCATGGGCGTAAACTGGTGGCTGGCCATTGCCGGTTCCATTGCATTTGCGTTTGCCTCGTATAATATTATTATTATTGAAGTCGGACATATTTCCAAAGCATACGTCATTGCTTACATGCCGCTCACCATAGCCGGAATGTTTCTGCTCTTCAGGCGAAAGCGCCTTGGGGGAAGCATCCTGTTTTTAATGGGGGTCGCCTTGTCTGTCGCCGGCTACCATATTCAGATTACCTACTACCTGGTTCTTCTCTGCCTGTTTATTTATACCGGTTACGTTATCGAAAAAATCAGAAAAAAGGAATGGAAAGAATGGGGAATAACAACCGCAATAATGGTTGCGTGCGTCCTTCTCGCCCTGTTACCGAACGTACAGTCGCTACATACCCAGTTGGAACTGGGGAAAACATCGCTCCGGGGGCCTACGGAATTAACTGCCGTTGCTTCCGGCGGGGAAAAAATATCTTCCGGCCTGGACAAGGACTATGCTTTCCAGTGGAGTCAGGGGAAAGGGGAATTGCTGACATTCCTGATACCGAATCTTTATGGAGGCGCTTCGGGCGGAACGTTAGACCGCTCTTCCGAGTTTTATCAAACCCTGCGCCGCGCCGGCCACCAGTTGGGCAGGGAAGTGCAGGCGCCTACCTACTGGGGCGACAAGGCCTTCACCTCCGGGCCTGTTTATTTCGGGGCTGTCGTCTGTTTCCTGTTTGTGTCAGGCATGTTTGTTGTGAGAAAACGGATGAAATGGTATCTTTTCGCCGGCGCCGTTTTCCTTACACTTTTGGCTTTGGGAAGAAATCTGGACTGGTTCAATACTTTCATTTTCTACTATTTACCGATGTACAGTAAATTCCGCACGCCGGAAATGGCGCTGGTAATTCCGGGACTGGTGTTTCCCGTCATTGCTTTCTGGGGACTGAAAGAGATTCTCGAAGGAAAAGTTGATGCTCTGCTGTTGAAAAAAGGACTCGTTTGGGCGCTTGCCGTTACAGGCGGTATTTGTTTGATTGTGTGGTGGTTTCCCAACCTTTTCTTCAATTTTCAATCAAACTATGATGCGCAATTCGAGCAACAGCCCTGGTATGACAGCTTAATCCGCGATCGCGCCCGTCTGGCCTCCGCCGATGCGTTGCGTTCGCTGATTTTTGTTTTGTTAAGCGCTGCTTTGGTTTTTATATTTATGCAGTTAAAAAATAAAAAACAGGGCGTTTTAGTTCTTGGAATAGGCTTTACTGTACTCACTCTGGCTGATTTATGGCCGATTGACAAGCGTTTCCTGAACGGTAAAAACTTTGTAAACGAAACTTTGGCAGAGGTTTATCAGGAAACGGTAGCCGATAAGGAAATATTGAAAGACAAGGATTTATCTTACCGCGTATTGACGCTCAACAATCCTTTTCAGGAAACGACAGTGTCGTACTATCATCACTCCATCGGAGGATATCATGCCATAAAACTGCGGCGTTATCAGGAATTGATTGATCACCGGCTGGCGGGAGAAATCGGTACTATCATCGAATCGCTCCGTAAACCGGAAGTTACGATGGAAACTATACGGCAATCATTCGCTTCCACTCCTTCTTTAAACATGCTGAATACCCGCTACATCATTTACAATCCGGAACATCCGCCCCTTGTAAATCCGCGGGCTTTCGGAAATGCATGGTTTGTCCGTAAAGCGGAGATTGTGGAAAATGCCGATGCCGAAATTGCGGCGCTGAATACCATTGACCCTTTGCAGACGGCTGTTGTGGATAAACGTTTTGCCGGTGATTTGAAAGGATTTACCGAAGCGCAACCCGATTCCTCCGCAAGTATTACATTAGACAGTTATCGTCCCAATCATTTGATTTATACTTCCAAAACACGTTCCGAACAGTTGGCCGTTTTCTCGGAAATTTACTATCAGCCGGGATGGAAAGCGACTGTTGACGGGATTCCGGTTCCTCATTTCCGGGCGGACTGGACTTTGCGGGCGATGCTGGTTCCTGCCGGCGAACACCGGATTGAATTTGATTTCCGTTCGGAAAGCTACGTGACGGCGGCCTACATTTCGGCTATCGGTTCTTTTCTGCTGCTGTTGTTACTTATTGCAGGGATTGGTTATTCGGTTTGGCGGGAAATAAGAAACAACCGGTGAAAGCCTGAGGGAAAAAGCCTGAATCATATTTGTAAACACGAAGACACAAAGTTCTTATATATAAAATATGATGGAAAAAGATAAATCAAAACAGTACATTTATATTGTTCAGGCATCGTTAGAGCCGTCGAAATGCAAAATCGGCAAAACCAGCGATTTGGAGCGGCGGCTGAACGAATACAACAGCATGACGGGCAAATCGCAGGAAAATTTTTACCGGTTTTTGTTTACCTGCGAAGTTTCCGATATGACGGCGGTGGAAAAAAACATAAAGGAGCAGTTTAAAGCAGACCGGGAAAATAAAAGCAGGGAAATATATTTTTACAACCCTGTTAAGTTTGAAAATTATGTAACCTTTATCAAGTCCCAC
>JAIRNV010000026.1 GCA_031257875.1 Dysgonamonadaceae bacterium
GCCTTTCTGCGGCATTTTATTCATGCTGACACGGTTGTCCTTGCGCACAAAAGCGCATTCGCCTTTGCGGAGGCAGGTTATTTTCCCGCCCTCGTTGATTTCGAGTTTGCCCGACAGGATATAGACCATTCCGTGTTCGCGTATCATTGGTTCATATTTCGAGGCGTTATCGTCGAAATACGACAGGAAAACGTTTGAGTAGTCGATTATTTTACATGTATCTTCCATAAAAATATCATTTAATCATTTTTGTGATTGCTTTTATATTTTTCAAATATTCAATTTCCACGTCTGACAGCGTTTTTTGCTGATACTTTCTGTATTCATTTTTTGCTTTGTCTATGGCTTGTTCGTGTGAAATTTTACCGGCATCTTGCAAAATCTGTTCGCCGTTTGAAGTCAAAATACTGTCAAGATGCGTTGCCCAATCTTGCATTGTCATTGGAATTTCGCGTTCTGCCTGTCGTTCTGCGAAATCCAAATAACCTGAAACTATCTGATTTAATGCCCGCAATTCTTTTTCAGTCAAATAGTTTTTTGCAATAACCGCATCTTTCAAATGCGGACGATTGCCTTCAAACGCAGTCAAACCCATAAACTCTTTTTCGGCATCGGCGCGGGAGTAGATTACTTCCGCAGCCGTATTTCCGTGAACAGCGTAATGAATTTTGTTTTGCACACGTTTGAAAAACTCAACGGAAACATCATTTTTCGGGTCGTAATCAATGCTTGTCGCGTAAATATCAAGTACCTGCCGGTAAAAAATCTTTTCACTGCTGCGAATATCACGAATCCGTTCGATAAGTTCTTTCCAGTAACCGCCGCCGCCCGCCTGTTTCAGCCGCCAGTCGTCCATCGTGAAGCCCTTTTTAATGTATTCGTGCAGACGAGCCGTTGCCCATTTGCGAAAAACAGTTGCAATACGGCTTTGTACCCGATAACCCACCGCCAAAATCACGTCAAGATTGAAAAGCGGCAACTCTCGCTCTACCTGCCGCCTGCCTTCGGTGCGAACCTGTCGGAAATTCCGACAGGTTGCCTCTTTGTCCAATTCGCCATCGCCATATATGTGGTCGATATGTTCCACCACATTTGTACGCGAGGTTTGGAAAAGTTCGGCGATTTTTTGTTGCGACAGCCAAAGTGTTTCACCGCTAAAATGTACATCTATTTGCGGCGAATTGTCGTCTGCCTGATAAATTATAATTTCCTCATCATTTTTTTTAATCTCTTTTGCCATATTCCTGTGTGTTTGATGCCCTTGACGGACGGTCATAATATTCAAATTTTCGCTGCAAAGGTAGTAAAATTTTGATAGATAGACGATGAAATTATTTTGTTTTACGGCTCAATTTCTCTTATCACTTTTGCCGGAACTCCTCCAACGATTACATTGTCGGGAACATCTTTTGAAACGACTGCTCCTGCCGCGACTACCGAATTTTCGCCAACAGTGACGCCGGGCAGCACGATAGCGCCTGCTCCCAGCCATGCTTTCTTTTTGATGACGACAGGTTTTCCGTAAACGTATCTCCTGAGTTCGGGTTCGAGGGCGTGATTTTCCGTGATTAATTTTACATTCGGACCTATCAGCGCATTATCTTCGATGGTGATACCGCCCCGGTCCATAAAAGAACAGCCGAAATTTACAAATACATTTTTACCGAACCTTGTAAACTGTCCGAAGTCGGTATAAAAAGGGAGCTTGACTGTTGTTGACGAATCAATTTCAAAGCCCATCAATTCGCTGAGTTTAGCTCTTACCTGTTCGTCGTTGTGGAAAGCGGAGTTTAACTTGCCGGTTATTTCAAAAGCCCGTTCTATCGCTTCGGCGATGAGGTTATAACCGGAATCTTCATTTTTTATGAGTTCCCCCTGTCTCATTCTTTCAAAAATATTCATATACTTTATTATTTACCGATTTCTTTTCTTTTTTTTCATGCTAACATAAATAAGGTGAGCAAACAAACAGACAAGTATTATAATGATGCCGCTGACTGCTACGCCTTTCCAGCCATACATGCCCCATGCGACGCCGCCGACAAACGTGCCTGCGGCACCGCCAATAAAGAACGTAACCATATAGGCGGTATTGATGCGGTTTGTCGCTTCGGGATGCGTTTTGAATATCAGGCTTTGATTGGATACGTTCATTGTCTGCTGTCCCATATCAAGCAGGATTATCCCGGTGATAAGTCCGGCATACGTTGAACCGGCAACTCCGAAGATAACCCACGAAAAGAGTAATACGCACGCTCCGACAGTCAGTAAAATGTTCTGACCGTATCTGTTGATTAACCGTCCCGTAATGTTTGCTGCAACCGCGCCGAGTACGCCAATTAACCCCATTGCTCCGGCAACATCGCTTCCGGCATTGAACGGTGGCGAGTTAAGTTGAAAAGCAAGCGTACTCCACAACATCGAAAATGAGCCGAAAGTCAATGCTCCCCGCAGAGCTGCCATTCGCAGGTCAGGCAGTATCCGTACATAATGCAGAATAGAACCCATCAGCTGTTTGTAAGTTCCCCTGAAAGCAGGTTGTATTTCGGGCAGACGAACGACCAGAATAATACCGAAACAGAACAATACGACCATTGCGGTAAGGTAAACAGCACGCCATCCGATGTATTCTGCCAATATGCCGCTGAAAACCCTTGACAGTAACATGCCTGTCAGCAGTCCGGTAACTACCGTTGCTATGTTTTTGGGCGCTTCGCCCGGTTTGGAAAGTTGTGCAGTCAACGGTATAAATATCTGCGGAATAACCGAACTCAATCCGAGAAAGAAACTGGCTGCCGTAATCATTGCCAGCGAAGGCGACAGGGCTACGGCAAGCAGGGATAAAAGGATAAAACCAAAATCTGTCAGAATGATACGCTTACGCCTGAACATGTCGCCTAAAGGCACAATAAAAAGTAATCCTGCCGCATATCCTAACTGGGTAAGCATGGCTATCCTGCTGGTTGCCGTTTCGCTCTCTCCCAAATCGTTCGCTATCAAACTTAACAGCGGTTGATTGTAATACAGGTTGGCTATGACCAGTCCACTACCGATTGTCATCAACCACAATAATCCGCGCGTTAATGGTGAGTTTTCAGCATTGATTTGTGACTGTTCATTCATAACACATTTAGTTTCAACTTTTCAAAAAAATCATTTCAAACGATTCAACAGCCATGCTATGTTTTGACCGAGATTCTTCATATTCGAAACGCCTTCTTCATCTTTCATTGCCTCTCCGGGCAGACGACCGTAAGCAATGTTCCAATAGGTAGAACCGACCAAATACATTTCTTTGTTAAGAAAAAAGTGGTTGATAGTGTCGATGGTATTCATAGCGCCGCCACGCCGGGCAACAGCCACGCCTCCTGCTACCTTGTGGCGGAACATTCCGGGATTGCAGTCGCTTACCACGCTGGCTCTTTCAATAACCGCTTTCAATGTGGACGACACATCAGCCGAGTAGGTAGAAGAGCCTAAAATAATGGCGTCTGCCCCGGTCATCTTTGTGAAGAGTTGTTGAAAGACATCATTGTCGAACACACAATTACTATTTCCTGCACAGGCGAAACACGCTTTACAGGGATTGATTGTGTTGCCCGCCAACTGAATCAATTCCGTTTCATAACCTTCTTTCTCTATCTCTGCCAAGACCAGATTCAACATATCTGCTGTGTTCCCGTCCTTTCGAGAACTGCCATTGATTGCCAATACTTTCATTTTTCTATTTCCGTTTCTATTATTTCTATTTGTTGCAGCAGAAAGTCCGCTTATGCCAACTGCCGCACCCGCAGCGAACACTCCCATCTTTTTGAGCGTTTCGCGCCGTGTTATGTTTTTTTTGTCCTTCATTTTATCTAAATTCATTTAACAATTCCAATTCTCTTAAGCCATGCGATAACAGCATTTTTAGAACCAAGCGCCTTATTGTGATTGACTGTTATCCCTTCCATGATTTTCGCTTTTGGCTCCAGTCTTTTGATAGTTTCAATAGTTCGGGATATCGAAGTAGCGCCGCTTGTGCAAAATGGTATTATTGTCTTGCCCGACAAATCGTATTCTTCAAGAAAAGTATATAATGCCATCGGAATATCATACGCCCAAACAGGATAACCCAGAAATATGACGTTATATCCTTGCATGTTTTCCACATGGGAAGACAGCGCGGGACGAATATTACGACGATTCTCATCTTCTCCGCGTTTAACTGTTTCGTCATAATTTGCGGAATACGGTTCCTTTGTTTGTATAAGAAACAAATCACCGCCAACTTCCTCTTGAATCCATTGAGCCATCAGTTCCGCATTGCCAACTTATTTGCCATTCCGCAGGTTGACGCTTGCGGATGATGTCGCGTCCACTTCACCGGACAGGTCGATATTTCCCGCACGGCTAAAGTAAGCGATTAGAATTGAACTGCCGATTTCTTTTTTATCCGTCTTCGCTCCTTGAGCACAAACCGTCAGGATACACGAAAACGCCATTACGAAAAGTAAAAGTAATTTTTTCATACGGTTTTCTCCAACAACATTTTTAAACAATCCTATTATCTTCATTTCGCTGCCTCCATTTTTAATACCAATCGTGTTTTTCATTCCTGTTGAGCGCATTGATTCTGCTCATTTCCTCGTCTGTCAGCTCAAAGTCGAATATGGAAATGTTTTCTTCGATGTGGTCGGGATTGCTTGAACCCGGAATGACAACCACGCCTTTCTGCAAATCCCATCTCAAAATCACCTGAGCCGACGACTTGCCGTGAGCCGCTGCTATTCCGGCAATTACAGGGTCGTTGAATAAGGCCGCCGTGTGACCTCTGCCGCCGAGCGGATACCACGCTTCCACGACAATTCCCTGTTCGTGCATGTAATTGATAACGTCCGTATCCTGATAATACGGGTGTATTTCATTTTGCACGAGAACAGGCTTAACAGTTACTTGTGGCAGAAAAGCGCTCATTTCCCTAATGTAGTAGTTGGACAGTCCGATAGAGCGGATTTTCCCCTGCGCCACATATTTCTCTATTGCCTTGTACGCCTTCACATCGTTGGCTCCCGGATGATGCAGCAACATCAGGTCGAGGTAGCCGATGTCGAGCTTGCGCAAGCACCCTTCTATTGCCGCTTCGGGGTTGCTGTACTGATTGGAATAGAGTTTAGTTGCAACAAATATTTCTTCACGCGGCACGCCCGATTCACGGACGCCTTGCCCCACTTCTTCTTCATTGCCATACATGTGCGCCGTGTCGAGTTTGCGGAATCCCCGCCTGATGGCGGCTATCACTGAATTGACACAAACATTGCCGTGCAGACTGTACGTTCTCAGTCCTACTATGGGCATGTCATATCCGCTGCTTAACCTTACCGTAGGAGCTTTGCCGTTTTCGCCTTTCGACAAATCAAAAGAACTTACGTTATTCTGATTGAGATTCAAATCCAACGTTCCCAGCCATGTTGCTACTGTCTCCCGTACGCTTCCCAACTGCGACGAGCGTACCCATAAGGCTTCGCCTGCAAAGGTTGAACCGGAACAAAGACGTCCGGCGTCGGCAACAACAGAGGATATACCGCTGCTCGTGCTTGTTACTGCGAGCGCCACACGTTTATTCGCGAGTTTTTGGCTGTGAGCGTTCAAAAACGACTGCATCGGGGTAGCCATACGGGTGTACCAAAGCGGAGTACAAATAAATATTATGTCGTAGCCGTTGAAGTTTTCTACCGCAGTATTGATGGACGGATAGGAGCCGTTATTGTCAATAGCGCTGATTTCCTGCTGCGCCCTTGAAAGCGTGGCGTTGTAATCCGACGGATAAGCGGTTGTCGGTGTCACTTCGAGTATTGTACCGTCTGTCTGCGTTTTGATTTCATTGGCTACTGCTCTCGTATTTCCGCTGCGTGAAAAATACAATACTAGAAAACGCCCATTGTCGGGTTGTGGATTGTCGGGGTCAGGGTCGGGATTTGGCGCCGGGGGAGTTTCAGTATTCACCGAATCATCTTTCGGGCTACATGTTCCCAAAGTCAGGGGAATGCCTGCCATTAACAGAATGAAGAACATTACTTTTCTCATAATTAAATTATTTTAATGTTTTCATGTCAATCACATAACGGAATTTCACTTCGCCGTCAGATACGTTATGCCAAGCCTTATCTATTTCTGCGGCATCTGCTTTGATAATTTCCACTTCGGGATAAATACCATGTGCAACGGAATAGTCCAACATTTCTTGCGTTTCCTTTATACCGCCAATAAGTGAACCATAAACTTTACGCTGTGAGAGAAAAGCCATATCAGCAATGTTGAGCGTTGATTTATCGGGCAGTCCAACAATAGCCATTTCTCCACCCATTTTCAACATAGCCACATATTGTATTGGTTCATAATTTGCAGGGATAGTACTTATAATAAAGTCGAACGTGCCGCCCAATCCTTTCATTTCCTCTTTATTATTTACGTTTATATACCGTATCGCTCCCATGCGTGCAGCATCTTTGCGTTTTTCTTCCGTACGGTCAAATACAGTAACATCGGTCCCCAAATCCACAAGGTATTGAACGGCCATGTGTCCTAAACCGCCATATCCGGCAACGGCAACCTTATCACCTTTTTTTACGTTACTGAAATGTATTGGCGACCACGTTGTGATGCCGGCGCAAAGCAGGGGTGCAACCTTTTCGATGGCGGCATTTTCGGGAACCCTGACGGCGAAATTTTCGGAAACTACGATATTGTTTGAGTATCCGCCCTTTGTCGTTTCATTTCCGTGATAATGGTCTATGGAGTTGTAGGTAAAAACCGTTCCGTTTTCGCAGAACTGTTCTTTCCCGGCCTTACAGGAACTGCATTTGCCACAGGCGTTCACCATGCAGCCTATACCGGCATAGTCGCCGACTTTGAAACGGGTCACGTTTTTGCCTGTTTTCACTACCCGTCCGGCTATCTCATGTCCCGGAACCATCGGATATGTTGCATGCAATCCCTGCTCTTGCTGTTCGTCCCAAGCGGCATGCAGGTCGCTGTGACAGATACCCGCATACAGAATCTCAATTTGAACATCGTTGTCGCCAACAGCATGTCGGCTGAACTCATACGTGTGAAAATGGTCGTCGTGGGAGTGTACCGCAAATCCTTTTGCCGGTACACGGTTTTCCGATTGTTTTACTTCATTCATGTTTTGTGCATTTAATTGATTCATACTTACGGAGGAAATCATTATTATTCCTGCCAACATTAAAATACTTACTTTTTTCATATCATACCTTTTATAAATAAAGTGCAAAGGTCCGGCAGAAATTATACAGGTTGGTTTTCTCTACGGCTCTTTTTTGCTTTACTGAAAAGGTCGATATGGTAAATATATGCGGATAATATGTGGAAAATCATGCTTTTGCCGGTGTTTTTAACGACATACGGGGATGTCGCCGAATGATAAAATAGAATAATCAGTTGAGGCGGGAGGTTTTGCGACTCAAAATCCGCTCTTTCGTCTATTCCTCTTTAGATAAAAAAGAGCCGTCCCCGATGTCCCTGCACATCAAAAACGGCTCTTTGTACGTTACGTAGCCAACTACTTTTTCTCGTTCAGTTCCGCATGTAAACGTTCGATTTCCTGCCGTTGGCGTTCTACTTCGCGCACTTGCGCCTCAAAATCTTCGTGATGCTGACGGTCGAGGGCGGCGGCGAGGTCTTCGGTGGTGAGCGGCATGGAAAAGGTCGGTTCGTTGCCGAAG
>JAIRNV010000048.1 GCA_031257875.1 Dysgonamonadaceae bacterium
CTGTTCTTCGCTCAACCGTTCGGTTACCCTGCGCTCTATTTCAGGGGTAAACTTCCGTTTCCGTCTGAAACGTTCCTTCCGTTCATCGCAGTACATCTGCGCCAGTCCCGGCGAATAACCCCGTTTGGAAGCATTGCGCTTCAATTCCCTGCTAATGACCGATTTGTCTTTGCCTGTGGCTATACAGACCGCTTTTTTTGTAAATCCTGCCTGTAGCATCCGGGAAATTGTGTACCTTTGTTCCCGGGTTAAATGTTTCTCATTTTTTTTCATATTACAACTAAGACAGGACTTTTTTCCCAAACTCCGTTCGGGGCATGCCCCGAACGGAGTTTTTTCTTACTTTAGTTGCATTTACTATTTGAACTTACCAAAAGAATGTTCCTAATTCAAACAGGAATGTTCCTAATTTAAATAGGAATGTTCCTAATTCAAAAAAGAACATTCCTATTTTTCTTAAAGGTTAATGATAATTCCTTTTCAAACAAAAGATTATCAAAAGTAAATAACTGTATCAAATCATAATTGCTTTTTGTTTAATCCCGATTATATCCATTCGCATCACCCTTCACTTGAATATCAAATAAAAAACCTGAAATAAGATGCAAATAAACAGCAAACAAAAATAATATATCCGTTTTTTTTTAACCAGCAGGAAGAAAAGAATTACATGGCAAGTGATGCAAATCACATCAATTTCGCTCAGAGAAATATTATCAATCAACTGATTGGGAATATCTTCCATTTTTTCCAATCCCGCAATAAACCAATTGAGAGATTGATTTACGAGCCACATCAACCACCAATTATTTACCGGCAAGCATTGTAACAGTAAAGATACAGGTAGTAAACACAAGATAATGGCTGTCATCGGAATGGCGAATAAATTGGTAACTAAAAAGAGCAAAGGAAATTGATGAAAATAATACATACTCAGCGGGGCTGTCCCCAGTTGGGCAGAAGTGGAAACGCTGGATAATTCCCAGATATATTGAATCACCGGATTCCGCGATTCATACAGTTTTACCAAATGTGGATTAATAAGCAAAATAGCCATGACGGCCGAAAAACTCAATTGAAACCCTACATCATATAAATTGTTGAAAGGATTGTACAGCAACATAAAAAACGCCGCCACACCCACCGTGTTAACAGTGAACGGTTTGTATAAAAAAGCATTCCCGAATCCCCACAGACTGATCATCACGGCCGCCCGGATGACCGAAGGCCCCATGCCCGTCAGGAAAACAAAAAACCACAATAAGGGAAGAATAATAGCCTGCCTCAGGATTCTTGCTTTTTTGTGATTGCCAAAGAAAGAAAAAAGGAAATAAAGGATACCGTAAATAATTGAAAAATGTAAACCGCTGATTGACAATATATGCGAAGCGCCTGTTGCCGCAAAAGTCTGCCGGATATCTTTGTCCAAATCCCTGGTATAACCCAGTAAGAGGGCGGCTCCCACTGCAAAAGATTTTTCACCGGGAATGGTTTCCCGCAGATGATTCAGCAAAATCCGCCGGCATTTCAACGCTGCAAAGCGCAGGTTAAATCCCCGGTTGTCGTAGTTATCCGATTTTTTCCAATGATTTTTAGGGACAAAAGCGCGGGCTGCAATTCCTTCTTTGCGGAGAAACATTTGTCCGGTTTTTTCAAAACAGGCGTCAATGACCAGCCAATCCGAAGGAAGCAAGGCCGTAGAAAGACTGTCTGCCGGAATATAAATCAAGGC
Source organism: Dysgonamonadaceae bacterium (assembly GCA_031257875.1). GTDB lineage: Bacteria > Bacteroidota > Bacteroidia > Bacteroidales > Azobacteroidaceae > Azobacteroides. The sequence goes on from JAIRNV010000048.1 coordinate 1,733, forward strand.
CGTCTGTCCTTCTACGCCGACCCGGAACATCAGGGTTTTGGGCTTTTTCACTGGTTCGTCAAGGATTTGAACCCGATAAATACGATAGTCCGTGTCTCCTTGCCATTCGGAAGATTTCCATAGATTCCGGCTCATAATTCCCGCCAAAGAAAAGCACAGCAAAAACAATCCGAAACCGAACAGCCACCGCCAACGGTACAAACGAACAACAACAGGGAAAAAGGATACGGCAATGACCGGTATGGAGAAAATCCCGGTGTAAATCCAGAGCGGATACAAATCCCAATGCGCCTGAACAATAATTCCGGCGATATAAAACAGGGTCAAACGTAAAAAAACGGCTTGGTTAATGATTTTGGTCATTTGTAACTATATTTCCTGCTTCATTCTTCGAATCAATTCTATAGGATTATCGGCATTAAAAATAAAATTCCCGGCGACTAAAACATCCGCGCCAGCTTCTACCAGCAATTTTCCCCGTTCCAGATTGACGCCGCCGTCCACTTCAATCAGGGTTTTCAAATTCCGTGCAACAATCATTTCTTTCAGCCGGCGAATTTTATCCTGCGTATGGGGAATGAATTTCTGTCCGCCAAAACCCGGATTGACCGACATGATCAGCACCATGTCCGTATCTTCCAGAATATCGGTCAATAACTCAACCGGTGTATGGGGATTCAGCACGACGCAAGCCTTCATACCGGCACCCTTAATCTCCGTAACAACCCGGTGAAGATGCGTACATGCTTCATAATGTACGCTTAAACTTCTCACGCCCAATGCTTGAAAAAACGGGATAAACTTCTGCGGTTCAACAACCATCAGATGCACATCCAAAGGTTTGGTCATGATTTGAGCCAATTGTTGTATCATTGGAAAACCCAGCGATATATTAGGGACAAAAACCCCATCCATCACATCCAGATGAAGCCAGTCCGCATCGCTTTGATTCACCATTGTTATGTCATCCTCCAAACGCAGAAAGTTGGCTGATAATAAGGAAGGCGCTATTGTAACCGACATCGTAAATTTAAATTTTTGCAAATGTACATGAAATTTTTAATATGGCACAGTGATTTATTTTCTTTTTGAGAAATATGGAAAAAAGTGCTTACCTTTGCACGTTGATTCGTTCTTCTTTCGTAGCATCTGCGAGAATTAACCTGTTGAAATGAAAAAAAATAAAAATAAAACAATATAATGACAAGCAAATGGAATTATCAATCTCCAAACAGCAAACAACTATTTGAAAGAGACAAATTGTCACAGAAATTCGGTCTGAGTCCGGCCGTCTGCCTTTTATTGGTGCAAAGAGGAATTATCACGGAGGAAGATGTGAAGCAGTTTCTCAATCCGGTATTAAGAGATTTGTACGATCCGTTTTTGTTTCCCGACATGCAAAAAGCGGTCGACCGTTTGAACCGGGCTTTGGGAAACAAAGAAAGGATAATGATTTATGGGGATTATGATGTGGACGGAACAACCGCCGTCGCATTGGTTTACAAGTTTTTGGAGCAAAATAGCTGGTCTTCCAATTTGGATTATTACATTCCCGACCGTTACGATGAAGGTTACGGCATATCCGATAAAGGAATTGTATATGCCAAAGAAACAGGCGTGTCCCTGATCATTGCCTTGGATTGCGGCATTAAAGCGGTTAGTAAAATCGCTTACGCCAAGTCGTTAGGAATTGATTTCATTATTTGCGACCACCACATGCCTGACGATGTTTTGCCCGATGCCGTGGCGATACTGGACGCCAAACGTCCCGATTCTACCTATCCGTATGAACATCTTTCGGGTTGCGGCGTCGGATTTAAGTTCATGCAGGCTTTTGCACTCAGCAACGGCATTGATTTTTCCAATTTACGCATTTTACTGGATCTCGTAGCGGTGAGTATTGCTGCGGATGTTGTTCCGCTAACCGGCGAAAACCGGATCATGGCTACTTATGGCTTGAAACAGTTGAGTCATAATCCGGGTAAAGGTTTGAAGGGAATCATTGATGTTTCCGGATTGCCGGGAAAAGAAATCACAATGGGCGATATCGTTTTCAAAATCGGGCCGAGAATCAATGCTTCGGGACGGATGATGAACGGCAAGGAAGCGGTGGATTTGCTTTTGGAAAAAAACGTGGAATCGGCGAAAGAAAAAAGCAAAAATATCAATCAGTACAACGACGACCGCCGCGAACTGGACAAGAAATTAACGGATGAAGCTTATGCTTTAATCGACAAAGATATTGAAATGGCCGACAAGAAAATCATTGTCGTCTATAATTCCGAATGGCACAAAGGCGTAATCGGAATCGTAGCTTCCCGGATTACGGAAAAATATTATAAGCCGGCCATTGTACTGACTAAATCCAACGGCTATTTTTCCGGTTCGGCGCGTTCGGTGAGCGGTTTTGATATTTATAAAGCCCTTGAATCATGCAAAGATATTCTGGTTAATTTTGGAGGCCACACGTTTGCCGCAGGCGTTACTTTGCATAGCGACCAGTTGGATTTGTTCAAATCCCGGATCGAAGCGTATGCCGAAGAACAGTTGTCGGAAAGACAGCCCGTTCAAACGCTGGATATTGACATGGCTTTGAAATTCAGCGAAATAAATATGAAACTTGTCCATGATATAAAACGTATGAATCCCTTTGGGCAGGACAATACCAGACCGGTGTTTTGTTCGTTTGGGGTAAGGGATTCCGGTACCAGCAAACTGGTTGGCCGCGAACTGGAACATATCAAACTGGATTTGGTTGATGATTCTACCGCTGAAGTGATGCCGGCCATTGCTTTCGGAATGCATGAATACAACGACGCCATTAAAAGCGGAGAACCTTTTGATATTTGTTATACCATTGAGGAAAATACTTTCAATAATAAGACCAGTATTCAATTATTAATCAAAGATATAAAAATTTGTGAAGGGTGAACAGTGAACGGGTGAACAGTGAAAGGGCGAAATTCACCGTTCACCGTTCACCCCCTTCACCCTTCACCTTTCACCTTTCACCCTTCACCCCGTTCATCATGAAAACCTTTCGCGATATTCTGAAAGAATATTGGGGATACGATGAATTTCGCTCGCTTCAGGAAGAAATCATCACCTCTGTTTATGAAGGCAAAGATACGTTGGGATTAATGCCTACCGGCGGGGGAAAATCCCTGACTTTTCAGGTCCCGGCCTTGCTGATGGAAGGTATTTGCTTAGTCGTTACACCCTTGATTGCATTGATGAAAGACCAGGTTGATAACCTGAAACAAAGAGGCGTCAAAGCGGCGTATATCCATTCCGGAATGAGCAGGCAGGAAATCCTCGTTACCCTGGATAATTGCATTTTCGGTAATTACAAATTTCTCTATGTTTCCCCCGAACGGTTGACAAACGAACTTTTTCTGGCAAAACTTCCGCACCTGAACGTTTGCCTGCTGGCCATAGATGAATCGCATTGCATCTCGCAATGGGGATATGATTTTCGCCCTTCTTACTTACGCATTGCGGAACTCCGCAGTCACCTTCCCGGTATTCCTGCGCTGGCGTTGACGGCTACGGCTACGCCCGGTGTAATTGACGATATTCAGGAAAAATTGCAGTTCAGGGAGAAAAATGTTTTCAAGAAAAGTTTTGAGCGCGAAAATCTGGCTTATGTCATTCGGGAAACGGACAGTAAATTGTACGAAATGATTCATATCCTTTCCAAAGTGCGGGGATGCGGTATTATTTACGTCAGGAGTCGCAGCCGTACCAAAGAAATTGCACAGGAATTGCAAAGGCAGGGAATCAGCGCTGATTTTTTCCATGCAGGATTGACTTCCGACGAGAAAATCCGCAAGCAAAACGAATGGAAAAGCGGGCTATGCCGCGTAATCGTTTGTACGAATGCTTTTGGAATGGGTATCGACAAACCGGATGTGCGTTTGGTCATTCACTTTGAATTACCAAGTTCTTTGGAAGAATATTTCCAGGAAGCCGGCCGCGCAGGCAGAGATGGAGAAAAGGCATACGCCATCGCACTTTTCAACCGGCGGGACGCCGCTCAATTGAAAAAACGCATCAAGGATGAATTTCCCGAAAGGGAATTTATCAAAGATGTTTACGAAAAACTGGCTTATTTCTTTCAGATTGCCGTTAATACCGGTATCGATAGGGGGCATAATTTCCATATTGACAAGTTTTGCATGGCCTACCGGTATAATATCACACACGTACACAGCGCTTTAAAAATCCTTGACTTGGCGGGCTACATCACATACGTTGAAGATACGGACAAACAGTCGAAATTAATGTTCACCGTAGACAGGGATGAATTGTACAAATTTTCCTGTTTCAGCGAAGCTGTTGAAAACTTGATTCAAGTGGTTTTGCGTTCTTACACAGGGCTTTTTGCCGATTATGTCCATATCAGCGAAACTTTGCTGGCGCAGCGAACGGGGATGGATGCGCTTCAGGTCTACGATTCGTTGAAAATGCTTTCCACTCAACACATTATCCATTATATTCCCGCCCGGAAAGTGCCGACAATTTATTACAACCGGAATCGCGAGGATATTAAATATCTGTCTATTCCGCAACCGGTGTACGAACAGCGGCGCGATAAGCTGGTGAACAGGATTGGGAGCGTCATTGAGTACGGAAGCTCCGAAACGCAGTGCCGGAGCCGGATGCTGCTTCGATATTTCGGGGAAAAGAACGCCAAAAATTGTGGAAAATGCGATGTCTGTATCGAAAAAAAACGCAGGGGAGAAAGCGATTCCACGATGGAAACGCTTATTCATGAAATACTTATATTAATTCAAAACGGACAAAATTGCGTAGAGGGCATTCTTGCTTCGGTCGATTATCCCGAAAAACAGGTTGTGGACGCGCTTCGTTTCCTTTCCGACAGCGAACAGATAAAGATAAATAACAACGAAATCACGTGCGTATGAAACCCGCATGTAAAAGTTACATCCAAGAGCATGAACATGAAGCGGGTTCCATAAGACCTAAAAAAAACAAATTATGTGCATATGAAATTATCCATTGTTATTGTTAACTATAACGTAAAATACTATCTTGAACAATGTTTGGATTCGGTTTTGAAATCCGTTCAAAACCTGGAGACGGAAATATTTGTGGTGGATAACCATTCTTCCGACGGTTCATTGGAATATTTGATTCCGAAATTTTCAAGCGTTCATTTTATCGGTAATGAAGAAAATGCGGGTTTCTCGACAGCCAACAATCAAGCCATAGAACAGGCGAAAGGCGAATATATACTGTTGCTCAATCCCGACACGGTGTTGGGCGAAGACACTTTGAGCAAGGTTTGCCGTTTTATGGACGAAAACAAACAAATTGGGGCTGTCGGCGTGAAGATGCTTGATGGATTCGGTCGTTTTTTGCCGGAATCGAAACGGGGTTTTCCTTCGCCCTGGAATTCGTTTACCAAAATATCGGGTTTAGCGCGGTTGTTTCCTCATTCAAAAATTTTCGGCGGCTATCATTTGCGCTATCTGGATGAAAATGAAACGCATGAAGTGGAAGTTCTGGCCGGAGCGTTTATGATGTTGAGAAAAGAAACCATTGAAAAATCGGGCAGTTTGGATAACCGTTTTTTCATGTACGGCGAAGATATTGATTTGTCGTACCGCATCAATCAAGCCGGCTATTCCAATTTTTATTTCCCCGAGCCGATTATTCATTACAAAGGCGAAAGCACAAAAAAAGATATTCGTTACGTGAAGCATTTTCACGAAGCCATGCTGATTTTTTTTAACAAGCATTATCCCCATTCCAACCGTTTGTTTAAATGGACGATTCAATTAACAATAATCTTGACCGGTTTTATGTCGGCGATGCGGAAAATATTTATCAGGACTAAATCCGGCGGAGTGCGTCATTTCAAAAATGAAGTCATTTTCAATTTACATGAAATATCTTATGGTCAGTTAATTAATGAAATGAATAAGTACAGGGGGGAAAATACGCTTTTTAAAATATATCATCCCGATAAGGGAATTACTGTTTCGGCGAATGAAGTGATAACTGCTACGGTCTAAAACCCCGCTGCCATTCCCGCGCAGGCGGGAATGGCGACAATTTGAAATGTACCCGTTTATTTGACAAGGACTTTAGAGACTTTACCCGCACACTTAACAATCACCACTCCGCGGGGAACCGCAACCGGTTGATCAGCGCCGGTTATTTGTACGGATTTGAGCAATCGCCCGTCAATCGTGTAAAAATCCGCTTTGCCTGTCCGGTTCAGCAATCGCACGCCGCCGGTTACTCCGAAAATTTCACCGCGTCCCACTACTTCAAGACCGGTAAACTTTCCATTCGCATCCTTTTTGCCGAATTGGAATATCAAAGCATTTTCCAAATTGCCGACAAATATCAAACGACCGCTGACTTCTGCCAAATAACGATAGTTGTCGGAACCATAATTCCTGAAATTAGCATTCGAAACGATTACGAAAGTTTGATCGGCTGTTTCCTTTATTGGATTTTTTGTATAGTTCGGATCAATATAACGGAAACCGAAAGTTTGTATAAACTGTTCATCCGCTTTCGTCGGCAAGTATTCTTCATAATCGGCCAGTTTTCCATCCCTGAAATAAGCCATGGGATACCGCCGTCCGTCGAGCCATTGATATTTATACTTGGAAGCCGTTTCATGCCAGGAGTCGGTCAAGTACAAGTCTTTGCCCGGAATTTTTATTTTGTAGTAGAAAATCGGATGTTTTGTATAAGAACCTATCATTTCCTGTCCTTCGGCAATAAATTCAAGCATACCGTTATCAATATCCATCAATGCACCGTAATTGACCGGCGACGCTTTGCTTTCGCCGATGAAAATCAAACCGCCCCCGCCAAACTTGATGTCGGTCAATAAACCCTGGACATCATGAGTGCCGGATGTACCGGAAATCGAATCATACAGCGGAAGCCACTCATTTTCGTCCGAACGTTTACCGGCAAAAATCCACGAAGTCACCGAATATTGATCTACTAACGAATAATCCACAGAATAGATGTTCCATTTCAGACTGTTTTCTTCCGGATTATTTTCCAGAAGAACTTTATCCAGGCGTTTGGTGGATGCGTATTTCGTAGAATTACCCACAATAATCAAATAGGGATAGTCGGTTGGGTCGTCTTCACTCAAAGTTTGAAGATATACGGGTTGATATTCAATTTCATAGCCAGATTCGCCATAAAGCACCGGAGTAACGCGGCGTCCGTCTGCATCCAACTGATACGGGAAACAAAATTTATATTGTTTGAATTGATATTTATATTGCGGATCCTGGTATATTTCCGGATTAAGAAGGCTATCCCTTTCACCGTCGGTAATCAAGGTCCAGTACACGGAATCGCCTTGCCCGGTATTAACTACATGGAGAAAATATTCCTTATCGTCGTCTTTCGTAATAGAAAATGCAAAATAAGGAATCACGCTTCCCGTTTCACCCAAAGACACTTCCGTGGTTTTGTATGTATTCAAAAAAGTAAGGGAATTAATATCATTTCCAACCCTATCCAGGTAAACCTGGTAAGAATGGTTGCCAACAGGCGTAGATCCAGAACCGGAAATCTTATCGGTCAGCTGTCGGTCAACAAATGGCACTTCAAGCGTAACCAGCTGATTGGGAAGTGCATAATAAGGAATATCATAATACGGGGATTCGAGCGCCGTATAAATGATTTCAAACGTATCGGTCTTAATGGCATACGGAGCGGCATCATATTCGCTGAGGTCAAATACTTGCACCCGCATTGTAAAATCATCGCCGCTCAGCTTCCTGAAATAATACTTTCCCTGTAATTGATCGTTTGGCCGCTCGCCGTAAATTTCGGCCACTCCCGGCACAAAAGTATGCAAACACGGGTCTTCCCCGTCTTTGTTTATTTTCCATCGGGCAAGAATAGTATGCGCGTTTGCCCGCTTCAGCAGGTTCTGTCCCGGGCCGCCGCCCGCATAATAAAATCCGGCATTCACGTCATATATCAGGTAATGGTCGTTGCTGTTTATTTGCACATATTCCAGCTTCTTCCATTTGAATTTAAGCGGAGTAACCTGTGCAAAGCCGGAGCCGGCGGTGTCCGCTACCACCAAATATTTTTCTCCGTCACCGTCCGGCGAATACCGGCTCACACGGAACGCTCCGCCGCCATCATCGCTACCCAGGTTTTTATTATAGAAAATCGTATCCTGCAAAACGGTTCCCGTATTATATTGAACCCTGTAAGAAGCCAAAGGCAAATACAAATAACCGTCGCCCGACGGATACCAGGCATTTTCAGGCCCGTTCCCGTCGCCGATGATGGCAAACAACTGCAAAGCAGCTTTGTTCTGCGCCGAATCGTCGGCAATATCATCGTACCTGTCGCGCCAAACCAGATTCGCTCCGGTTATACCGGATACTGTCAATTGACTGTCATACAAATAAACCGTTGTATCTACCGTCAAAAATTTGCCTTCATTGTTTTGAATCCGGTACAAAGGTATCTCTGTTGGGCCGAAGCCGTCAATCTCAACATCTTTTGTTTCATTATCTGTTTTATAGGAATGAGTATATTTACCGTCCCGAATGGAAAAAGCATAGGTATGCGTCAATTCGGTCGGGAGCCAAAGCGAATGCTGCAAGGGGAATCCCAACAATTTTTCGCCTGCCATCCATTCCGGCGTAACAAACCCCTCTCCTGTCGCATTGAAAGAAGCAAACGTTAAAAAGACAACCGGTAAAATATACAGTCTGTTCATATAACCAAGATGTACTAAACTTTAGCACAAAGATACGTATTTATTTTGGAAACAAAAATCTAAGGTATGAAAAAGGCCAGGGCAAACGCATCTTAATTCGTTAGGATTTTCAATAAGGAATAAAAAATAAATAACATGTAACAATCAACTCCGTGTTATAAAAATTATTAAACACAGAATTTCACGGAGTGGATTTCACGGAGGGACACGGAGAAAAAGATTAAAACTGCAATATCTTGGATGATATAAAATATCAAGAATTTATTAAACGGTACGAGAGTTGGATCAAATCCAATAAAGACTATAAAAATAACAGAGAATTATTTACTGCATTTATCAAGGGGGAAACTATAAATGAAATGTTTGAGAGCGTTTGTAAATTATGGAGTTAAGCAGAAATGTTTCGTCGATGTTTTCGATTACTCTTTTATTCCTTTTCGTTTCCATGACTGTGAGCGTTTAATGATGTGATTTGACAGATTTTGTTTACAAGGTCCTCAATGCCACTGCCTTTCAGCAGGGATTTGTCTGCCGGAAAGACCGTGGAACGGAATATTGTACCGTGTTCCGACGACATTTCCTTGCGGAAACGGACGCTGTTAGGCAGCATGGTTTTCATAATGGAAAGTCCAAGTTCGCCGATGGCGCTTTCATAAACCCCGTACAGTGGCGTTTTTTCCCTGCCGTCCACCATGTTCCGGAACAGATAAAGCCCTTTAATGCGCCCTTTGCCCACGCTGATAAGATTATCGTTTATCAGCGTAGCATATTGCAGGGTACTTTCCGGAACGAAGCGGTCGGCGCTGACGGGCGTAAAGATATAATCCATTGGCGCCAGCGTCTTTAACACGCCTTCGCTGTTGAGCGTTCCGGGCAGGTCCAGGGCAAACGCATCTTATTATAACATATTTTAAATACTAAAGGATATCCTGTTCCGTTATTATACTAAAAAAGAAATGCAAACACTATTCGGTTATTTTACAGAATTGACCGATCCCCGCGTGGACAGGACC
>JAIRNV010000079.1 GCA_031257875.1 Dysgonamonadaceae bacterium
TTAATCATTTGTGCCGCATAGTTACTGAATCTGCTGTATTTAGGCGCAACGACAACAACCTCATCCATATTTACCGTGTTGTCCGTCAGCAGTATTTGAACATCCGTTTCGCCTTTATACAACTTTATGCTTTTGGTGACATACCCGATACAGGAAAAAGTAACGTATATTGAAACAGAATCAACCGGACAGGTAATTTCAAAGACGCCGTCTTTTTGAGTTACAGTTTGCATTGAACCCTCCGGAATGATATTTACGTCAGGCAATAACGCCCCTTTGCTGTTAACGACTGTGCCGTTAATGACAACCTGAGCATCAACATTGCCTGCAAGAAGAATGAATAAGAATATGATTGCCGTCTTTGCCGTCTGTTTATTCATAAAATTTGTTTTTAAGGACACATTTTTTAATATTATCGCTATCAACTTCCAATGACAGCAAATATTTTGAGTCAAAGATGTATTGTTGATTATCTATTTTAAAAGAAGTATACCGCTCTTTATCAAAAGTTTTTTCAGTAACGAAGATGTCCTTATTAAACGCTTTTGTATCCATCCACGAATGAAGATACATCATACATTCCCATTTTGGAATATTCTTTCTGCAAAGGAATTTTTCAAAATTTTGAAACAGCATAGATGTAAATTCGTCCGGATGTATATTCTTATTGGTAAAATCATAGTAATTATGTATTTTCATACTAATAAAATCCTTGTGGCTCTCCGTAAGGACATTAAAAACAGGCGCTAATAATGTTTTTGCAAAAGAAAAAATGCCCTGCCTGATATGAATTTTTGTTCCATGAAAATTTACCTTGAATAGATTCTTATTCGTATCATTCTTCCTGTCAGCTCCTATATTTCCGTCCGGGAAAATGAGTAAAACAGGTTTTCGTCTGAACTCTTTTTTAGATAGAATTTCGTATAATTTGATAAGTGATAAATAGTCTTCGGCATTAATAAAGCATGCGGAAGAATCTGTTGAAAATAAATTATTACATATTGTTGAAAATAAATTGGTTTTATGCTCGTTTTCTAATATCACTTTAGGGGTTGCCAACAAAAAAACGTCACAGTTGTTAATCAGAAAACAGGGTAAAATTGACTTGTAGGAAGAATAATGAAAACTGTTTATTATTAGTACTTTATTTATCTTAGTCAACTCTTTTTCAAATTGTTCTCTTACATGATTGCTTGAATATTGCAGTTCAATTTCTTTTGATAGAAAGAGCGTATTAAGTTGTAAATTTACAAGACGCTTATTGTATATATATCTGCAATACAATTCATAATCATCGTTCAAGGATGAATTCAGGTTGAAATTATAAAGATTTCCCCTGAAAACCGCAAAAGGGAATGATTTTTTATGTTCAACAGGAATTGATGACTTTTCTATTTTTTTGTATTCCTCCGTATAGATGGAATTACTGTAAATTAGTTTCAATCCGTCTATTTCATAAAACCCGGCCTGTTTGATTTCTTTAATGATGTCTTTTATATCCACTGTATATTTTATTAAAAATGAATAATGATAATAATATATATGGAAGTAATACCAATAAGCATCTGAGTATAACAATAATAGCCCCGTTACTTTCTTTAATCTGATAGAATGTATCTCCTATATAAAAGGATTGACTGTATAAGAATACAGCCACATAAGCTATAATAGCTCCAAATATAATTATTTTAAATGCCATATAAAACAATATTACAGGTTTTTTAAAATTCCCATCGTTAAACCTCCAATGAAGAAGTTCTTTAAATAACAATGCAGATTTAGCATTCAGATTTTCAATCTTGAATATATCTGCATACAGCCAATATCCATCAGTAAAATAGAATGGTATGACGTTTATTATAATAATAAATAAGTCTATAATTAAGAATAACTGAATATAATCAGACTGATAAAATAATCCAGTCAAATACAATATGGCAAAGAAAATTAATTGAAAATAAACACCGCCAAAATCAACGAGTAGCCGGTCGTTAAATTTTTTAGTAACCAAATCGTTTATTTTAGTATATAAGATTGGAAATATGATGAAAAAACCTAAATAAATATTGAGATTTTTTAATCCGCGATAATAAGATGTAACTATGTGCCCATACTCATGGATAATGACAGTTATAAAAAGCACAATCAGATAATCTATTATACCAAGATTTGCATACAATAATTTAAAGTTGTTAAAAAACAAGTAATGGCATAATGTAGCACAAAATCCTAAAATAAACATTGTGAAGATGTATTTTTGACATAAGAATGCAAGCAATCTCCCAATACTATTGTTTATCACCGAAGGGATTATTAAAAATAATTTTGAGATTTTCTTCTTTTTTACTTGCTTAGAGTTTAACTTATCCCAAATTTGTTCAATTTCATCCGATTTTATTTCAAATTCTTTAGAAACCTCATCTGTTGTCCTCCCTGATATTTTCGCTTGCAATATTTCATACGTTACTTCATTTATTTTAAAGTAACGCTCACTGGCTATTGCAAAATAGCCATTTTCAGTCTTCTCAAGTTTTATATTATTTTCCATATTTTTATTTATTTTGTTTAGTAATAAATGGGCGGTTTTGAGCAACCGCCCATAATAATGGAATTGTCCTCATTACAAGCATATTGCTTGATAGATCTCTGTCAATTATTTGTAAACATTGACTTCAACAAGAGCTACAGCAGCAGCTTCATGCCGTTCTTCCATTTCTTCGATGCTCAGAAACTTGTTCATGATTACTAAAGTTTTTTTGCCTACGTCTTAGGTCTTCGGCACTACCCTTATATTTAGCTACACCTTTTATTTCGCCGGAAGCAACGATATTATTATTTTCAGTATCAATTGCTTTTACTTTAAAAATTGACACATTTTGTAGAACGTCGATTAATTCAGAACGCAACTCTATTTCTTTTTCTGGAAAACACTTATTTCTGAATTTTACTTTGACGCCAAATACCAAATGCTCAAAAGAACTTACATCATCTAATGGAGCATCATTAGAATAAAACCCACATAAAATACAAGACTGCGACATAGCCTCAATAAGAATGACACCAGGAACTAATGGATCGTTAGGAAAATGTCCTCTCAAAAAATATTCATCGTTCTTAAATTTTTTATGAGCGATTAGTAATTTTGATTCTTTGTTAAAATGAGTAACTCCATCAATAAACATAAACGGCTCTTTTTGTGGGAGTATTTTCTTATAATTATCGAACTGCATATACTTATTTTTTTAGAGTTAGACTGCCAATACTACCAATACTGTCATAAACCAAATATCTTATATGTATACAACTCTTTGGAATATTCGATTCTATATTTTGCAATAATACAGGCAAATAGCAGCACTGATAACGGTTTGATAATTTCTCATCAACTGAATGAATATTTGTTTTATCAATTATTACTTTACCATCAAACAGATTATATGAAGAAGTATCTTCATTGACAGATAAGGAATTAATGATAGAATTTATTTCATTGTCTTCTACCAAAGCATTTACTGTAACTGATTCAATTTCATATATTCTGTTTATATTGGAATTGTTACTAATTAAAATGGCAGAGGCAAATTCCCCCTTCATAAACGAGTCTTGTTCGTCTATTATTTTATAACAACCATGATTGAGATTCGCAGACAGTACCATACAATAGTCTATTCTGCCGGAATTGATGTAATGAGTTGCTATCTTTATTGCACTGAGCAAACTTGTTCTTCCTGAACTAACAGTTAGATTAATATTCTGTAATCTGTTCTTTATTGCTAGCCAGCCTGCACAAGAATTACAAACAGTAAATGGCGCTTTAATTGGATTAACCATTGAAACTCCATATTTCATTATTTCGTATTCAAAATCAATATTAGAGTCCAGATTGGCATATTCATACGCACTAATCAAGCCTACATTGTCTAAACATTTATTTAATTCATTCTTTTTTATCAGGTCATTTACAACAACGTGAAAAATTTTGTATATCTGAGGAATTTGTCGGAATCCTCTTCCTTGCAAAGCCTTTTGCTCGCTTAGATTCTCAATTAAATTGCTGTTTCTAAGATAATCAACCGTTATACTGTTGCTCCCAGTATTTGAATATGTAATTATATCATTAATAAATATTTTCATTATCTTTCATATTTACCGAAGATGACACAACAAATATTGCCTCCAAAAGCAAATGAATTACTAAGTATGGTATTTATCTTATGATTAGTGGGATAGTGATACAGATTAAATTCAAATTCACAAATATCATCATACATGTTAAGAGTTTCAGGTACTAATCCATATTCTAATGACAGTGTTGCAAGAACTGCTTCGATAGCGCTTGCTGCACCTAAACAATGTCCTAATGAAGATTTTGTTGCTGAAATGAGTATATCGGATGAACGTTTTCCAAAAACTGCTTTAATTGCGTTTGCTTCTTGCAAATCATTTGTAACAGTTCCGGTTGCATGAGGACTAATACAGTCGATGCCGTCAGGAGTTAAGTGAGCGGATTCAATGGCACATTTCATTGCATTAGCCGCTTCTGTACCTTCCGGATTCGGTGTTGTCAAGTGGAATGCATCACAAGATAACGTACTGCCAAGAACTTCGGCTAATATTTTTACTCCCCTTTTCTTTGCACTCTCCAAACTTTCAACAACAACAAAGCCCGCACCTTCCCCTATGGTAATACCATCCCTGTTTTTCATAAAAGGTGAAGATGTCTTTTCTGATAAAATTCCCAGTGAAGAAAAAATTGCATAACAAGTTTCGTTGAAAATATCAGCGCCCCCGGCAATTACAATATCAGTTGCCTCCGATTTAATTTGCTTTTCGGCTAATGAAATTGCAACATTCCCGCCAGAACAGGCAACGGGTAAAAGCAAATTTTCGCCTCCAATTCCTAATTGTTTAGAAACAACAGTCAGAATATTGAGAGGATATAATTGCATATCCATTTTTAGCGCTTCATTGTTGATAAAATCTTTATCTTCAAATAAATAGTTTTTTGAAGATCCAATATAAAGACAGGTATTTTTGAGAATTTCTCTATTAGACAATAATTTAGCATCTTCCAGCGCTTCCATTACCCCTAATAAGATATAGTTAGTAATTCGCTTCTCTGATGAAATATTTCTGCTGTCACATTCGTTATACCAGTCATCCGAAATTAGTGACACCGAATGAAGTTCTTTGTAATTGTTCTTTAAACCATTCGGAACAACAAAGTTCATTTTCCCTTGAATTATATTGTTATAAAGAGAAATCGGGTTACAACCAACAGGCGAAACAGCCCCTAATCCGGTAATGACAATTCTTTTTTCCATGACATCATATTAACAATGTTGTACCGCCGTCGGCAATAATGACCTGCCCTGTTACATAAGAACTTTCAGATGAGACAAGAAAATTTACTATATTTGCTATTTCATACGCCTCTCCAATTCTTTTTAAGGGAATCTCTTTTTTCATCTTGATTAATAATTCTTTTGGAATAGAATCAATCATAGGGGTATTAATAAGACCCGGAGCAATACTGTTTACCCTGATACCCAAACGGGCATATTCAACTGAAAGATTTTTTGCAAAAGAAATTAGGGCTGCTTTGCTAACAGCATAGTTAATTTGTCCCACTTTTCCGATAATACCGGATATTGAAGACATGATTACTATATTTCCTTTATTTACAGATAATTCGTTTATAAATTCTTTGCAAACATTAAAACATCCCATAAAATTTACTTCAAACAAATCTATGAAATCTTTATCCGACATATTGAAAAAAAGTTTATCATCTACCACACCGGTATTGTAAACCAACCCTTTTATGAGATAATTGCTTTCTGATATTTTGATTTTGAGTTGCTTAATTTCATCTTTCAAACAGACGTTCAATTTAAAAGAGACAATTGACGTTGGCAAGTCAGAATAATCTAACGGAGTCCTGTTATTATAGGTATATATAACATTATAGCCATTATTGGACAGTTTTCTAATAATTTGCTTCCCAATTTCTCCAGAGCCGCCAATAAGCAAAATATACTCAGGCTTGTTCATTTGTATTTAATTTCAAGACGATAACATCATACAATTCTTTTAATGTTTTTATTCTTTCCCATTCCTGAGCAGAAATAATGACGCCATATTCCCGCTGAATTTGTACCGAAAGTTCAAGATAACACATTGAATCAAATTCCAAATCGTTAATAAGATTGGCGTTTTCTTCAAAGTTTGAATCCTCTCTTTCAATAATATCTGCAATGATATGATTGATTTTATCTCGAATGTCATTTCTTTCTATTTTCATTACATTAAATTTTTAATTTATTTATAAAATTGCGCCTACTCTATTCAAGCCTTCCGGCTAAAGTTTTTCGGCATACCACTTGAATTATATTTGATCAAAATAATTTTCATTTTTCTATATGTTGTTTTTATTTTCACGATACAAAGGTAATTCTGAAATTTCATCCCATAAAACGGATTTTTGCAAACACAATTTTAAACCGTTGCAGCATTTCGTAAAAAGCGTTGCTTTCAAATTTCACTTTGCGGATTATGCATGAAATTTTAAACAGTATTGGCATTTTACGGATTCCGACTAAAAAAAGTTCACCTGTTTAAGAACTGTTGCAAAAAATATATCACTTTACGGATTTGTGCAAACACAATTTTAAGATGTTGCAAGATTTCGTAAAAAAGCGCCACTTTTAAATTTTATTTTGCAAATTATGCCTGAATTTTCTTAACGGCACTTTCATTTTACGGATTTCCGCTAAAAAAAGTCCACCTGTTTAAGAATTACTGCAAAAAAACATATACCTTTGCCGGGAATTAATAAACGGGTTATGGATACTCAGAAGGCTTTTTTTGAAACGGTGAAGAAAAACTTATCTTCCGGTATGCGTATGGTCAGTGAAGTAAGCGATGCTTTGAATATAAGTTCCGACTCTGCATACCGCCGGATTCGCGGAGAAAAAGAACTGACGGTGAATGAACTGTCCAAATTGTGCCGGCATTTTAATATTTCAATGGATGAGGTGATAAATTATCGGTCGGGTAATATATTGTTCCGGTATACGCCACTGGATATGAGCAGTATGGATAATTATTACGCTTATCTGCAAGAGTTGGCCGCTTTGATGGAAAGTATTGCAAAAGCCGGAGAAAAAGAAATGTGTTTTATGGCGGTGGATATTCCGGGTCCCCATTTCAAGCTTTTTCCGGAACTGACGCTGTTTAAAATATATACCTGGTTTCAAGGCGTCAATAAACTGCATGTTACTTACGACAGGTTTGTTGAACAATTGGATATTCCTTTGATTACAGATATTTATAACAGAATAGGAAACGCTTACAGCCGGATTCCATCCACGGAAATATGGACAAACAATACCATAGATCATATTTTACATTTGCTGGATTATTATCCCGATTTAAACTGCTTTGAACATACGGATACATTTTCCTTACTTTGTTCCCAATTGCTTCAATTGATAGAAAATATGGAAAAACTTGCCGAAAAGGAAAAGAAAGAATATAAGGGAAAAGAAGTTTTTTACAGGATGTATTTAAGTCCGCTTGAGATTATGAACGATTTCATGATTATAAAAAAAGACGGCGCCAGTGTTACTGCAGTCAAACTGTATACAATTAACGGTATTTTTACATCCAATGAATATTTTTGTTCGGAGGTGGAAAAATGGATGAAAAACAGTATTGCAAAATCCGTTTCCCTGAGCGGTAATTCGGCAAGGGAAAGATTTCAATTTTTTCAGAATCTAAAAAATAAAGTTAATGGTCTGATGGCAACCAAAGAGTGAAATCGCCTTCGCCCCTCCACACAATAATTATCCCAAAAATCAGTTTAAACAAGTCATACAAACTGATTTGGAATGAATAAACAAATTGCCTTTTTCCTGTTAATGGTGTTATCGCTGGTTTCCTGCAATACGGCCAGATTGAGCGACGCCATTGCCAAAGAAGAAAGAGGTGAATACTACGCCGCCGCCCAGGTTTACCGCAAAGTCTACGCCAAAACCTCTGCCCAAAAAACCTGGTTGCGGGGAAACATTGCTTTCCACATGGCCGAATGTTACCGGAAAATCGAAGGAACTCAACGGTCGCTGACCGGCTATAACAATGCCATTCGCTATGAATATGACGACAGTTCAAAAGTGTTTTATTCCGCATTAATGCTACATAAATTAGGGCGTTACGCCGAAGCAAAAAAACAGTATGCGGCATTCCTCGACAGTTTTCCCGGTTTTCTTCCGGCAAAAAACGGAATCACCGGATGTGATTCGGCTATGGAATGGAAAAAAAATCCAACACGGTACACCGTTAAAAAAGCGGATAAATTCAATTCCCGCTATGGGGAATTTTCGCCTGTACTTTCCGGAGACAAATACGATCAGCTTATTTTCACTTCTTCGCGCAAGGATGCGGTGGGCGATGCGAAAAGCGGCGTTACCGGCGCGAAGTGCAACGATTTTTACGTTGTCATGCAGGATGAAAAAGGACAGTGGAAAAAGCCGGAACACATCGAAAGCGCTTTGAATACCGAATTTGACGAAGGTGTCTGTTCGCTTTCGCCCGACGGTGCAACGATGTATTACACTTTTTGCGCCGAAGAAGAAGGCGTTGAGCGAACGGCCGACGTCTACAAGTCTGCGCGTTCGGGAGCGCAATGGAACGCCGGAGAACGGGTAGCGATTTTCAAAGATACGCTGACGATGGCGGCGCATCCGGCAGTAGGCGTCGACGGCTATTTATACTTTGTTTCGGACGCGAAAGGCGGTTACGGCGGAAAAGATATCTGGCGGGTGCCGCTCAATGAAACGGGAACTTCCGCGCCTGAAAACCTGGGTCGCGACATCAACACGCCGGGCGATGAAATGTTTCCCTGTATGCGGGACGATTCGGCGCTTTATTTTTCATCCAACGGGCATCCGGGCATGGGCGGCCTCGACATTTTCAAAGCGGTCGGGAAAAAAGGCGGCGGATGGAAAGTCGAAAACATGAAATCGCCCGTCAACAGTATGTCCGACGATTTCGGCATCTGTTTTGAAGGCATGAACGAAAAGGGGTATTTCAGCAGCAACCGCAACGATGCGCGGGGAGTCGATCACATCTATTCATTTGAATTGCCGGGCGTTCACGTAAAAATCGAAGGCTGGGTGCTGGACAGGGACGAAGAACTTGTCGACGGCGCAACGGTGCGCATGGTGGGAAAAGACGGGAGCGACCGGCGTATTGCCGTCAAAAAAGACGGGACATACACGGCCGATGTTGTACCGGGAATGGATTATGTGATGATGGGAAGCGCACCCGGATACCTGAATCAGAAACAAACCCTGTCGGTTTCCGGCGAAGAAAAAAGCCAGACTTTTTATGTCGATTTTTATCTGGCGTCTATTTCCAAACCGGTTTTAATTGAAAATATTTTCTATGATTTCGACAAAGCCACTTTGCGTACGGAATCGGAAAAAGCGCTGATTGAACTCATTATCCTGCTTCAGGACAATCCGAACGTAACGGTCGAACTTTCGGCGCATACCGACCGCAAAGGTACGGACGAATACAACAACAGTCTGTCGTTGAGACGCGCCCAATCGGTAGTGGACTATCTGATTGCGGGCGGCATTGAAAAGGAACGGCTGACGCCCGCCGGTTACGGGAAAACGGAGCCGAAAACCGTAACGAAAAATCTTGCCAAACAATATGAATTTCTTCCCGAAGATCAAATCCTGGACGCTGCATTCATTGAAACGCTTCTTCCCGACCAGCAGGAAATTGCCGACCAAATCAACCGCCGGACGGAGTTTAAGGTTTTGCGAACAAATTATCGTTTATTTTAACGGATAAAAGGTAAAGGGTAAAGGGTGAAAGGTACAAGGTACAGGGTACAGGGTACAGGGTATTTGCCCCTTTACCTTTCACCTTTTACCCTTTACCCTTTACCTTTCATTACGGAATTTGAATCTCAGTTAAGCGTTTCATTTCAATTAAGTAATGCCTTTACAACAATGAAAAACTTACCCGGTTCAATTTATTATTTATTGAGAGAAACCGCGGAAGAGCTAAAGATAGATTATATATTGGTTGATTTGAATCCAAGCCTAAGCGCCCTGAATCAGGATTTCATTATTTCGTCCGATTATTTTATTATTCCGCTGTCGACTGATTATTTTTCGCTAATGGCTATTGAATCAATTGACAGGGTGTTGCCACAATGGGAACACTGGGCAAAAAATGCACGTAAAGTTTTTAATGACAGCATTTACCCATTGCCAAAGCAAACACCAAAATTTTTAGGATATACAAATAATGATTTTACTACGAATAAAAATAAGCCGGCAAAAGCATATACGGAAATGTTTGATAAAATAAAAAAAACCGTCACAGACGAATTGGCGCCAAATTTAAAAGTTCAAGATATGCTTTTATCCCCGGATAAGTACCCTAATGGTTACTGTTTGGCAAATACAGGTTATTTTCAAACGTTGCAGGCACGTTATCAGGAATTTGGCGTTCCTGTATTTGCATTATCGAACCAACAGATAGATAACACCGGAAAACTTTTACAGGACTTAAACAATAGACAGCGTGTTTTTGATGACGAATATTCAAATTTTGCAGATAAAGTATTGAAAATAACAAGTGATGAATAGAGCCTGCTCGCAATACCAAAACAACAGTAAATCAATAAAGGAATTAGGACAGTTATTCAATTTGATTGTTGAAAACTTTCCTTTGTTACAGACACAGGCGGAGGAAATTTTACGCGCCCGGTTTGTTATGATTGTAAGCGCATTGGATACATATATTCACGATATTGAATTTCTTGATAAATTTTGTGAGTCGATTGCAAAATTATTGTAACAAAAGAAAGTGAAACGGTGAAAGGTACAAGGTATTTGCCCCTTCACCCTTCACCCTTTACCCTTTACCTTTCATCCGTTAAACGCCTGCTCAAGATCGGCAATCAAATCATTCACATCTTCAAGCCCGACAGACAGGCGGATTGTTTCGGGCGGGACGCCGGTACGCAGTTTTTCGTCCTCCGTCAACTCGTGGTGAGTGGTTTTCGGGGAGTTGATTATCAACGACCGGGCATCTCCGAGATTGGCATGATAAGAAAACACTTTGACGGCATTGAGGAACCGGTATATCTCTTCCTGCGTTCCTTTGAAACCGAATGAAAAGACGCCGCCCGCTCCTTTGGGCAGATACTTTTCGGCAAGCGCCCCGTATTTGCTGCCCGGCAGCGTGGGATAGCTTACCCAGGCAACTTTCGGATGTTTCGACAGATATTCGGCGATGGCCTGCGCCGATTCGCTCTGTTTCTTCAGCCGTTCCGACAGGGTTTCGACGCCCTGCAATATCAGGTAGGCGTCGAAAGGCGACAGCGCCGCGCCGAGCAGGTTGAGATAATAGCTCCGCGCACGCGCCGTAAACGGGAAATCGGGGAATACCTCCACTACGGTTTTGTCGCCAAGCGTCAGCACCTTTTTCTCGAAATGAGGATGCCGTCCCGCGAGCCAGTTGAATTTGCCGGCGTCGACAATGATTCCGCCGATGATGGAGCCGTGTCCGCTAAGCGCTTTGGTGGCCGAATAGACCACAACGTCGGCGCCGTTTCGGATGGGATTCCACAGGTAAGGCGTTGCGAGCGTGTTGTCCACAATCAGGGGAAGGCCGTTTTCGTGAGCGAGGCCGGCTATCGCTTCGATGTCGGCAATGACGTTCACCGGATTGTTGATCGATTCGACGAAAATAGCCCGCGTATCCGGCTGGATAAGTTTGCGGACAGCGTCCAAATCGTTGATGTCGTCAACGATGTCGATTTTTACTCCGAGACTCGGATACAGCTTGCGGTAAGCATCGTAAGTGCCGCCGTAGATTTGACCGGCGGCGATAACGCGCCCGTTTTCACCGGCATTCAGTATGGCATACGATACCGCAGCCATCCCCGACGCCACCGCTACCGCCGCCGCGCCCCCGTCGAGGGCAGCAATCCGCTGTTCGAGCGCCGCCTGGGTAGGATTGCCGATCCGGGTATACAGCAACCCAAACTCTTCAAACCGCAACAGACGCTCGGCGCGTTCCGGCGAGCCGACCTCAAAGGCTGTTGTCTGATAAATCGGCACCTGTATGGAGCCTTGATGTTCCGAGGGTTTATAACCCGCGTGGATTTTCAGGGTGTCAAAACCCTGTTCTTTCGATGTACTCATTTTTTTTAATTTTAATTTATTGATAATATTGTGCTTCATCTTACTTTTTATTCCGGCTTCGGGGCTTTTCACACCGGCTTCGACGCTTTTCATGACAACTTTGTCTCTTTTCATGACAACTTTGTCTCTTTTCATGACAACTTTGTCTCTTTTACTGACAATTTTGTCTCTTTTTACGCCGACTTCGGGGCTTTTTGCTCCGAAGTCGGGGCTTTTTGCTCCGACTTCGGGGCTTTTTGCTTCGACTTCGAGGCTTTTTGCTCCGACTTCGGGGCTTTTTGCTCCGACTTCGAGGCTTTTTGCTCCGACTTCAAAGAAAAAAGCCCCCGTCCGGGATTATAAAGATGCTGCAAAGATAAGATGAATCTCAATTCATGTAAATACCGCATTTACGGTATATTTTCCCGGTTCGGACGGGGATATTAAAAATAACACAGGATTGCTTCAGGCTTCGCCTTCGCCGGTGACGGCCACGGTTATTAATCATTAATCATTAATTTCGTTTTATTATTTTTTCGGTTTTTACGATATGGTTGTTTTGATCGTAAATGCGTATAAAATAAATATTGTTTTGCAAAGAAGTTATACTCCACTCGTCTTCTCCAATTATCCGGAGTATTGGGTTTATATGTATTTTCAATGCAGGCGGCAAATATATCACTGAAGTTTTCATTCAATGCTCCGGGTTCATTTGCATACAACAGGCCTGCGGTTGCCTGCGTATCCGCTGCCGTCCGGTTATTGTCATTATCTGTGTAATGCGAAATAAACAGGATATTGCAGTTTTAAGATTTTCCTCCGTGAAACTCCGTGTTTAATAAATTTTACAACACGGAGTTTCACGGAGTGGATTTCACGGAGAGACACGGAGTTGATGGTATATTTTCCCCTTCGCCGGTGACGCCTGCAGCATTTCACCCTTCACCTTGTACCTTTCACCCTTTACCCTTCACCCTTCAAATAGCCTCCCCGCCCCCCTGAACGTTCGCATACACCACCCCCGCCAGATGCAGTTTTTCGAGCGCCCGCCGGCGCAGGCCGATAAAATCGTCCCGGTTGCGGTCGCGTTCGGAATTGATTTCAACCTTGATAATTTCGTTAATTTTACCCGGACGCGCCGTCATGATAGCAATCCGGTCGCTCAGATAGATTGCTTCGTCCACGTCGTGCGTGACGAGTACGATTGTCGTCCCCGTTTCGCGCCGGATTCTGCGGATAGTATCCTGCAATTCGATACGGGTGAAAGCGTCGAGCGCACCCAGCGGCTCGTCGAGCAACAGGACTTTCGGTTTGTTGATCAGGGCGCGGGCAATCGCCACACGCTGCATCATCCCGCCCGACAGTTCGTGCGGATACGATTTTGAAAAACCGTCGAGTCCGACCAGATGGATGTATTCCGGTACAAGCCCTTTTTTCTCCTTATATATGTGACGCGCTTTGAGTCCGATGGCAATGTTTTCCTCAACCGTCTTCCAGGGGAAAAGCGCCGCCTGCTGAAACACATATCCGCGTTCGTGGGAAGGCTTTTCTATCGCCCGGCCTTCGATAAACAGTTCGCCGCTCCGGGGCAGGTCAAGACCCGCTATCAGCCGCAGCAAAGTGGTCTTGCCGCAACCGCTCGGACCTATCAGCGAAAGAAATTCTCCCTCCCGTATCTCCAGCGACACCGCCTGCAACGCCTCCACCGGCAATCCCGCCGTGTCGTAATATATCCTGCTTACGTTTCTTATTTCAATCATCTGACCGTTCCTTTTTGCCACCTTAAAAAATAGTTCCTGAAAACATTTATCACGCCGAGTATGATACAGAACGCCACGCCCATAATCACAATCGAAGCGTAAACCTTGTCGTATGAAGCCCAGGCTTTCGCCCAGTTGATATACCATCCCAGTCCCGCTTTGGCGCCGATCATTTCGATGATGACGAGCGTCATAAAACACATTCCCGCCGAGGTCGCTATACCCGTAAAGATGCTGGGCACGGCGTTCGGGATGGCAACGTGGAACAGCAGAAACCTGTCGTTTGCACCCAGCGTCCGCGACACTTCAAAATACGCTTTGGGCGTCGATTCGATGCCGGTCGCGACCATAAACGCTATCGAAAACCACGACGTTAAGACCAGCAGAAAAATGCCCGCATAAAAACTCGTCGGAAAAACAGCCAGCGCAATCGGAATCCATGCCACCGGCGGAATTACGCCCACTACTTTGAGTACCGGAAACAGCCAGTAGTTCCATTGCCGGTTCCAGCCTATCATGACGCCCGTCGCGATGCCGAGAACAACCCCGCACGCCAGCCCCGCAAAAAATAGCCGTAACGAATAAACCGTACATATAAACAGTGTGTTGCGCTCGGTAAACAGTACCTCAATAATCTGTGCCGGGCCGGGGAAAAAAGGCAGTTTCAGGATATCGCTCTTTGTGGTGAGCAAATCAAGAACCGCAAGCAATAATCCCGCCGCCGCAATAAACTGGGAGTAATGATACAGTTTGTGCCGGAGCTTACGCGCCAAAACCGGCGTCGTCCACAACGCCAGCAGCGCCGCGATGAACGCTGCAAGCACAATCCTGTAATACGACGTGTTTACCGTCTGCACGTCCGGCACAAGCGCATTGACCGCCGCCG
This sequence comes from Dysgonamonadaceae bacterium, assembly GCA_031257875.1. Taxonomy (GTDB): domain Bacteria; phylum Bacteroidota; class Bacteroidia; order Bacteroidales; family Azobacteroidaceae; genus Azobacteroides. Next base: position 14,859 of record JAIRNV010000079.1, read on the forward strand.
CTGCCGCTATCGACAGTACCGCCGCCGCGAACCACCACTTCGACTTCGGCTTCCAGTACTTTTTACTGATGTCTGTTTCTGAATTCATTTTCATATTTTCAAAAATAGCAAATTGCGCAATCTGCGTAATTTGCGTGCCTTATTAAATATTTTAATTTTTAAAAAACTTCCTGTTGTAAATTTCATTATTACGGTCTTTTACCGATATAATATAAATCCCGCGTGGCAACGACGATAAATTCCAGGTAACGGTTTCGCCTACCGAACGGCCTTCCTTTATTAAATTTCCGGTAAAATTATATAATTGGACAGTATGGGATAACTTCGTTTTTGAGGTTGTAATTAATTGTATGTCTGTTGCAATCCCGTCTTCAAAAGACACATCCAGTGTTTCTTCTCCGGAATTATATGAATACATGCAACCACCTGACCCTCCTCCTGAATTTCCTCCGGTAGGATAAAATTCGTATGTTTCCGAATGACTTGTTCCGCAAGATACTGCGGAAATTGTTAATCTATATGTGTTTTGATAAGAATGATGAAACCACCCGGAGTGTCCGTTATTTGATACGGAAAGGTCAGGATTATTAGGCGTAATTTTTTTCGTGAGATTCTCTATTGACCAATTATAGGTTATACTTGGGTCGGAAAACAGCCCTATACTAATCGTATTGCCTGATGTCACATTGTATGAATTAGACCCGCCAAATATCCTGCGGTTATCTGCAAGGGGTTGAGAATAGGTGCCTTTTACAAGTCCTTTTTCTTTGATGTATTTTTTAGGAAGCGTAACACTCCTTCCATTGCCGAAATTTACTGTAGCCTGTATCCATGCATTATAATAATCAAGAGGATTACCTGCAACATACTCTACAGGAGAACCGGAAGGTCCGGTATATAAATAAGAAGTGCTGGAAACGTGATTATAATGGAAAACTGCACTGCTGCCTGTCGTATTATTTGTACTGTTAAGAGTTAAATTGCTGTATGTCCATGTAACTGTCGCATCCGACGGTTTATTGAGAATAGTATAAGTAGCACTGTTATTATGACAGATAAAATCAGCACCGAAAATAGAGAATATATGTCCATACAATTCCCATATAGCAAGTTTATCGTCAATATGTAAATTTCGGTTAATTCCAAAATAATATGGATACATTAGAGATGAAGTAATATCAGAGTGTGCAACACCTAATAAATGACCTATTTCATGGGCTGCTACTGTAATTAAATCAATACCGGAACCGTCTAATGACCATGATTCATTATCGTCAAAATGTAATTCTCCAGCGTACGTGCCTCCTGCCGGAGGGGGATAGTAAGCATGAGCCAATACTCCGGAATTACCATCAAACGGATTTCCATCACCATGGTCGCCTGTTGCCCATTTTATCTTTATATCTGCTTGATTCGGATTGGTTACTTGAGTAAAAGTAAGAACGGAATTATTGCTCCATAGTTCAAAAGCTTCTTGAATTGCAAACTCTCTTTGAGAAGAGGTTAAATGGGATGATGTGTTATAGATATAATATTTTAGTGTAATTTGGTTCCATCTTGCTCCTTGTAATACATAATTTTCATCGCCTGTCAATGGTCCGTTGTCATATAATCTTTGAGAATAAATCGAATTCGTCAAAAAAAGGCAGATAAATAATATTAAAATCCGTTTCATAATTTTTTATTTTTGAGATAAATCAAATGCTAATATTTCAATACAGCGATAAGTACTTCCGGCAGGAACATTACTCAAACCGGAAAGTAAATCAAAAGCCGTTCCCGAAAAAAGAACTTTTTTATTTTTCGCTTCCTTGTATTCTTCTTTCATATTACAGGGTATAAACAGTTGTACTTCATCGTATGTACCTTCTGTATGCGTAGAGATATACCATTTTTGAATATTCCCGTCGAAATAGACTGTCCCTTCCGAATCCGTTATTTCAATAGCATTTACTTTATTATTACAATCGCAAATTGTATTGTCATTTACATTGTCGCCACTGCCACAGGAGGCAATAACCGCTACCATTATCATTAGCGACGGGATTTTGCTCACTCTTCTTTCCAATAACTGTTTTTTGTTTATTCTATTCATATCCTATTCTTTTTTAATATCATCTATAATTATCTGAATTGAGTTAGATAATACATCAGGAGGAAACATGAGAGAATGTACACAGGCCGGTATTATTATTTCGTTATCTGTTGCCCTTTTATAGCTAAAAATAACAGGAATAAAATTTGTCATCCTCACAGGGTTCTCCTCCCTTTAACGTGTCTATTTTCGCACCCAATAAAGATTCAACCTTCGGATGTGGAACATTAAATGCTAACAGGTCTTTCCCTCTTGAAACAATATATAATCCGAATATAATATCTTCGTTAAACGATTCTTGTCCGACGACAACAGATCCCGGACATTTCACATAAGCAATAATTGTTCCTTTAACCGAAATGTTTTCGTTTGCCTGTCCGCAAGCAACCAGTTCTGTTAAAATCGGCAGAATTACGGCGATTACCGGTAAAAATGCAGCCTGCGACAACGAGGATATAAATAATATTAAAACCCGTTTCACAATCTTTTATTCTTGCGATAAATTAAATGCTAATATTTCAATACAGCGATAAGTATATACCTTCTATATGCGTAGAGATACGGAATTTATTTCCCATGCCCCGTTGTTTTAACATGCGTATCCTCATCGCCAAGCACGTCGAAATAAAACTGTTCAACAAACTTTTCGGGGTCAAGGTCAGCCGGAAGGAATCCCGTTTTTTTCAGTTCCTGCGAAAAGTAGAGCGCGTCGTTTCGCGCCTGTAACTTGTTGGTATGGTCGTGTTTGGAATGATACTTGTAGCTGACGAGCAACTGCGTGATAAGCGCCGTATCGCTGTTGGCCACATAATCTTTTTCGATTACGATTTTTGCCGTTTCTTCGGGATTTTCGGCAATCCATTCGCTGGCTTTCTGGAAACCGCGAAGTATTGCTTTAATCTGTTCCGGGTTTTCTTTTATCTGTTTTCCCGAAGCGTAGATGAAACAGCAGTACTTGCCGGCAAACAAAGGATGCGTATTGATGTCGCACAACAGGGTATAGCCGCGTTTGAGCGCCAGCGGCCCCCACGGATCCCACAGCGCAACGGCATCCACTTCCTTGCTGTTGTCGGCGACAGTCGGCAGGATGTCGCGCGGGAACGGTATCCATGTAACGTCTTTTTGCGGGTCGATGCCGTTGTTGGCGAGCAGGACGCTTGTTACCGCCATAGGGGAGCCGCCGATTTCGTCCACGCCGATTCGTTTACCGGCGAGGTCTTTGGCCGATTTGATGCCGGAACCCGGAGGCGCCAGCACCTGGATACATCCCTGATGCAATCCGGCAATCAATTTTATGTCCAACCCGTTGTATGCCGCCGGGAAAAAGCCGAAGTCGCCGTTAGCCACCGGAAACTGTCCCGTCGCCAGCCCGACCTTGTTGGTCTCGAAATCGCCGCCAACCAGGGTTACGTCAATTCCTTCCCGCTCGAAAAATCCTTTTTCCTTGGCGATATATGACGGGGCAACGCAAGCGCTCCCCGAAAGCGCCTGCAATTCGACCTGTCCCAGCGGGAATTTGGCATCCGATTCCGGCGCATGCTTCTTCCTGCCGCCGCTGCACGAGGTAATAACCGCCACCACTGTTATCAGTAACGAGATTTTAGTGATGCTTTCCAATAACTGTTTTTTGTTTATTGTTTTCATACTTTGTATTTATTATATGTTTTACTGTTTATTATCAATTAAGTAATGCGAAATAAACAAGATATATATGTTTTACTGTTTATTATCAATTAAGTAATGCAAAATAAACAAGATATAACAGATTTAAGTTTTCTCTCCGTGTCCCTCCGTGAAACTCCCTCCGTGCAACTCCGTGTTACAAAATGATTAAACACAGCGTTTCACGGAGTGGAGTTCACGGAGAGACACGGAGTTAAAACTGTTATATCTTTTTTATTTCACGTTACTAAAAAAAGCGTATAAACTTTTATATTGGTTTACACGCTTTTATACTCAAAAAAAATGATTTTGTGAATTAGAGAGACAAAGCTTATTGAGCAATCACGATAGAGACCAAGTCCCGCAGGGACTTTACTTTATTAACTGTATGCTTCAGCTTACGGACCGGGAGCAATCATATATCCGCAAAGTCCCGCAGGGACGACACTTTATTATCTATTCCAATCACGCCCGTCAAACATCAACCCCATTTCTTTGATAAATGCTTCGTATTCATCTCTAAATGTTACTGTCTTATGGTGTTCTTGCTGGTTGATAATATACTTCACTATTTTATCTTTGTCTTCCATACTTTTTGACAGCGCTGCATACCCTTCTCCCCAAGCTTTAAAGTTTTCAAAACCATCAATCGTTTTCAGTATTTTGCTTGAAGAACCTTTTAACGACTGCATGAAATCTGATAAAGAAATAGTTGCCGGCGTTGTAAATAACAAGTGTACATGGTCAGGCATAGAATTGATACGGTAAAGACGTCCGCCTTTATTGTTGATAATACCCCACATCTCGCGATATAGAAATTTCACCCGCTCATCTGTTGGAAGTGTCGGTTCGCTCTTGCAGGTACGAACTATTGCGTGAATAAGTAATTGTACGTAACTCATTTTTTTTTCAATATGCTATAGAAAAGTGTCGTCCCTGCGGGACTTTGCGGATATGTGATTGCTCTCAGTCCGCAAGCTGAAGCATACGGTTAATAAAGTAAAGTCCCTGCGGGACTTTGCGGCGATGTGATTGGCAGAGACTGTTCTTGCTGTTTTGATAACTACGGATAAAAACGTTTTATATCAAGATACATCAATCTTGTTTTTTCATTTGAGTCGTCATCGAAGAGATAATTGAAATTGTTTTTCAGATAAAAATCGAAAGCATCTCTGTAGGCGTCAACGGTGATAAACCGGCATCCGATGCTGTTCATATCAATTATCATAGAAATAA
>JAIRNV010000065.1 GCA_031257875.1 Dysgonamonadaceae bacterium
CCGCGAGTAATGCAGAAGCATAATGCATTATGGATGAAACATAAAGGGATGTCAAACCGTCAAATATGCGAAATGGAAGGGATCTGCAACAATACGCTGCTGTCGTTTTTTAGAGAGTACAACGAAGGCGGTCTGTCGCGTTTGCAGGAGATAAAATTTTACCGTCAGGAAAGCGAAATGCAGGCGTATGCTGTTAAAACAGAGCAATATTTTGAAGAAAATCCACCGGCATCGACAGGCGAAGCAGTTGCAAAAATTGAAGAACTGAGGGAATAAAACGTGGCGAAACGCAGGTACGCAAGTTTTTGAAAGACCGGAAGTTTCGCTTTCGCAGGCTTGGGACAGTCTGGAAGAAGCAGATACAATGTTTTAGGCGCAATAGACGCTGTCTCACAGGATCTCATAACCGTATGCAACACAACATACATCAATGCCGAAAGTGTTTGTGAACTGTTGATGAAAATAGCCGCAGTAGATGTGCGGAATGCTGTTCCCGTAACACTTGTTTTGGATAATGCGCGGTATCAGCGATGTGATTTTGTGCAAAATAAAGCAAGGGAATTAGGACTGGAACTGTTGTTTTTGCCTTCCTGCAGTCCGAAGCTGAACATTATTGAGCGATTGTGGAAACGGACGAAAAGAGATTGCCTTAACTGCAAGTATTACAGTAAGCTTTCTGAATTTGTAGAAGCAATACTAAAGTCTTAAAAAAAACGGAAAATAAAGAAAACAAAAATGATTTGGATACGCTTTTAACTCTTAATTTTCAACTTTATGATAACTCAATTTACAACCGAGTATAGTATACCTTGTCGTAAACTTTCTTGAACGATTTTATAAGTTGGATTTCCGTCATAACCTAAAGTTTTGTGTAAACTTTCGTAAGCGGCAAGCAAAGGACGCGTCATTTTACGGTCCTTTTTAGCCATAGCAGTTTCGTAGTCATTGAAATCGGGACGTTGCCTTTTTTCAAATTTTCATGTACTTTCAATACGGCGTCCAGTGCGACAAGCACACCACTCCAAGCCGTATTTCCGGCCATTTTTACATACTTGGTATCGCGTTATAATAATTGCCGTCTTTCCCGGCTTTTTCAGAAAGAATTGTCCGGACATTTTCCATATAGCGTTCCGCTTCTCTAATAGGATGGTTTTTCGGGGCATGCGTTGAGAGAACCTCTGTATACAAAAAAAAGTCGGCTGATTTAAGCAACTTTATCAGGATACTTCATGGAACAGTAATTCGGATACCATGTAGCTGCCTCTTCTTTTTCAGCAGATTCCATAAACCGCCTGACAGTATTATTCTCATTCCGCCTTACCCGCCTGACAAATTTTACATTCTTTTGCGTTAACAGGTACATCAGCCGGTAACTTGGATACCCCGCCGCTTCATATGTTCCCCGTAATGCCGGTAAAGCCTGACAGCAATACCCTGCCCCGCAATACTGCAAAAGGTATGCAAATCCAAGCCCTGCATGGCGCCTGGTCACGTTCGTTAATTGCTTCTGCTTTGATAAGTAAAATATCGGCATAACGCAAAATCGAAGCGTTTAATTCACGATTATAAGCACTGGTTTGAGGACTGCTCGGATCAACATACTTTTGAAAACGTGGGAGCTTAAAATAGACATGTGTTCCATAGCTGGATACCTGATCTTTCGGTACTTCTATATCGGCTATAAAAGAACCTTTTTTACGCTGGTCACGATCATCAAAACGGTCATAGAACGTACGATCGGAAACTACAGTATGGGGAGTCAGAGAATCAGAATAAGTGGTAAAAAAAGTACAGTGAGACAAATGGTTACCACCATCACCGAAGTTTTCCTGGCCAAGAACATAGTTGAGTGCAAACAGACTTTCTTTGCCATATTTGTCCCAATTGTCAAGAAATCTGGCTTCCAACGCATATCCGGTGACCTGATTTGCGTAATTATCTGCAGATTTTAAGTCGTCCACTGGGCATAAACAGTATGAACATCCGTCCGTTTTACCCCTATAGCAGTTTTCTTATTCCATCCGATACCGGAGTACTTGGATCGGCAAGGACATCAATCAAAGTATTCGCATGGGCGATCCCATGATAACTGCCCGACCATATTGAATAAGAAGTTCCAAGAGATTCATCATATGCAAGAGAAGAGAGCCCTAAACTTAAAAGTCCGGTCAATCCCACTTGGGTAGCATCTGCCTCCACCAATGACGGTTTTCGCAGTTGGATAGGCGCCAAGATCGGTACCCGGATACAGTTCGTCTGTTTCGTTTCCGCCATTGCGTGAAGCTTCAGGGTCGTAGCCTTTATATCCTGTTATTGTCAATAAGTTTTGTGCAGATACAAATAAACGTACTTTGGCTTTAATAAAGCGGGTATATTGTTTAGGAAGATTAAAGCCGAAAGTTATATCTTTCAACCTTAAACAGGAAGCATCTTCTATAAACCGGCTATCGGCATTTCTGACCGTAGCAACCTGGGCTTTGGGAATATCGGTGTCTGTATTTGTCGGTGTCCATCTATTAGCCAGTACTTTAGATGAAATCCGGATGCACATTTCCTAAATTTACCCGATCGCTACCGTTTATTATTTCATCACCGTTAATATCTTTGTACCTGGCTTCTCCTGCCTGTACGCCATCAGTTTCCCATACAGGAACAGGAGTAGCGTTTTCTTCCCCTTGTTGAACTACACCGTCAAACACATAACCCGAAAATACGCCAAGAGGTTGACCTACCTTTATGGAACGATCATTTACCGTAAACGATTCTACTCCAAGTTTGAGGATTTTATTTATATTTCGCGGGATATATTTCCCCTGAATGACCAATTAAAATCTTTTGTTTCAATCAATTTAGCATTTGAGCTAAACTCTATACCTTTATTGGATATAGAACCGATATTTTCTATACGTGAAGTGAACCCCGATGTAGATACTACCGGTAATTCTATTAAAAGACCGGATGTTTTTTTATAATAAACATCCAAAGCGATATTGATCCGATCGTTTAATAATCCACCGTCCTCTGGAGGCTATTAAAAAGTAATGATTCATTATTAAATCCGGCAAGTGGTTTGTTGTTTTAAGATGCTTGGGGCAACAGAGGCTACAGAACCTGTTAATTTCTGACGCGTTTGCGTACCGTAACCAATCACAACAACTTCGTTGAGGTAATTAAGGTCTTCCACTAAGGAATAAAAAATAAATAACATGTAACAATCAACTCCGTACTAATTTGAAATAATTGGAGTTTGCTACACTCACAGCAAGTCTCAAAAAACTTTTTTAGAACTTGCTCCACTCGAGGCAAATCTCAAAAAACTTTTTCAGCGTTTGCTGTACTCAAGGCAAGTATCCGAAAGCATTAAGGAATACAAAATAAATAACAAGTAACAATCAACTCCGTGTCCCTCCGTGAAACGCTGTGTTTAATAATTTGGTGATGTCATAACTTGTATGGAATAGTTAGTTGTTTTCATAAGTACCGGTTTTGCAGTAATACCTTCCGGTAACATTACCGTACGCTTTTACGCGGGATTCCCGTTTTCGCGGGAATGACAGGTGGGCAGCAGCACTGCAACAGTTTGAAGTGCACCCCTTATTCATTAATTATGCTTAAAACACCGACAAAAACAGCCCGATATCATTCGCCGGTAAATTGAAACGCTTGGCCACATGCAAATTGACTAATTTCCCGGAGTACATGTAAAGCCCCGAACGGAAAACAGTGTCCGATTGAACGATGCCGGAAAGGCTTGATTCGCCCGTTCTTATAATCATCGGCGTGAAAATGTTACTCATCGCCATGGCAGCAGTTCGCGCCGCCATCGAACTGATATTCGGTTTGCAATAATAGGTAATTCCGCCTTTTTCAAATACTTTCGGATGGTTTTTGGGAAGGAAACAGGTCGTTTCAAAGCAACCGCCCTGATTGATACGAAGGTCGATAATCAAAGCGCCTTTTTTCATACGGCGGATTACATTGGCCGGGATCAGGTAGCCAACCTGTTCGTTGATGCGGGGCAAAGCGCCGATTACCACATCGGCCGACTGAAAAGCATTCATCAGCACATTGGGCTGAAAAACAGATGTAAAAACCATCGCTCCCAGTTCTTTTTGCAATTGACGAAGTTTGAGTATATCGCTGTCAAAAACTTTGACTGACGCACCCAGTGCCAATGCTGCCCGTGCAACCACTTTTCCGGTCACTCCCGCGCCGATAATGATTATTTCCGCAGGCGAAACGCCGGGAATGCCGCCCAGCAAAATACCTTTTCCGCCCCGTTCGTTACTCAGTAATTCGGAAGCGACCGAAATAGCCGCAATCCCGTCGATTTCCGAAACGGAATCCCGTACCGGAAAATTCCGTCCGTCGGAAGTAAGCAGCTCATAGCCTGTTGCATTGAGCGTTCTTTCTGTCATGGCGTGAATCAATTCTGCCGACATGTCGGGAAAATGAAGCATACTGCAAACGGTCGCTTTCTTTTTCATCATGGAAATTTCTTCCAGTGTAGCCGGCGCTATTTTGAAAACCAAATCGCAATTGAATACCTCTTCCCTGTTTGTTACGGTTGCCCCCGATTCGGAATAATCCGCGTCGGAATAATTGACGCCCGCACCGGCGCCGGCCTCAAACAGGATTTGATGTCCGGCTTCAACAATCATACCGACAGCCTCCGGCGTGAAAACCAGGCGTTTTTCATCCGGCAGGTTTTCTTTGGGAATCCCGACTGTTACCGGAAACTTGGCGCTTGGAACTTCTTTTAACAGTTCTTTCGGAACGCGAGCCGGTTCTTTTATATTTATCCGTGTTGCTTTCATGGCTTGAGATTTTCGATTAACCGTTCTATTTTAATTTTAAAATTCTCGTTTGAAAAAAGGTCGTCGCTTTCAAAAATAAAGGTAGCCCGGTTATAGAATTGTTCCCTTTTTTCCAAATTTGCAGCGATGTAGGTTTTCATTTCTTCCGAATCTTTATCTTTTATCAGCGGACGCTTTTGTTTACTGTTTTTCAAACGTTCCGCCAGTTCGTCCACACTTACTTTCAGGTAAACAGTAATTCCCGACTGATTCATCAAATCCATATTGTCGAAAAAACAGGGCGTCCCGCCGCCTGTGGAAATCACCACATTTTCAAAATCAAGAAGTTCCCGCAAAACTTTCCGCTCAATTTCCCGAAAAGCCGCTTCGCCTTTTTCTTCAAAAATAGCGGATACGCTTTTGCGGTAACGGTTTTCGATGAACATATCCATATCCGTAAACTGCAAATTCAGTTTCTTTGCTAACTGTTTGCCTACCGTGGTTTTCCCCGAACCCATGTAACCGACTAAGAAAAATTTTTGTTTATTAATCATTGAAATCTGTATTTAAAAGATGTAATTAAAAGCAGTTGCAAAATTAAGAATTTTTTTTTGTACCTTTATCTTTCAAAAAAGATTAAAAAGATGCTGAAAAGGAAATACTATGTAGTTTGGAAAGGCGTTAAGCCCGGTATTTACGATTCATGGAGCGAAAGTAAAAAGCAAATCGACGGATTTAAAGGGGCGCTCTATAAATCATTCGCTACGAAAGAGGAAGCTGCCGACGCGTTTCATTCCGGTTCTTCCGCGTATTTCAGGAAACGTACAAAAGCAGCGCCTGTTTCCGGGCAAATTGTTAAAGAAAGCCTGTCGGTAGATGCCGCCTGTTCGGGAAATCCTGGAAGGATGGAATACCGGGGCGTCAATACCGCTACGGGCGAGGTGATTTTCCACGCAGGCCCTTTTGAACGGGGAACCAACAACATCGGCGAATTTTTGGCTATTGTGCACGGCTTGGCTTTATTGAAAAAACAGCGGCTTAACATTCCTGTTTATTCCGACAGCGAGAATGGAATATTATGGGTGAAACAAAAAAAATGCAACACCAAATTGCAGCCTGTCGAAGCAAACAGGCCGGTTTTTGATTTGATTCGCAGGGCGGAAATCTGGCTGAAAAACAATACGTATTCCAATCCGGTTTTGAAATGGGATACCGGGCACTGGGGGGAGATTCCGGCGGATTTCGGGAGGAAATAATTCCATGTATCGTATTCTGTCATTCCCGCGAAAGCGGGAATCCCAAGTAAAAGCGTACGAATTATCATGGGATTCCCGCCTGCGCGGGAATGACAAGGCGCGACAATTAACTCTTTCTCATAAATGCGTTTCCAGAATTTGTTTCACGGAAAAATTTTCAAGTCCCAAATAATAAGAAGCCGTATCGACAACGGCTTGCAACGGCAATAACCCGATAAGTTCGGAACCGGAAACCGCGACGCCGTACCGTCGAGCTTCAAAGCGAATCATTTCTACGACCTGATAAATAGATGTTTTCGTATAATCCGTCAGGTTCATGGAAACTTGAACTTTCTTTTGGTCTTTCAATTCGACGCCCATCGCTTTGCAAAACCGCAAACCACCGCTGATGAAGCGCACTTTCTTCGCAATCCTGTCGGCAATTTCCAATTTATCCGTATTTAAATTCACGTTGAAAGCAATCAGCGGCATACGTGCGCCAACCACCGAAGCGCCGGCCGCAGGATGCCGTTCGCCGGGACCGAAATCGGGTTTCCATTCGGGATGTTTCATTTTTTCGGTTAATCCTTCAAATTCACCTTTTCTGATAGCGGCCAGATTTTGGCGGTGCTCTGCCGAAGCCGATTTTTCGTACAGATAAACCGGAAGTGCATATTTTTCGGCAAGCATCCGCGCCGTATCTTTTGCCAGGGCATCCGCCTCTTCGATGTGCATCCCTTTAACCGGGATAAACGGAACAACGTCGGCTGCACCGATTCTTGGGTGTTGACCTTCATGCCTCGTCAAATCAATTTCTTTAACGGCAGTTCCAACCGCTTCAATAATAGCTGCTTTCATCGCCTCCGGTTCGCCTGTAACAGTAACGACCATCCGGTTATGGTCTTTATCGTTGCTGTAATCCAACAGTTTAATGTTTTTCTTTGCCCGGAAAGCATCTACGATTCGTTCTATTTTTTTCAAATCCCGTCCTTCGCTGAAGTTGGGAACACATTCGACAATTTTATTCATAAAATTATGGCTGATAAATTATCCGGTATTCCTTTTGGGAAAATTCATTTGTTTTTGTGATGTTGTAAGATAAATAATTGAATATCAAACGATGGCAAAGATACAAAAAGTTTTCCGGACAATCATTCCTTTGGGTGTATTTGACTGCGTCGATTTTCAATTCAAATTGTCGTTCTCCGTCATTCCCACGAAAGCGGGAATCCCATAATAATCCATACGCTTTTACTTGGGATTCCCCTTTGAAACTTCCAAAGCAAGTTTTTCGGCTTCTTCTTTAGTGGGCGCTTCCGTGTAAATACGGACAATCGGTTCGGTATTGGATTTCCTGAAATGTACCCATTTGTCGGGAAAATCAACTTTCACACCGTCAATATCATTCACCGGATATGCCGAATATTTCTTTTTGAGCGAATTTAATAAGGCGTCCACATCCGTGTCGGGAGTCAGTTCCATGCGTTGTTTGGCCATAAAATAGGATGGATATTGCGTCCTCAACTCGCTGACAGTTTTCCCTGATTTGGCTAATTGTGTCAGAAACAATCCGATACCGACCAAAGCATCACGTCCGTAGTGCGATTCGGGATAAATGACTCCGCCGTTGCCTTCCCCGCCGATGACTGCGCCGGTCGCTTTCATTTTTTCAACGACATTCACTTCTCCGACTGCCGAAGCTGTGTAAGTCTTTCCATATTTGGCGGTTATATCCCGTAAAGCGCGTGTCGAACTTAAGTTGGAAACCGTATTTCCCGGCGTATATTGCAACACATAATCGGCCACTGAAACCAGGGTGTATTCCTCGCCAAACATTTCGCCTTTTTCGGTAATGATCGCTAACCGATCTACATCGGGATCGACCGCAAAACCGACGTCGGCTTTCCGGTCTTTTACTGCTCGGGCGATTTCCGTCAAATGTTCGGGAAGCGGTTCGGGATTGTGAGCAAAAACGCCCGTAGGTTCGTCATTCAAAGCAATAATTTCTTTTACGCCCAAAGCTTTCAGCAAGGCAGGAAGCGCTAACCCGCCCACCGAATTGACGGCGTCGAAAGCGACGGTAAATCCGGCTTTCCGAATGGCTTCTGTGTCCACCAGTTGCAATGCCAAAACATGCTCCACGTGTTTCCGGGTATAAGAATCGTCCTTTTTGATTTTACCCAATTCATCCACGCCAGCAAAAACAAAAGATTCTTTTTCTGCTATTTTCAAGATTTCATTGCCTTCGGCTGCATTGAGGAATTCACCTTTTTCGTTCAGTAACTTTAAGGCGTTCCACTGTTTGGGATTGTGCGAAGCAGTCAGAATAATGCCTCCTGCAGCCTTTTCCATCGTTACGGCCAATTCGGTTGTCGGCGTAGTTGCCAGACCGATGTCCGTCACATCAAAACCCATGCCGGTTAATGTTCCCGTAACCAATTCCCTGACCATTTCGCCGGAAATGCGTGCGTCCCTGCCAACTACGACGGTTTTGGAAACAGGATTTTTTGAACGGATCAATGTGGCGTAAGCCGCCGTAAATTTAACAACGTCAAGCGGGGATAACCCTTCGCCCGCAAGCCCTCCTATAGTTCCCCTGATTCCGGATATGGATTTGATAAGCGACATAAAAACAGGCGGTTAATAGAAATTAGTATAAGTTACACCTTTATAAAATATGGGATTAATGATTCCATAATTGACATTGTTATCCACCGCAGAACCTACTGCCGACGGGATAATCAGGTCTACAACCGCATGCTCGCCAACGTAAGATAAAGGATATACCCAACCCTTGCATACCAGTGAGCCGGAAACCGTATAACTTTGCTCCAAACCATATTGGAAAGAAAAAGGTTGAATTAAAGCGCTTTCAGTCCAATATGTTATGGATGTATCGGATACGGCAATCTCGTGACGGTATTCAAAACGAACCGTAACTTCATCCACCAAAGGTGTAGCCCGCTGTCCGTTTCCCGAATCCACCACATGGATATACAAACCGTCGCTTGTCCTGAAATATTCTTTTTCCCCGAATTTTCCATTTTGGGGATAATCGTTCAAGATTTTCAACCCGTTTCTCTTGATATACCGGTCAATTGCCCGTTTTTCTTCCTGCAACCGTTCCTGTAAACTTTTTTGTTTGTCGCAGGAAGACAGCGAACAGGAAAGTAAGACAATTGACGTCAAAACAAAAATCAAAAATTTTTTCATCTATATTTAATATTTGCCTGCAAATTTACATGATAAAATTGAATTTATACATACAAACGCATAAAAAACTACAAACCGAGAATCCGGCGAAGCGATCTAACCTCTGTTTCCCAAAGATTTATTGCATCTTCTTTTTCATGTTCTTCTGCAAAATCAGTGATTTCGAGTACGATTCCACCAGTCAATTCATTTTTATGCAAGCGAAATTCAAAAAAAGAAACCGGATTTTCATCCTCCAACCAATGAAAACGAATGTAATTGTTTTGATTGATACCTACAATTTCCGCTTCCGCCGAATATGCGTTCCATGTAAAAGTGTAGATTTTTCCGTCAACGGAAACCTTGTCGGCAAACCATCCTTCCAGCCCCGACATGGAAGAAATATACTCCCAAAGACTGGACTTTCCTGCTTTGTCAAAAATGTATTCAATATGATATTTCTCCTTTTTCATAAGAGTTTGAATAATTGCGCCAAGGTACAATAATTTTTATTGGAAAACAACAATTTCCGGTAAAAAATAATCCTCGCAGATTCAAGTTATAAATGCAACTTTTTTTATTGATGTAATATTACTTCCTTTGCATCATCATTATAATTGAATATGCAAATTGAACAGTTCGAAACAGATATTATTCCACTCAGGCAAAAACTTTTTCTTTTCGCGCGGAAATATTTGCAAAACGGGGAAGATGCCGAAGATGCGGTGCAGGAAACATTGCTTCGCCTGTGGAAAATTCGCGACCAATTGGATAATGTTTCTTCTCCCGGCACTTTTTCCATGCAGACACTTAAAAATATCTGTATCGACCGGTTACGAACTGCCAAAGAGCATACGGAAATCAATGATTTCCATCCTGTAGCCAATAGCGATACGTCCTATTCAATGATGGAAAGAAGGGATACCATTGTTTTGGTGAAGAAAATTATTGAAAAACTGCCCGAATTGCAACGGACAATCATTCAAATGCGCGATGTGGACGGATACGAATTACAGGAAATTGCCGGTATAACGGGTACGCAAATCGGCGCGGTGACTGTCAATCTCTCACGGGCTCGAAAAATAAGGTGCGGGAGACGCTGATTGGAATTATGTATTATGAGTTATGAATTGAGAATTATGGATTATGGTGATATTAATATATTAAATTGATGGAAAAGTACTTTGATGGATTGACTTTATTGGAGGAAGAACAAGCGCTCAGGGTAGGGTGTTCAAAATCTCCCCATCTTTTATCCTGCGGACAATAATTTTCGACGCATAACAGTTCTATTTTCAGAGAGATGAACGTTTTTCCAATCATCTAAATCTTTCAGAATC
>JAIRNV010000089.1 GCA_031257875.1 Dysgonamonadaceae bacterium
GCGTAAACCTTTCTTTGAACAGTTGAATCCTGTCTTCTGCTGGAATTGTTACTTGTATCATGTCGTTTTTTTATGCAAAGATACTATTATTTTCTGAATTTATTACCGAGTTAAGTATATATCAATTTCGGATTCGTTTAAGGAGCATACTTTTTGAAACACCACCCAAAATTATCCCGCGCACAGTATAAATTCCCGATATTCTCAAAAAAAAACCTACCTTTGTACTCCTTTTAAATCAATAACAAATGACAAATAAAGAAAATCAACCGATTACGGAAATCCTGGCAAAATCCTTTCCTCAAAAAGACATTCATGGCGCTATTTCCATGCCGGTGTACATTACGGCTGCCTTTGAGTTTGAAACGGCAGAAGAAATGGAGGATGCTTTTTTAGGCAAAAACGGGAAACATACTTATACACGGATTTCCAATCCTACGGTTGAAGCGTTTGAGGCGCGCGTTCAGGCCGCTTCCGGCGCAAAACATGTAATGGCCGTAGCTTCGGGAATGGCTGCCATATCGGGTGTTTTCATGACTGTCGCCTATGCCGGTTCGAATATCGTTACTTCTCCGCATCTTTTTGGAAATACCTTTTCGTTATTTCTTTTTACGCTGAAAGAATTCGGGGTTGAGGTCAGGTTTTGTAATTTGTTGGACGTCAAAGAAGTAGAAAAACAAATTGACGGGAACACTTGTGCCGTGTTTACGGAAATCATCACCAATCCGCACATGGAAATTGCCGATTTGGCGGCATTGGCCGAAGTTTCACATAAAAAAGGCGTTCCCTTAATTGCCGATTCGACCATTGTACCCTGGACTTCGTTTAAAGCGGCGGATTTCGGCGTGGACATAGAAATCATTTCCAGTACCAAATACATTTCTGGCGGAGCGACAAGTATCGGAGGGCTGATTCTGGATTATCAAACTTTTGACTGGACGCAATCGAAGCGGCTCAAAGATTTGGCAAGGAAAACGGGAAAACGGGCGTTTCAAGTGAAATTCAGGGCAGAAACAGGCCGGAATATGGGTGCGGCAATGGCTCCTCAAACTGCCTTTTTACAGAATTTGGGTTTGGAAACCGTAGACCTGCGTTTCCGGCAAGCGGCTAAAACCTGTTTGGAACTTGCTTTGTTCCTAAAAGAATTACCTGAAATCAAACAGGTGAATTATAACGGATTACCATCCAATCCTTTTTATGAGATAAGCAAAAAACAATTCGGAGACTATCCGGGCGCCATGCTCACTTTCAGTCTGGAAAACAAGGCGGCTTGTTTTGCTTTTATCAATCGCTTGAAAATTATTCGTAGGGCGACTAACTTATTTGATAACAAATCTTTGATTATTCATCCCGAATCAACCATTTACGGAACACTAAGTCCGGAATACAAGAAAATTGTGGAAGTTCCCGACAATATGCTGCGCCTGTCGGTCGGATTGGAAAACGTAGAAGATTTGAAAACGGATATTTTGCAGGCAATTAATAGATGAGTTAAGAGTTGATAATTGTCAATTCCTGATTGCTTCACTGCTTCGCAGTTCGCAATGACGCGGCGGGGTTGAAATACCGCAGCCGTCATTGCGAAAGCAAAGCCTGAAGCAATCCGAACATGAATTATTAACTTGCAACCCGTAACTCTTTTAATGTTTGAAAAACTCCTTAATATAAGGATAAACGATAGGAAGCGCCATTTTAACAGAAGCGTAAGTTATGGATTTTTCCCGTGTTTCTTTATGAATAACCATTGATTTGGAATCAAAAACAGACAGTATATTCAGTGCAAAACTCAAGCAAAGCAACCAAATCAAAATGCCGAAAATGCCTCCGGCCAACCGGTTGAGCATACCCGCCGGAGTAGCCTTAATGATTTTATCAATCCCTTTTGCCAGTAAAGCAAAAACAGTAATGATGAGGATAAATGCAAAAATATAATATATGGCGCTGTGAATATTCAAATCTGCAAAACTGCGCAGCAGGCCGGCAATCATTCCCGAAAACACAATGGCCAGTATCAGGGAAATAAATGAGATAAGCTGTTTAACCAAACCGTCGTATAAGCCTTTTACAAGACCCGCCCCCAGGCATATCCACACAACCCAATCCAGCCAATTCATAATTATCAATTATTAAAGCGTTTGTTTCACTTCAATTTCCTCAAAAGCCTCAACAATGTCTCCGATTTTTATATCGTTGAAATTATGAATGTTCAAACCGCACTCGTATCCTTGCGTCACTTCTTTGACGTCGTCTTTGAAACGTTTCAGAGAACCCAGTTCGCCGGAATAGATAACAATACCGTCGCGAATCAGCCGGATTTTGTTGCTTCGCTTAACCTTACCTTCGCGCACCATACATCCGGCAACCGTACCGACTTTCGTAATCTTGAATACTTCGCGGATTTCGACAATACCCGTGATTTCTTCCTTGATTTCGGGAGAAAGCATTCCTTCCATAGCGGCTTTCACTTCTTCAATGGCATTGTAAATAATTGAATACAAACGGATATCTACGCCTTCTTTTTCGGCTAATTTCCTTGCCGACTGAGACGGGCGCACCTGGAATCCTACGATAATCGCATCCGAAGCTGTCGCCAAAATAACGTCCGATTCGGAAATTTGCCCCACGCCCTTGTGGATAACATTGACCTGGATTTGCTCGGTAGACAAACGCAGCAAAGAATCCGAAAGCGCCTCAATCGAACCGTCCACATCACCTTTAACAATCACATTCAACTGTTTGAAATTGCCGATGGCAATCCGGCGGCCGATGTCGTCGAGCGTCAGGCGTTTGCCGGTACGCAAGCCCTGTTCGCGTTGCAGTTGTTCGCGTTTGGTGGCAATTTCACGCGCTTCCTGTTCCGTATCCATCACATGGATGGTATCGCCGGCTTGCGGAGCGCCGTTGAAACCGAGAATCAATACGGGTTCCGAAGGTCCGGCTTCGGTGATTTTCTGATTCCTTTCGTTAAACATCGCTTTTACGCGGCCGAAGTGAGTTCCGGCCAAAATAACGTCGCCCGGGCGAAGCGTGCCGTTTTGCACCAGCATGGTAACCACATAACCGCGCCCTTTATCCAAAGAGGATTCGACAACCGACCCTACGGCTTTCCGTTTCGGATTGGCTTTCAAATCCAGATATTCCGCTTCCAGTAATACTTTTTCCAGCAGTTCTTTAACGCCGATTCCCTGTTTGGCCGAAATATCATGCGACTGGTACTTGCCCCCCCAGTCTTCCACCAGATAGTTCATACCTGCCAGCGCTTCTTTTATTTTTTCGGGATTTGCTCCAGGCTTGTCTATTTTATTGATGGCAAACACCATGGGAACGCCTGCGGCTGAAGCATGGTTAATCGCTTCTACGGTTTGCGGCATCACGCTGTCGTCGGCGGCCACGATGATAATAGCAATATCGGTTATACTTGCTCCGCGGGCGCGCATAGCGGTAAACGCTTCGTGTCCGGGCGTATCGAGGAAAGTGATTTTCCGTCCGTTGGGCAATTCCACATTGTAAGCGCCTATATGTTGCGTGATTCCACCCGCTTCGCCGGCAATCACGTTTGTTTTGCGGATATTATCGAGCAAAGAAGTTTTACCGTGGTCTACGTGACCCATCACCGTAATAATCGGCGGACGGGGAGTCAAATCTTCCGGACGGTCTTCTTCTTCGGAAATGGCTTCCGTTACTTCCGCGCTGACATACTCTGTTTTGTACCCGAATTCATCGGCGATGATATTGATAGTTTCGGCATCCAGACGCTGGTTGATGGAAACCATGATGCCGATACTCATACAGGTAGAAATAATTTTGACGACAGGGACGCTCATCATGTTTGCCAAATCATTGGCCGTCACAAATTCCGTGATTTTGATAACTTTGCTTTCCTGCGCTGCCATTTGATGCTGTTCGCTTTGGCGTTGAGAAACGGCGTCGCGTTTTTCACGGCGATATTTGGCGCCTTTCTTTTGGCCTTTGTTCGTCAGGCGGGCAAGCGTTTCCTTGATTTGTTTCTGAACGTCTTCTTCGCTGACTTCGCTTTTAAGGACAGGTTTCCGGAGTTTTGGGCGCAAACCTTCGTGTTTGTTGAGCGTCTGAACGCCTTTTTCAATATCTATTTTTTCGCGTTTGATGCGATTGCGTTTTTTCTTTTTTGCTGCATCCACTTCGCTTTTTTTAACCAAAACAGGTTTGTCTTTCTTTTCAACTTTCGCTTCTTCCTGAGTGGTTTTTTTGATTTGAGCGACCTGAGTGGCTTTCTTTTCTTTTTCAGCCCGTTCGCGCCGTCTTTCTTCTTTGGTTTTCTTTTTCGGACGGGTTGATTGATTGATGGAAGTGAGGTCGATTTTACCGGTAACCTTAAATGCCGGTTCCGAATGCGACTTTTTCAAACGGAAAACCGACTGTTCGTGCGGCGGTGTCAATGGTTCTTCTTTAGCGTCCGTATCTTTTTCCGAAACAATGGCTTCCTCCTCTGTTATATCATCGCCTGCATCATCGCCGTTTTCTTCCTGTATATTTTCTTCAATATCTTCATTTTCCGTATCCTCTGTTTCTTCGGCCTCTTCAACTGTCCCGTCTTCAGCGCTTTCTTTTTCGGCATACACAGGTATAAATTCTTCTTCTTTTTCTGGAACAATTGCTATTTCTTCCACTTCCGGTTGCCGTTCATCTACTTCCGGTTCTTCTATAGGAGGAACAGTTAATTTTTCTTCCGGTTTATGTTTTTTTCCGATAGCATCCAAATCAATTTTGCCTATGGTAACAAATTTAGGCCGGATATTTTCAGGAATTTCGGTTTTAATTTCTTCCACTTTTTTGGGCGCATCATACCCCTCTACGGCTACCGTTTCTTTCTTTTCTTTTTGGTGACGTTCCTGACTCATCCTTTCCGATTCGAGTTTAACGGTTTTATCCTTATTAAACTCTTTGATGAGTAATTCATAGGCCTCATCTTCAATTTTCGTATTGGGATTTTCTTCAGTCGGAAAACCCTTCTTTTGCAGAAATGCCACAACAGTGGACAATCCTACATTTAAATTCCTTGTTACCTTATTTAATCTGATCGACATATATTGATTTTTGTGACAGCTCTCTCCTATTCTTCTTCAAATTCGGCTTTCAGTATTCTAAGCACTTCATCTACGGTGCTTTCTTCCAAATCCGCTTTTTCTATCATTTCATCGCGATTCGTCGCAAGCACATTCTTGGCCGTATAACAGCCGATGTTTTTCAATGCGTCAATTATCCACATCTCGATTTCATCGGAAAATTCATCCAGATAAATATCTTCGCCGTCAATGTCCACATCGCGGAAGACGTCGATGGTATATTCCGTCAACATGCTTGCCAGTTTGATGTTCTGCCCTCCTTTTCCGATAGCCAGGGAAACTTCTTCGGGACGCAGATATACTTCGGCCTTTTTGTCGGCTTCGTGAATCTTGATGGAAGATATTTTTGCCGGACTTAACGCTCGCTGAATGAACAGAGTCGTATTTGCCGTATAGTTTACGACGTCAATATTTTCATTACACAATTCACGGACTATCCCGTGAATACGCGCACCCTTCATCCCCACGCAGGCGCCGACCGGATCAATGCGGTCGTCGTAGGATTCGACGGCTACTTTGGCTCTTTCGCCGGGAATGCGTGCAATCCTTTTGATGGTAATCAGCCCGTCGTGGATTTCCGGCACTTCCAGTTCAAACAATCTCTGCATAAATAAATTAGAAGTACGGGAAAGAATAATTTTCGGATTATTGTTTTGATTGTCCACTTTAACGACAACGGCGCGGCGGGTTTCGTTTTTGCGGAAAAAGTCGCTCGGAATCTGTTCGCTTCTCGGAAGAATCAATTCATTCTCTTCGTCGTCCAGCAACAGGATTTCTTTTTTCCATATCTGATAGACTTCCGCAGAAACGATTTGTCCTATCCGGTCTTTATATTTAGTATAAATGCTATCTTTCTGTAATTCCAGGATTTTGGACGCCAAAGCCTGGCGAAGATTCAAAATGGCTCTTCGTCCGAAGCCGGTAAAATTCACTTCATCGGTAATTTCTTCGCCGACTTCGTATTCAGGATCAATTTTCTGCGCTTCAGACAGCGTGATTTGCAAATTGGGATCCGTCAATTGATCATCCGGCACCACCTCCCGGTTTCGCCATATCTCAAAATCGCCTTTATCGGGATTGATAATGATGTCGTAATTTTCGTCCGAACCGAACATTTTGCTGATTACATTGCGAAATGCTTCTTCGAGAATACTGATTAATGTTGTTCTGTCGATATTCTTATTTTCTTTGAATTCGGCAAAAGTATCGATCATGTTTACTTCTTGTTTCCTTGCCATAAGTATTTTACTTGAATCTTATTAAATATTTCGTATGTTTAATTTCACTGTAAGGAAAAGTCAAATCTTCTTCGACCGTGATTTTTCGTTTTGCGCCATCCGGTTTTACCTGTTTTTCCACCGTGAGCACAAAAGCTTCCGCATCAGCGGCTTTCAGGATTCCGGTATGTTTGTCGCCTGTTTTCGTAAGAACTTCTACCTCGTTTCCCACGTTTTTCAAGTATTGACGCAGTATTTTGAACGGCTGTCCGATTCCTGCCGAACCGACTTCCAGTTCATAATCCTCTGCATCCCTGTCCAATTTGGATTCGATAAATTTGCTTAGGGAAATGCAATCGTCAATGGAAACCGCCCTGTCACTGTCGATTTCGACAAGAATCGTATTGTCCGGGTTCACCTGAATATCAACCGGATAATTATCCGAATTTATCAAAAATTCATCCACTATTCCTTTTACAGTTTCTTTTTTTATCATAAAAAAAAACAAAATATAAAAGGGGGCTTTCCTGCCCCCCATCCTCCAAATTCGCTGCAAAGATAATGTTTTATTTAGTGATGGCCAAATATTTATGTAACTTTATTTTTGATATTAGCCAATAAATTGAGTGAATTTCAGATTGCCGCACGGTTAAATAATCGCAGCCGTCATTGCAAGGGCGAAGCCCGAAGCAATCCGGTTATTTTAATTGATAATTGATAATGAAGAAAATAGCGGATTACGGCGACTGGTCGCCTAATGAAGACATCAACAGTTTGACGGGTGAAAATATCGGCTATTCAGACAAATGACTTCTTCCCGCTTCCCGAAGCGTCCGGCTTGCTATCATCGGAATACACAACAAGGCTATCACAACGCCTGACACGACCAGAAGCGTCTCTATCGAAACAGTATCCGCAACAGGTCCAAACACAAGCATGCCCAGCGGCATCATTGTACCGGATACCATCGTGAAAACCGATAAAACCCTGCCCATAAATGCCGCATCAACGGTGGTCTGCAACAAGGTCATCGACGGAGCATTCCAAAGCGAAAGTGAAATACCCATTATTCCCATAATGACAAGGTAGAGAGCAAAGTCAGGCGCAAGTCCCAGTCCGATGGTAAACAGACCGCATAACGCACAGGAAAGCGTCATGGTGTATATGCGGTTTTTGAAGCCGCCCCATACGCCGATAATAATGCCGCCCGCCATCATGCCGGCGGAAAAAACAATTTCTATCGCAGAAAGCCGCCACACATCATCGCCGAAAGTTCTCGTTACCTGAAGGGGCGTCAAAAACGAGGCGGGAGCAATGAAAAAAAGAAATATGGCGGAAAAAACGACCATTCTCAAAACATAGCCGTGTCGTTTGATATAGTTTATTCCATCTTTCAAATCATGAAAATACGTCGAATCTTTTTGTTTTGCCGTATCCGGCGAAACCGGTTTTTCTTTTTCCGGCACTTTGACGAGAAATAAAACAATGTCGATGCCGATCATGGCGGTAACGACGTCGAGGAAAAACAGCGTTTCCAGCGGGGCAAACGTCATGATGGCGCCGCTTACCGCAGGCGCCGTCAAGGTGATGAATGACTGTATGCTGCTTTGCATGCCGTTGATTTTCATTAACCGCTCCTGCGGGACAATGTCGGGAATAAAAGCGCCCACTGCCGGCATCTGCACTCCCTGTCCGAATGAACGTATTGCGGCGCAGAGCAGCAAAATGCCGATAATACTCTCAACGCCTGCCATAATTGACACAGCGGCAAGAAGACTGACAAAGGCTATTGCGCCGTCCGATATATTGATAATGTATTTCCGGTTAAACCGGTCTGCCCAAACCTCGGCAAAAGGCGAAACGAAAAACATGGGAAGAAATCCGATAACCGTAAAAATGGTCATCATCGCTCCCGACTGGGTCTTAAGCGTTATATGCCAAAGGATAGCGTACTGAACAACCATTGTCCCGAACAGCGACAATGCCTGTCCGGCTATAAACAATGCGGTATTCTTTTTCCAGTTGATGTTCATCATGCGGCTTGTGTTTGTCCCGGTTATGTTTATAATTTATGAAAACTGTTTGTCTTATCAATCATTTTTCCTTTTACAATATGATAAAAGCGCTGGTTGGTGGCGGGAACGTTTAAGCCGCCCAAACTTTCCACGTATGCGCCGAGCTTGATATAATCAAAACTCATCGGAGAAACGCCCTCCGGCAGAACATTTTTGCCCGAATACCACGCAGTTTTAATGTTGCCGTTTTGCTTTCTGATAAAATCCGCAAGTTGCCCGACTTCATGCGGTTCGGCGTCGCCACCCATAAAGCAGATGCAGGTGATGGCGTTGCCGTATTTTTCGAGCCATGCGGAGAGTACGCTTTCATTAAGCGTTTCACCGGTATCTTCCTGAAGATGCGGGCTGTGGCAACCTTTACAACGGTTGGGGCAGTTGGCAATATTGATTGCCAGTGTTACTTCGCCGGGGACTTCCTGAAAAACTATGTCATAACTGACGTACCGTAACATGTCTGAACTGTGATTTGTGTGATTCATGTGATTACTTTGATTTATATTTTATGCACAGTAATATTTATACTCTTCCTTAATCATATAAATCAAAAAAAAATCATAATTAAGATTTATTTGGATGTTTCAAAATAGTGTCGTAACTTCGCGGCTCAAAAGAATGACGATTGTATAACTATTGCGTGCATGTTGCGGGTTGTACAGTCGTTTTTTCTATTGCAGTAATACAATACTGAATTTTCGCGCCGCTTCCACACAAAACGCCTACAGTCAATTTGATCTGCCCAAAATTTGCCTTGTTGTATTGCATAATGATAACGTCGGAAAAACGGCTTTGCTTTTTATTTCCTTCTTTGGGTTGGGTGTGATTTACAACTTTTGCAAGTTCCAAAATTTCAGTCAGATACATTACAGCGAGCGTGGATTTATAACTTCGCGCCGCTTTTTCGGCTGTTTCCTGAACAGAGAGAAACTTTACATATATAAATGCCTGTAAATTCATATTATATATACGTTTTTCGGGATTTGTAGCGTTCCACTGCGCGTAAAAATATTTGATTATTTTTTCACGCGCCTGTATTTCATCTTTCGTTCGTCCCTGTGGTATTTCAAGGAGTATGCTCATCGGTCAATTATTTTTCTCAATTATGCTACAAATATAATGTCTTCTTTTTGCCTCCTCCTGCCGGGGTTGAGAAAAATTACTGACCCGTTTCATATACCCGATAATGCGCGTCAGGTAATCCAGATTTTCGCTTTGGCACTTGGGGCAGGTTTTCAGATTCCGCTTATCAATGTGTCCGCAGTCATTACAGACCGTATTCGGAATATTGAACGTGAAATAGTTGCAGCCTTCCTGTGTGGCGACCCGTAATAACTGCCGATACTGTTCCCGGCTCAAATGCTCTTCCAGATTGAGATGCAGGGCCGAGCCGCCGGTCAGGTGTTCGATATACTTGCGTCCATGCAGGCGGAATTTATCCACAATGTTCAGCGAGCTGTCTTCCACGATGTAAAAATAGCTGTTGTAGCAGTCGCGTTTCACCTGATACCCGTCGCGTTTGTCCCACCGGGCATGTTTCACGCCTACGTTTTCGGCGGGAATCATTTCGCAGTTGAACATCACATCCTTTGTCCAGTAACGTTTGTTGCAGGCTTCGACAAGTCCGAGTACCTGCTGCACAAATTCGGCGTACCGGGGGTTGTCAGTGATTTCGATGCCCAGAAATTCGGCGGCTTCCACCAGACCGTTCACGCCGACGGTGAGGTATTGGCGGTTCATGTTGATATAACCTGCCGCAAAGAGGGGCAACATGCCTTTTTCGTACATGTATTTCAGGTTTTCATTGTAAGCCAGCTGCACTTTATGCACCAGGTCGATGATTTCTTCGAGGAAAAACTGATAGTGAGTCCCTTCGCGTGCGGCATGTTGGATACAGCGGTTCAGGTTGATGGTCAGCACGCTTTTAGATCCGGTGGACACTCCGCCCGCTCCCAGCGTGTAGCTGAAACCGTTGTCCTGAATTTCGTTGCGCAGGCGGCAGCAACTGCTCAGCGAATCGGCATTGTCGCTCATGTAGGTAAAAAACGAATGTCCTTCGGCATACATCTCCGCCGTGAAATCGCCGTATTCCCGGTCTTTTGTATCGCCGTCTTCGGTCAACAAAGCCATTGTTTCCACCGGAAATGTCAGTATGGCGCGCGTACGTTCCTTATTAAACCATTTCATAAAACGCTTCTGCAACCAGCTAAGCGATTCCCAGTCGGGCGGATTGCCGTCGGGAAACCTGAAATCGCCGAACAAACTTTCAAAATAATAGCGGTCATAATAGGAAATATTCCAAAAAACGGCCTGGAAGTTCCGGGCGCCTGTGGGCTGGTTGATGGAGTAAACGATTTGCTCGAAGTAATCGGTGATTACCTTATCCAGCGTGCGCTGTTTTTTCGACAGGTCAACCACTCTGTCGGCGTGCAGGTAATAATCCTCCCCGTATTCCATTCCGATAAAGTAATTCATATACATCAGAAACTCCGGCGTGGCGCAGGCGCCGCTCAACATGCTTGAAACCATGAAAACCATGTTCACAAACCCGCCGCAAAACGATTTCAGGTTGGTTGGCGCTTTGGAATTTCCCCCGATGGAAGTTGTACCGCCAATCAGCCAGGGATACATGGTGATGCTTGCGCAATAATTGGCGAGGCTTGTCTCGTCGTTTTTGTAGATATAATGCCGGTTCAGCAAATCAATATAGCGGTCGGACACTTCCTTGCCGTAGATTTCTTTCAGGCGGTCGGTAAGCATCCGGCGGTTGAGGCGGATGAAGTTGGATTTAGGCAGTTCGCCGATGAGCGTCGCCATATTTTTGTTTTCCACATTGGCATTGGCGTCATACCTGCTGCCTGAAGCCGCATTGGAGGCGTCGCAATAATCCATCAGGAACCTGAGCTTGTCGCGCACTTCGCGGTCTTCCAGGTGCTTTTGCCGGTAAAGCATGTAGGATTTGGCGACAGCATAATACCGTTCGGACATCAAGGCGACTTCTACCTGATTCTGAATATCTTCAACCGTGCTTCCTTCGGTAATACTGATACGGCTCAGGATATTTGTAATTACATCTTGTGTGGCAAAACTGCCCACCGACAGGAAAGCTTTCGCAACGGCATTCCTGATTTTTTCGACGGAAAAAATTTCCCGTTTCCCGTCCCGTTTAATGATAAATACTTCCATAATGATTAGTGATTAGTGGTTAGTGGTTAGTGGTTAATAATTAATCACTAACCACTAACCACTGATATTAGTAGCGCGTAACCGACGCAATGTTAACTTTTTCTTCCATAACTTTTTTTAAATTTATAATTGTTAATTATTTGATGTACCGTACAACGGTCGGAATCGGCACCCGGTTCTAAAAAATTCCGGCGCAAAAGTATAAAATATACTTCGAATAGAAAAATTTCGGAAAATAATGATTAATGATTAATGATTAATGATTAATCATTAATATGTTCTGTTTTATAACCACAATTTCTTATTTCTATTGATAATTAATTCCCTAACTATTAACCATTAATCATTAATCATTATTTTGGGGTGACTTGGGGTGTATTTTCAGTGTGTTTGAATTACACTTTGTTGATGACACGCATTCAATACAGAACCGGATGCACGTTCCTCCGTCAGTTGGCAGGAAACAAAAATAGCTGTTGTTGATGAAAATACATCTCTTTGCCCGAAGCTCAAAACGGCACAAATCCGCATCTATCCCAAAGTAGCCAAATGCGCCGATGAACAACAGGGTTGAAATGTCGCAGCTGTCGCCGGCGAAGGCAAAGCCTGAAGCAATCCGGAATAAATCAATGCACAAAATAAAACCGCGTGAAGTATATATCGTTTCTGCCGAATGATTCGGAATCAACTCCCGATTCTTATTTAAATC
>JAIRNV010000119.1 GCA_031257875.1 Dysgonamonadaceae bacterium
TGAGTATTGCGATTAATTCGCTACTTTTGTATTCGACCTTGAAATTGTTCGTTTCCATTATAACTGTTTGTAGATTAGTTGTAAAGGTACGAATTTTCAAGGTTTTTTCCAACTAAATATAGTTATAATATACTAATAATAAATCGATTACGCATAAAATATTTTTTTTGTCATGTACTAAGAAGGATTTATTAAAAAAGCATTCCAAAGAGACATTGAAACATCTTTGGGGAAATATAACGGCTTACATACAATTCCATGATGTAAGAGCATCTATCTTCATTATCGCCTCCCCTTGCTGCAGACAGGCAAAATAGAAAACCCCATTCCTCATGAAAATACGGATTACGGTCTGATAGCCGGGGCGGAGAAGACTTGCTCCCGAAGTTAAGTTAAAACAATCTTAAAAATATTTTTTACGAAACAGATACTTTGTAACATTTTACTGTTGCTAATTTTTCTGCTTATTACTTAAGTGGATGTTTTTGCTTTTGCTCCTGCTATTGTGCACAGGATGTGAATGGATGAAAGTTATTTATCCCTGAAGTGCTGCCATCTGCGCACGCATTTGGAAGTCATAAGATTTTTATATAATTTTGTCAAGTTTTAAAATTTAATTTTATTCTAATGCGAAAACTGCAGAATTTTCTTATTCCTTTCGCTATGATGGGGATCCTTGTTTTAACAACTTCTTATTCGGATGATTCGGACTCGTATTATAAATATTGGAATTATGTTCCGGTATTTATGACGCGGGCAGATCTCGAAAAATCTGTATCGTATCAACCCTCCGGGAGGGACATGGAGAATCCCGGTAAAATCTATTACCGTCACCCTTATATTTATATAAACGAGAAATATAAAGGGGTGCATGTAATCAATAATTCTGATCCTGCAACTCCTGTAAATGAAGGATTTATTGTAGCTCCGGGTTGTCTGGATATGGCGATAAAAGGAAATATAATGTATTTGGACAATGCCGTGGATCTTGTTGCTTTTGACTTGGAGGCGAAGGAGGTAACGGAACGGATTAGGGAAGTGTTTCCGGAGCCTGTATCTCCGGATAATGAAGTATTTTATGCCACAAACAACCGGGCGGAATATATTCTTGTTGCATGGAAAAATAAAGATAATTGATTATGAAGACAGTTTATAAATTAATTCTTATTGCGGTTTACATTCCGGTTTGGATTGCCTGTATGGAAGGAAGCGATACGTTTAGCGGAGGCGGAGATACAGCCGGACGGGGAGGTTCCATGGCACGGTTTACTGTTCACGGCGATTACCTGTATACGGTGGATAACAGTACTTTAAAAATATTTAACCTGTCGAAACCGGAACAACCGGAATATTTGGAACGCAAGGATCAGGCGCTCAATTTCGGCATAGAAACTATTTTCAATAAAGATTCATTACTTTTTATCGGATCGCAGGATGGTATGTATATTTACTCGGTTGCCCGTCCCGAGTTTCCGCAAAAATTATCGCACGTATCCCATATCCGCAGTTGCGATCCTGTTGTTTCATCCGGAAATTATGCCTATGTAACCTTAAATTCCCAAAATGTATGGTGTGGGAGTACGTCCAACGTATTAAACATATATGATATTTCGGATATTAGAAACCCTGAATTGAAGTTTACGGACGATATAAATGAGCCGAAAGGTTTAGGTATTGACGGAAATAAATTATTTGTTTGCGATGCTAAGTTGGGCATTAAAGTATATGACGTAAGTAATCCTCTAACTCCTGAGTGGGTGGATGATTTGTCTCACCTGCCGGAAGCAGACGAAATTACGCCGTATGATGTGATTCCTGTCGACGGATTGCTTCTTACCTCCACAGACATGGGGCTGTATCAATTCGATTATACGGGCGAAAAATTAAGATTTGTGAGTAGAATAACTACACTAAAAAAACAGGATGATGAATCGAAATAGAATATTTGTTATATTGTTCTTTGTGATTTTGTTTGCAGTCAAGATGGATATACAGGCTCAGCCGGTTCAACAGTATCACGAAACAGCATTTCCCCGTTACGCTTTTTCTCTTGAGCCTTTATACCTGTACAACGGTTCTATGAGGTTGAATGTAGAAAAACGGCTGGAGTCGAAAGATTGGATTGAATTGAACCTGACCGGTTATTATTTGCCTCACGATAAGATTGAAACCCGTGAATATGAACAAGGCAGTCATTTTACCTCTAATTCCGATTTTGAACGGTTTACAGGATTAAGCGGTTTGGGTATCGGCAGTACTTACAAGCATTATTTTTCCCGGTCTTTTTTTTTGAGTGCCGGCGCTTCATATACTTATTACCGTGTGCAATATATGGGTTTGGGGTTTTATCAGTACGAAGAAGACAAATTGAATTTTTACAAGTATCATTATCAGGATTTCAGTCAAACCTTCAATAAATTTACTACCAATCTCTCAATAGGCGCCCGTTCTACTTTTCTGCATACGTTTTTCGTAGAATATTATTTTGGAGTGGGATATGCTTACAGTTTATATAATAAGGAAAAGAAGGCATACAACAGCACTCCTTTCGGGTTCGGGTACAAAGGAAGTTATCCGACAGCCGGTATTAAAATAGGATTCAATATAAAGTAATTACGAATTACGGGTAACGCGTAATTCGTAATTTCGTATTTCGTAATTTATTTTAGATCACACGCCGCCTGTTCGTAATCTATCAGCCGCGTAATTGACGGATGCTCTCCGCAAACGGGACAGGAACTTGCTCGCCTGGCGGTAATTTTCCTGAAATCCATGCTTTTCGCGTTGAAAGTAAGCAAACGGTTGGTTAGCAATTCTCCTACCCCTGTGAAATATTTCAGCGCTTCCGCCGCCTGAATCGTTCCCAGCATCCCGGCTATCGCACCCAGCACGCCTGCCTGCGAACAGGTCGGCACTGCATTGGGGGGCGGCGGCGAATTGAACAGGCAACGGTAACATGCAGAACCGGGGACATACGTTAAGGTTTGTCCTTCAAACCGCAATATCCCTCCGTGTGAAAACGGTTTACCGGCCATTACGCAGGCATCGTTAATCAGGAATTTGACGGGGAAATTATCCGTGCCGTCCACTATAAAACCGTAATCCTTAATGATATCAAACGCATTTTCCGAAGTAAACAGTTCCCTGTAAGTAATTACGTTCACATCGGGATTCAATTGATTGATTTTTTCTTTTGCCGAAATGACTTTAGGCTTGTTTACGTCGGCTGTAAAATGAATGATTTGCCGTTGCAAATTGCTTAAATCTACTACATCGCCGTCGATGATACCGACAGTTCCCACGCCGGCCGCCGCCAGATAAAAAGCAATGGGAGCGCCCAAACCGCCCGCTCCCACTATCAATACCTTACCTGCGTTAATCTTTTCCTGTCCTTCAACGCCTACATCCTGAAGGAGGATATGGCGGCTGTAACGAACAATTTGTTCTTCCGTAAAATTCATCAAATATTCCCTCCTCCCATAAAATAAAGGAAATCAATTTCATCGCCGTCGTTGACAGTCCGGGAATAATCTTCTTTATACACAAATTCGCCATTCAGTTGAATAGACACCATATCCGGTTGTGTGATACGGTTTAATACTAACAATTCCGCAAGCGTAACGGATTTTTCCAGTTCCTGCGGTTCTCCATTTACTGTGATTTTTGCCATGAGTTTATAATTTTATTCGAATTGATAAAGCTGGGTTGATAAATAGCGTTCGCCAGTATCGGGTAAAATAACCACAATGGTCTTACCTCTGTTTTCTACCCGTTTGGCAATCTGCAGGGCGGCAAATGTGGCGGCCCCCGACGAAACGCCGACTAACAAACCTTCTTCCCGCGCCAGTAAACGGCTCGTGTCAAAGGCTTCGTCATTTTTTACTTTTATAATTTCATCAACGATACCGGCGTTGAATACTTTCGGCACGAATCCGGCGCCGATGCCCTGAATCTTGTGCGGACCGGGTTTGCCTCCCGAAAGCACAGGCGAATCATAAGGCTCTACGGCAATCACTTTGACGCCCGGATTGTATTTTTTAAGTACTTCCCCCACACCTGTTACCGTACCACCCGTACCCACAGCCGACACGAAAAAATCTACTTTCCCGTCCGTATCCCGCCAAATTTCCTCGGCGGTAGTAACACGGTGTATTTGTGGATTGGACGGATTCCTGAACTGCTGCGGGATAAAAGCGGTCGGATAGTTTTTTTGCAATTCTTCCGCTTTACGGATGGCGCCGCTCATTCCCTCAAAGCCGGAAGTGAGGACAATTTCCGCACCCAGGGCTCGCAAAAGGCTGCGCCGTTCGATGCTCATCGTATCGGGCATCGTAAGGATAAGTTTATACCCTTTGGAGGCAGCGATAAAAGCCAGTGCAATGCCGGTGTTACCGCTGGTTGGTTCGATAATAATACTGTTTGCCGTGAGCAGTCCCTTCTTTTCGGCATCTTCAATCAGAGCCAGACCGATGCGGTCTTTCACACTGCGGGCGGGATTCAGGTATTCGAGTTTCCCTATGACATGGGCGTCAATCTTTTGTAGACGCTGCACTTTGTTCAGTTCGAGCAAAGGCGTATTCCCGATTAATTCTGTAAGTTTTTTCGCAATTTTAGCCATAATTATTTTTGTTTTTTTGAGTTACGAGTTACAAGTAAACGATACCTCTGTTTATCAGTTACCCGTTAACCCGTATACCCGTAACCTGTAATTTTTTCGGTTACAAAGATGGTGAAAAGATTTTAAACGGGAAATACCCTGTTTATGGTATATTTTTCCCCCTGCGACATTTGGGAAAAAAACTTTGTTCTCGGATTTTATCCCGACGACGTCGGGAAGAAAGTATAACTTGATTTTTTACACATACTCACATCACTTTTGATTTCGGACCAAATTTCGGGGAAAAATATGGAACTGAAAAAACATATTATTTATGCGAATCACGGGTTGAAACGCCCGTTTTTTAACTGACTAACCGAAAAATTTAACATTCAGAACACTTCAAAAGTCCGTTCTTCCGACGGTTTATGGCTGCACTGCTTAGGTGTTTTAACCCGTGATTCGCATCATTTAAGAAATGACCGCAAATGTAAGAAACATTTTTTACTTACGCCCCATAAATGCGGGAATAAATCACAACGGTAAGTTCAATTAGTAAATGAAATAAAATTCTTAATTCTTAATTTTCAACTCCCTCCGTACGCCATCAGATAAGCCTTAATAAACCCGTCCAAATCGCCGTCCATCACCGCGCCGACACTGGAAGTCTGGTAATCCGTACGGTGGTCTTTCACCCTCCGGTCGTCGAAAACGTATGAACGGATTTGCGAACCCCATTCGATTTTCTTTTTCCCTGCTTCGATTTTTGCGGAAGCCTTTCTGCGCCGTTCCAGTTCCAGTTCGTACAGTTGCGATTTCAACAGGCGGATGGCATTGTCTTTGTTTCCGAACTGCGAACGCGATTCCGTGTTTTCAATCACGATTTCCCTCACTTCGCCGGTATCGGGATCTTTGTAGTTGTAATGCAGACGGACGCCTGTTTCCACCTTATTAACGTTCTGTCCTCCCGCCCCGCTCGACCGGAAAGTATCCCAGGTGAGATCGCCCGGATTGACATTGATTTCGATTGTATCGTCCACCAGCGGAACGACCGATACGGATGAAAAGGAAGTCATCCGCTTGCCCTGAGCATTGTATGGAGAAACGCGAACCAGGCGGTGTACGCCGTTTTCGCTTTTCAAATAGCCGAAAGCATAATCCCCTTCGACTTGCAAAGTGACGGTTTTAATACCCGCATCATCGCCATCCAGCAGGTTGGTTACGGCAACTTTATACCCTTTGCTTTCGCACCAGCGGCTATACATGCGGTAGAGCATTTCCGCCCAGTCCTGGGCTTCCGTTCCGCCGGCGCCGGCATTGATTTTCAGGACGGCTCCAAGGTGGTCTTCTTCCGAGCGGAGCATGTTTTTCATTTCCAGGTTTTCCAGCAAACCGACAACATGCCGGTATGCCCCGTCCACTTCTTCTTCGGTGGTAACGCCTTCTTTCTGAAAATCGAAAGCCAGTTGCAGCTCTTCCGTTGCCGACCGGATTTCGTTGTAAGCGACAATCCACGATTTGATTGCGCGGATTTTTTGCATCTGTGCTTCCGCCTGTTTGGGGTCTTCCCAAAAATCGGGCGCCTGCGTACGCAGTTCTTCTTCTTCTAACTGGATTATTTTTGTATCGACGTCAAAGGTACCCCCTCAACGCCGACTCGCGTTCCGTTACTTCCCGTAACTGGTCTGTTGTTATCATGTTAAACTTTAAGTATTATAAATATTTGAAAAATTATGAGTTGACAAGTAAACGAGTAAACGAGTTGACAAGTAAACGAGTTAACTCGTTAACTCACAACTAAGGAATAACGGCAAAGATGATTTCGCTCCACGGACCGAGTTCGCCGCGCCGGTTTTGCCACCGTGCCGCCAGGTAAACCGTTTTACCGCGCTGTGTGGTATCGAAGATAAGTTCGAGCGGCGAACGGGTGGCAAGTTGCGAGTGCACCAGTTCCTTCTGGTCGGTTACGGGCGTGTCGCTTACAGCGTAGTAGATAACTGCACCCGTAAGATAGTAGGGGATTATTGATTTGCCCGTATCGCGATCTTCAAATGCTGCAGAAAGCACCAGATTACCGAGAGGCTTAACATGAAGCGTAATGAATGTTTTATCCACCGGATGGGGCGTACGTGATCCCGACGGTCGCGGCGGAAATCCCATATCTTCCAGGTAAGCATTGGTAATTATCGTACTTGCTTTCGCCATTGCATAAAATTCACGGTAGACCGGAAAAAATATCTTTTCCGCATCTTTAAGATCGTCAAGCGCCATTAAGGTACTTGTAGCCGGTGTATCCCACTTCCGATAGGCCGCATCATAGACGGTCAGTTTCGGGATATAGGCGATATCAAACCAGACGCCGTTGGGTGTGTCGCTGCCGAATCCGATAAGAATCCTGTTGGCGTCGACTGATGTAAAAGCGGTTGTTTTCGCAATTAATGCGTGTCTTTCTTTGCGCGAAGCCGGGAACCATGTTTTTCCTGCTGTCATAATGTTTTTGTTTAATGATTAATATTCAATGTTTAATGATTAGTTATTATTTGAAAATAAATTAAATTTATCTGTCAAATTAGATCTGTTTTCGTCAAATTAGATCTGTTTTCGTCAAATTAGATTTGTTTTCGTCAAATTAGATTTGTTTTCGTCAAATTAGATTTGTTTTCGTCAAATTAGATTTGTTTTCGTCAAATTAGATCTGTTGCGTCAAAATCTCAAAAAACTTTTTTAACAGGCGTCAAAGTTATTGTTTTTTTGATTATTATGCAAATTTTTCATGTTTTTTCAGCGATTCGGGTGGATTTTTTTTGCCACGAATGTACTAATTATTACTAACTCAACTTTCGCAAGCGTCTTTCAGGGGGTGGTTACATTCCGCAGGAATGTTAGCTCGGTAGAAAAACACAGTCACCCTGAGCGCTACATTCCGCAGGAATGTAACCTGTGTGTTTGGGGTGCACATTCCTAACGGAATGTGTATGTGACATGGACATTTATTGCTTCTACCGAGCTACTCATTCCTACGGAATGAGTAAACACAAAAACGTTGATTTTTATTGGCTTATAAAAACAAAAATCATTATAAAACAGTCGTTTTCAATGAATTAATTAATTTGCGAAAGTTGAATTACTAATATTTTAATTCGTGTAAATGAGTGTATTTGCAGTAAAAATATTCAAACAGGCAGGTTACGGTGTGATAATTTTTATTAGCATAATAAATGAGCAGTGATAATGATTAATGTTTGGTTTTCAGGTAGCTGTTAATCACTAATTCTTAAAAGTTTCGGGAAAACAGCCGGTTCTTCGCCAACGTTTCATATTCCGTTCCCGGCTTGCCGTAATTGCAGTAAGGATGGATACTTATGCCCCCGCGGGGTGTGAAAAGTCCGGTTACTTCTATGTATTTCGGATTCATCAATCGAATCAGGTCTTTCATAATGATATTGACGCAATCTTCATGGAAAGCGCCATGATTCCGAAAACCGAACAGATAGAGTTTCAGGCTTTTGCTTTCAACCATCTTGATGTCGGGAATGTAATCAATCAGGATAGTCGCAAAATCCGGCTGTCCGGTAATCGGGCAAAGGCTGGTAAATTCAGGGCAATTCAAATGTACGCGGTAATCGTTTTCCGGATGCTTGTTGTCGAATGTTTCCAGTACCTCCGGCGCATAATTTTGCTTATATTCGGTCTTATTTCCAAGGGCAATTAAATTTTCTTTCATTGTGAATGATTTATATATTTGTCCCTGTCATTCCTGCGCAGGCGGGAATGACAGATCTTGCTACATATCAACAGGTTCATTTTGTAAATTCTGCCGTATTTCCAAATATTCCTTCAATCCGTCATTCCGAAGTTTGCAAGCGGGACAATGCCCGCAACCACCGGCAATGATGCCATTGTAGCAGGTTAATGTATCGTTTCTGACCGTATCGAAAACGCCTAATTCGTCGGCTAAAGCCCATGTCTCGGCTTTGCTAAGCCACATGAGCGGCGTATGAATGATAAATTGTTCGTCCATAGCGAGGTTCAGCGTCACGTTGGCAGAACGGATGAACGTGTCGCGGCAATCGGGGTATCCGCTGTAATCGGCTTGGGAAACGCCGGTTACGATATTTTTAATTCCGTGCGAACGGGCAATAACCGCCGCAAAAGTCAGGAAAAAAAGGTTGCGCCCCGGAACAAAAGTGTTGGGATACGAATTTTCCGGTTTTTCCTGATCCATAACCAAATCATGGTTTGTCAGGGAATTATCGGACAAGCGGCTGATAATGCCTGCGTCCAGCGCCAAAAACGGGACGCCTGCGTTTTTCGCGATTTTTTGGGCGGCTTCCACTTCACACGCATGACGTTGCCCGTAAGTGATACACAAAGTCCGCACTTCCTTAAAATTTTTGAGCGCCCAAAACAGGCAGGTGGTCGAATCCTGTCCGCCGGAATGCAGGACAAGCGCCGATTCATTTGTTTTCATAATTAAACAGTTACGAGTTTATGCCTTAAGTTAGTTATAATGAAAACGAAAAATCTCAAGGCCGGGTGCAAAAGTACTCAATTAATTTCAATTTTAAGTCAAAATCCGGTTGGGGCAGCGATTCAGGGATTAAAAACCGGCGGTGATTTAAAAAGTATGCTATAGTAATTATAAATATGTGTGGAAAATTAAGTTATATTTTTGTAAACGCGGCGATACGAAGGCACAAAGACACAAAGTTTTTATATATAAAATATTACGCCGTGTCTTTGTGCCTTTAATCAGCAACTTATAGAAACGGTTTTAGTTTGGGTTAATGCCGGAGAAATAGCTATTCCCGAAATACAGAGGCCATTTGTGTGGGACAGTTCCAAGGTGCGGGATCTGATGGACAGTTTGTATCAAGGGTATCCGGTCGGTTATTTGATTGCCTGGAAAAATCCCAATGTGCGCTTGAAAGACGGAATGGTCAGCGAAGGAAAAAAAATTCTGATTGACGGGCAACAACGTATAACGGCGCTAACAGCGGCTATTCTCGGACAATACGTTGTAAACAGCGCTTACAAACGTGTAAAGATAAAAATATCTTTTCATCCTGTTGAGGAGAAGTTTGAGGTGCAAAATCCGGCTATTCTGAAAGATAAAACATGGTTGCATGACATTTCGGAAGTAATAAACGGTAGTGCTTTGAGGATAGTGAGAGAATATTTGAAACTGAACCCTGAGGCGAATGAAGAACAAATTGAGAGAAGTATCACCAATCTTGTCAATATCCCCAAGAAACAAATCGGACTGATTGAATTGTCTTCCGATTTGGACATCGAAACCGTGACGGAAATTTTTATCCGCATCAATTCCAAAGGCGTTGTGTTAAGTCAGGCGGATTTTGCGATGAGTAAGATTGCATCCAACACCGAATACGGAGGAAACGAATTACGCAAAGCGATTGACTATTTTTGTCATCTGGCGGTTGCTCCCGAATTTTACACGCACATTGTCGATAACGACAGGGAATTTGCCAAAACAGATTTTTGGGGTCGTATGGAGTGGCTAAAAACGGAAAACGACGACCTCTACAACCCGGATTACAGCGATTTAATCCGCGTTGCATTCACCTCGCAATTCAATCGTGACAGACTTTCCGATTTGGTGAGCCTGTTGTCGGGCAGAAACTTTGAAACGAGAACTTTTGAAGCCTGCATTGCCGAAAAATCGTTTGCCCGGCTTAAAACCGGAGTAAACTGTTTCATCAACGAAACCAACTTTAAGCGCTTTTTGATGATCATCAAGTCGGCAGGATTCATTTCACCTAAACTTATCCGTTCACAGAA
Organism: Dysgonamonadaceae bacterium; assembly: GCA_031257875.1. Taxonomy (GTDB): domain Bacteria; phylum Bacteroidota; class Bacteroidia; order Bacteroidales; family Azobacteroidaceae; genus Azobacteroides. The sequence goes on from JAIRNV010000119.1 coordinate 10,400, forward strand.
TGCTCTGAATTTTGCTTACATTGTTTATTTGAAACTCAAAGAATTGAACTATCCGGAAACATATATCGGGCGATATGTGTGTCGTTGGTTAGTGTATTCGATTTTGACCGGTCGCTACTCGGGTTCGCCTGAAAGCGCCTTTGATTACGACGTTAAGCAGATTTCGGACAGACTGTTTGAAGACGTGATGAAAGAGCGTGAAGAAGCCGAATTGTCGGACGCTTACTGGAATGCTTCCTTGCTCCAAAGTCTGGACACGTCGGTGGCAAGCAGCCCGTATTTCCTCATTTTTCTTGTTTCGCAGGTCAAAGCCAACGACAAAGGTTTTCTGTCCAAAGACATTCTGGTACGCGACTTGATTATCCAACGCGGCGACATTCATCATCTGTTTCCTCGCGATTACCTGAAAAAGAACGGATTGGAACGAAGCAAATACAATCAGATTGCCAACTATGTTTACATGCAGTCGGAAATCAATATTAAAATCGGGAATCGTCCGCCGAAAGAGTATTTTGGATTGATACAAAGTCAAATACAAAATTCCAATCCTCAAATAAGCGGTATTTCGACAGAAACGGAATTGATGGAAAATCTGCGAATGAATTGTGTGCCGACAGAGATTATGGAGACGGAATTAAATGATTATCAGGAGTTTTTGGCGATGAGGAGGAAGTTGATAGCGAAAAAGATAAGGGAGTATTATTTTACGTTATAACTATAATATGGTATGAAAACATTATTTGAAGAAAATATCACAGATACGATCTTGCCACAAGTTCAAGAATTTCGGCAGGCAGAGTAACTGCCATATTAAAACGCGACATTGCAAAACCGGTTACACTCATCGAATTTGAAGCCAAACGCCTTTATTTTATTCAAAAGTATAATGAACAAATCAAATCCGGAAAAACAGGCAACGATGAACTTGATTATTCTATTAAGGAATACAAAATAAATAACAATCAACTCCGTGTCCCTCCGTGAAATCCACTCCGTGAAACTCCGTGTTTAATAATTTTTACAGCACGGAGTTTCACGGAGTGGATTTCACGGAGAGATACGGAGGAAAAGATTAAAACTGCAATATCCTGTTTATTTCGCATTACTAAGTGGAGTCGTGATTTGAAAAACAAATTAAAACAAAAACGAAAAGTAAAATACGCTGTAAATAATCTGCTCAAAGTTCCTTCAAGACCTTTTACTACAAAATGGTTCTATTCGGAAAAAATTTTGAATGATGTTTTAACGGCGAATCATTACCAAATTTCAGGGCAAAAATTGGATATTAAAAACCCGATGCTCAATATTCAGGGTGAGACTTCGCTAAAACCATTTCAAATTTTGGCAACTGACGTTATTTGCGATTATAGTTTTTTGGAAACAACCCAATGCCTCCGCCCTTCTTTCCCTTCGTCAATCAATTTCAGTATCAACTCCTGCGCCGACGAATCGCGCAGCCACATGGCATGAATATCGCCCGTATAAACGAACGTATCCGAACGATTGTCGACTGTTCGGAAATGTACGGTCGTATCCGGCGTGTTGGGGAAACAGTTACAAACAGTTGTCCATTAACGGCTAAGGCTGCCAAGCCCAGTCCACCTTTTTTGATAAATTCTCTGCGTGTAATCATTTTCCGCATGGTTTATTCTGTCTGTCTGATTTTCCCGCTCCCGGAAACCGAGGAATTAACCGATTCCGGCAAACCTTTATACATGACGCTTCCCGAACCGGAAACCGAAGCGTCTAATTTTTTTCCCGGATAAGCTTCAATGTTGCCCGAACCGGAAATCTTACATTCTAGGGTTTGCACAAAAAAACCAAATGCCTCGATATTGCCCGAACCGCTAACCGTACAGGTAGCTTCTTTAGCCGCCCCGATTAACCGGGCGTTGCCCGAACCGGAAATATTTACTTTCAGTTTCCGGCACAGCAAACTGTCCATACGGACATTACCCGAACCGGAAATTTTCAGATCGAAGTTTTTGGCGTTTATTTCACCCCGCAGGTAAAAGTCGCCCGAACCGGAAATATGGACTTTCTTCAAATTCCTTGAGTTGGTATAAACCGTCAATTGAGTAGGCCGAATAACGGAATCGGGTTTCGTATCAATGATTAACCTGTCGCCTTCTACCCTTATGTCTAACGAAGACAGCAGGTTATCATCAATGTTGACTTGCAGGTAGGGAGCGGAATCGGAAAACTGTTGATACACAACGTTCGCCTCAAGTCCTGCGTGGATTTCATCATAATCCGTGATACTGATTTCTTTACTGACAATCTGATAATTGCCATAAACCGCATTTTTACTGCATGAAGTAAAAAAAGGAACTGCCATAGCTACAAATGCAAATAATTGAGTGAACTTCTCCATAGAATTAAATTTATTTTAAAAAAGTTATATCTGTTTGTCCTGTCATTTCTGCTTTCACGGGAATGACAGAATGCGACTTAAAATCTACCCGTCTGATAAGCATCATGATAAAATATATGGATTGCGTGTTTTCCGTCCGTCCGTTCCCCGATTCGTTTTTTAGCAGCGAGGGATTCCAGCGGCTCTATATCGTAGGCTGAAATCCACGAACCGGATAAATGGGCTTTTGTCGGAATCACATCTCCGGGAAAAAGCAATGTTTCTTTTTCTCCCGCATCAATAAACGAAACAATTTGTCCTTTCGTATGCCCGTTGAAAAGCGAAAGATTGAAACCTTCAAATAATTCAGCGTCTTTATCAATCAACCGGACTAATCCGGCTTCAAAAACCGGCATCATATCCTCACTCCGGTAAGAATGCAGTTCCAGTTCGTTGGGATTCATGTAAGTTTCCCATTGAAGTTTACTTACCCAGTGCCTGGCTTTAGGGAAAGTAATATTTAACCGGTTATCAAACAGATGAGTGCATCCTCCGCAATGATCAAAATGCAAATGGGAAAGGACAACGTCTGTCACCTGTCCGGGTTCAAAGCCGCAGGAACAGACCTGTTTCACAATATCTTTCAAGTTATGGAAACTGTAATATGACAGTTTTCCCAAACTTTTGGAACCGACTCCCGTATCCAGTAAAACCACCCGTTTTTCATTCCAAACCAGCAGGCAATTCATCGCTAACCGGCAATTACCGTCATCATCAGCCGGATAAGCCCGTTTCCACGCCCGTTTGGGAATGGCGCCGAACATAACGCCTCCGTCTGCAACAAAAAAACCTGTCTCCAAAACGCGGTAACGAATCATATTATTTGTATTTTTGCGCAAAATTAACAAAAAGAAATGGAAAAGAAAATTCTGCTTACGGGCGCTAACGGACAATTAGGAAATGAATTACGGAAACTTGCACCGGCATATCCTCAACTTCAATTTTTCCCGACGGATATTGATACGCTAAATATCTGTGACAAAACGGAATTGTCGGCTTTTTTTAATAAGAATAAAATGGATTATATTATCAATTGCGCCGCATACACGGCTGTCGACAAGGCTGAAGACGAAACTGAAACCTGTTACAAAATAAATCGCGATGCAGTGCAAAACCTGGCCGAATCGGCGCAGAAACAAACCCTGATCATTCATATTTCAACGGATTATGTTTTCGATGGAACAGGGAAAACTCCGCTAAAAGAATCGGATAAGACAAACCCACAATCGGTTTACGGAAAAAGCAAACTGGCCGGCGAACAGATACTGATGAAAATCAAACCGGAAAGTATTATCATTCGGACGGCCTGGCTGTATTCTCCGTTCGGTAATAATTTTGTCAAAACCATGCTTCGACTCGGTAAAGAACGTTCGGAACTGAATGTGGTTTACGACCAGCAAGGTACGCCGACTTATGCAGCCGATTTGGCGCAGGCGATTCTTTCCGTGATTATCCGTACCGGAGAAACCGGGAACTTTCCGGCAGGCATTTACCATTACAGCAATGCAGGCATTACAACCTGGTTTGATTTTACAAAAAAAATCTTACAGTTGGCGGGAATTACGACTTGCACCGTGCATCCGATACCGGCAAGCCAATATCCGGCAAAAGCGCCCCGTCCGGGATACAGCGTTTTAGACAAGTCGAAAATCGGGGAAACATTCGGAATTGTTATTCCGGAGTGGGAAGAGAGTTTGCGGCGATGTATCCGGTTGTGTATAAATGCGTGACTTTTAACTCAAGTAGCCTTACGTGAAACAGCTTCAATGATACTCCGTTCAATCCGGTGTACCGGAAACATCCAAATAAACAGTAACTTTCCGGCCGGATTTTTACCGGAATGCCAAAAAAGCACCGTATTAAAGATGTGATGACGGATTTTATCCAAGATGTAAACCGGAGTCAGTTAATGTTTGGTAAATCGTTCTGAAATAGCGTTTTTATATGTAACCGTTTTGTTGAGAATAGTTATTGGCGGAAAGAACGGGATTCGAACCCGTGATACCCTTTAGGAGTATACACGCTTTCCAGGCGTGCCTCTTCAACCACTCGAGCACCTTTCCCTGTTATAAAAGTGACGCAAAGGTAGGAAAAAAAATTGAATTTCAAATATGATGCACTAAAAGGCTTAAATCTTTTTTGAATCTGCGCAAAGATTTTTTCATTCCCCGCACTTGGAAGTCGCCGGATTTTCACGTACTTTTGCAGCCGTTATCATAAAAAAAATTACGCAGATGCGCATATCATCAACCAGTCCTTATTTGATTTTCAGCAGAGATAAATGGGCGGAACTTCGCAAATCGGAGCCAATGACTTTGAGCGAAAAGGAAATTACTGAACTGAAAGGAATTAATGAAGAACTGTCCATCAACGAAATTAGGGATACATATCTTCCTTTGTCCCGGTTATTAAACAATTACGTCAATTCAACCGTCAGCCGGCAGGAAGTGATGATGCGGTTTTTGAACGAAAAACCTCAGAAAATTCCGTTCATTATCGGCATAGCGGGAAGCGTTTCCGCAGGGAAAAGCACCACTGCGCGCGTATTGCAAGCCCTGTTGAGCCGGTGGAAAGAGAACTACCGGGTGGCGCTGGTTACGACCGACGGTTTTCTTTATCCCAATGCCGTGCTGGAAGAAAAAGGAATTATGTCGAAAAAAGGATTCCCGGAATCGTATGATATTCAACGTATTCTGCAATTTCTCGGCGATATTAAATCGGGGAAAACGAATGTCCGCGCACCCAAATATTCGCATCTGATATACGATATTGTTCCGAATGAATACATTGAGATAAATCCGCAACCTGATATTCTGATTTTTGAAGGGCTGAATGTACTGCAAAGCCAGGCCGATTATCCGGGGAAAAACCGGCTGGCGGTTTTCGTTTCCGATTACCTTGATTTTTCCATTTATGTAGATGCGGAAGACGATTTACTCGAAGAATGGTTTCTGACCCGTTTCATGAATTTCAGGGAAACCGCTTTCAACGATCCCGATTCGTTCTTTTTTTCAATTACCAAACTGTCGGAAGACGAAGCCGAACGCATGGCGCTTTCCATCTGGCGGGAAATCAACCAAAAAAACCTGCACCAAAATATCCTGCCCACGCGCGAACGCGCCAACCTCATTCTGCACAAGGGAAAAGACCATAAAGCGGATTATGTAAAACTGAGAAAATGAAATGATTAATGATTAATTCAACCTCACTGCGTCATTAATCATTAACCATTAATCATTATTCAAAACGCCCGTATTCAAGGAATGAGAAAGCATAAGGGTTTTTCCCGTCTGCAAGAAAAGTTTCCCTGCCTGTTTCCCGCCAGACGGAAAAATCTATTTTCGGAAAAAAAACATCTGCTTCGGGGAAATCCGCATCTATTTTCGTGAGATAAAGTTTATCGGCAACGGGCAGCACCTGTCTGTAAATCTGGCCGCCGCCGATGACAAACACTTCATTTTCATCAATTAATCCCATAAACGCAGCATCCAAAGAGGGATAAACTTCCGCCCCTTCGATTTGCAAACCGCTGTTTCGACTGACAACCATGTTTCTGCGATTGGGGAGGGGGCCTTTGGGTAAAGACTCGAAAGTTTTGCGCCCCATAATTACCGTATGACCGGAAGTGATTTCCTTAAAATGCTTCAAATCGGCAGGCAAATGGCAAAGCAAGCCGCCGTTTTTGCCTGCTTCGCCGTTCCTCCCGATTGCTGCTATGATTGAAATTGTCATGTGATAAAAAAAAACAGGTTCAGTTTTTTTCTTACTTTAGTTGCATTTACTATTTGAACTTACCATGCCTAAGCCTCCCGTTCCAGAATTATCTAAATTATAATTTACTGTATACTTATAGCCAAATCGTGGGAGAAAGTCAATAAAATGATGAGTTTATTCTTTTTCATTGTCATAAATATCAAAAAGTAAATAATCTTTTTCATTATGGTATAACATTAAAGAGGATTCTTGAATGACAAAAGTATGTACACGATTTAATTTGTCAATAAATTCTTCACCATCCGGTTTTTCTGCTATTTCTGTTGCCGCTCCGACTGTAATTAGAATTTCGGAAGAAGCGGAGTCAACACTGTAACGCCCCGGCAATAAATTTGAAGACGAACGTCCCTCACAAGTATTGTCGTCATTGAACTGTATCCAATAACAATCGTAAGGTATATGTGAAAATGTTTCCGGCGTTTTAGTTGTTCCTTCCGAAGCGTTTACAAAAGTGGTCAATTTCCATTTCGTTCCCGTCAATGAAATATCCGGATTATCATTTCCCATATTGATAACATTGTCGCCTTTGGATAAATCATCGTTATTGTCGCATCCGAAAGACAGTAACATCACTGATAAAAATAAGATCCCCATTTTCATCGTTTACCTCCTGTCCCGCTTCTCAAAACATCTTTTTTCTGCAGTTCATTTATCTGCGCCTGTAGCTGGTTATTTTGCTCGCTGAGTTCATTTACCTGTTCACTGAGTTCCTGCACGGCTTTCACCAGCGGCACAACAAATTCCGCATACCGCAAGCCGTAAACACCCGTTTCGTCCACATCTACACCGCTAAAATCGTAACCGATGCTTTTGGCAAGCTCTTCCACATCCTGCGCTATAAAGCCGGTTTGTATCACTTTTTCTTTAGCTTCCCTTGCTTTTTTGTTTATCTCTATCAATTTCGGAGACAACTCTTCTTCACCCGGCCTTTTCTTTGTCCTGTCAATTTTCAGCAGACCGTCTATGGCATCCAAATCCAGATTGAAAGTAACCGGTTGCAGGCGGTTGATAAAGGCAAGACCCGGCACATTCGGGCGGATGTTTTTCTTTGCCCGTTTGTCCGAAGGAAAAGTAGTCCATCCGACAATACCGCCGATGCTGGTAACGCTACTGTTCCCGATTCTTACCTGATTGCTTGCAGTGGCTGTTGCACCATAGCCAATGGCTGTAGCAAGGCTCAGGTTGCCGGCATTGACATCTGCATCAGCACCAACAGCAGTATTAAAATTGCCCGTTGTGTTTGACGAAAGTACACTCCTTCCAATGGCGGTATTTGCACTGCCCGTTGTGTTTGAATAAAGCGCAGTACTTCCAACGGCGGTATTGGTGTTGGCCGTTGTCTGGAGCAAAAGCGCACCATATCCAATAGCGGTATTGTTAAAGCCCGTTGTATTGTTATCAAGTGACCGGAATCCAATGGCAATATTGCTGTGGCCCGTTGTATTGGAAGAAAGCGCTTTGAATCCATTGCCAATATTGTCGTAGCCCGTTGTATTGCTCTCAAGCGCACGCACTCCAAAGGCAGTATTGAGGTAGCACGTTGTATTGGATACAAGCGATCCGTATCCAAAAGATACAATATCCGTTCCCGAATTTCCCGTATTTCCTGCTAAAACCCCGTTCACCTTGAATAAAATGGAATTACTGTTGGTCGTACCCAAAATATTACCGGATGAACTTCCAAAATAAATATTTCCGTTAACAACCAGTTTTTGTTGGGGATTTGTCGTACCTATCCCCACATTTCCTGCCGAACTGACAAAAAATTGTGCAGACACATTCGCTGCAAGAGCGAAAACCATAACCGATAAAATAATTTTTTTTCATAAAAAAATCAATTTTTAAATTGCATTAATGAATATTGTTTGATTAGTTTCACACCGCCACGTCGCCCTTAATATGCGGATGCGGATCATAACCGGCCAGTTCAAAATCTTCGTACCGGAAATCAAAAATGCTTTTCACCTCCGGATTGATTTTCATTTCGGGTAAAGGCCGGGGCTGGCGTGTCAATTGCAGTTTCACCTGTTCCAGGTGATTGCTGTAGATATGCGCATCGCCGAAAGTATGTATAAAATCGCCTTCCTGCAAGCCGGTTACCTGCGCAACCATCTTCAGCAGCAGGGCATAAGAAGCAATATTAAACGGAACGCCCAGAAAAATGTCGGCGCTTCGCTGATACAGTTGCAGGGAAAGTTTTCCGCCGGCCACATAAAACTGGAAGAAACAGTGGCAGGGCGGCAGTTTCATCTGTGGAATATCGACCGGATTCCAGGCGCTGACGATGATTCGGCGGGAATCGGGATTATTTTTAATCGTGTGGATAACTTCGCTGATCTGGTCAATATGTCCGCCCGAATAATCCGGCCACGAACGCCACTGACGGCCGTATACGGGACCTAAATCGCCGTTTTCATCCGCCCATTCGTTCCAGATTCGCACCCCGTTTTCGTTCAGGTAACGGATATTGATATCGCCTTTCAAAAACCAAAGCAACTCGCAGATAATAGATCGCAGATGCAACCTCTTGGTTGTCAGTACCGGAAAACCTTCCGACAGGTTAAACCGCATCTGATGGCCGAAAACGCTTACCGTTCCTGTTCCCGTCCGGTCTTCTTTTTGTGTGCCTTCGGACAGTACCCGTTTTAATAAATCCAAATATTGTATCATTTCGCTGCAAAAGTAATATTTTCCGAACAAATACAGTATGGATTTGAAATAATATTTCGCCGGTATGGGTGCAATCCCACACCATATACTGCTCAGAAACAAGAGAAACAACAATATATTATGAACTAATTTCTCTATTGGTGTCCATTAGAAATTTATTACTCGACTGGTGTGGATATTCCCAATGTACATTTTGGGATTATTTTTATAGGCCTGCATATAATCCGAAATATTTACTATATTTGCGGCGATTTTTTCTGCAAAATCACTAAATATTATATAAATGAATCACATTCAAACAATGAATCTGGCAGCCGACAATATTCGGATTTTATCGGCTGCCATGGTAGAAAAAGCCAGGTCGGGACACCCCGGCGGCGCCATGGGAGGCGCAGATTTTATCAATGTTTTATATGGCAAATACCTGATTTATGATCCTGAAAACCCTTCGTGGGAAGGTCGCGACCGGTTCTTTTTGGACCCGGGACACATGTCGCCCATGCTGTATGCTGTTTTAGCGCTTAGCGGTAAATTTTCCTTGGACGATTTGAAACAATTCCGCCAGTGGGGCAGCATTACTCCGGGACATCCCGAATTGGACGTCGCCCGTGGAATAGAAAACACTTCCGGCCCTCTGGGACAGGGACATACTTATGCCGTTGGCGCCGCCATTGCCGCCAAATTCCTTGCCGCAAAGACCGGCCGGCCGCTGAAACAAAAAATCTACGCCTATATTTCCGACGGAGGCGTACAGGAAGAAATTTCGCAGGGAGCAGGCCGTATCGCCGGCCACTTAGGTTTGAACAACCTGATTATGTTCTACGATTCCAATAACATACAACTTTCCACAACCGCCGATGCGGTTACTTCCGAAAATACCGCCCTCAAATATCAATCCTGGGGATGGCATGTGATTGAAATTGACGGGAACAACGCCGAAGCTATCGAAAAAGCGCTGGAACAGGCACAGGAAAACAGGAACTCCCCTACCCTACTCATCGGAAAAACCGTGATGGGTAAAGGCGCACGCAAAGCCGACGGCGAATCTTACGAAAACAAATGCGCCACCCACGGTATGCCTTTGGGCGAAGCCGGCGCTTCTTTTGAAAAAACCGTCGAAAACCTGGGCGGAAATCCCGCAGACCCTTTCCGAATTTTCAAAGAAGTAGCACAACTCTACGCCCAACGGAAAGAAGAACTGAAAAAAATAGTCGCCGGACGGAAAGCCGAACAGGCGGCCTGGGAAAAAGCCAATCCCGAAACGGCAAAAAAACTTGCTTTCTGGTTGTCCGGCCAGACGCCGGAAATCGACTGGGCGGCTATCGAACAAAAGCCCAATCAGGCTACGCGCACAGCTTCGTCCACCGTATTGGGCGTATTGGCCCGGCAAGCGGAAAACATGATTGTTACCTCCGCCGATTTGTCCAATTCCGACAAAACCGACGGGTTCCTGAAACATACAAAAGCCATGACCAGAGGCGATTTTTCAGGCGCTTTCCTGCAATCGGGCGTGAGCGAATTGACAATGGCCTGCATCTGTAACGGCATCGCTTTGTACGGCGGCGTCATTGCGGCTTGCGGCACTTTTTTCGTTTTCTCCGACTACATGAAACCGGCTATCCGGATGGCTGCCTTAATGGAATTGCCTGTCAAATACATCTGGACGCACGACGCCTTCCGCGTGGGCGAAGACGGTCCGACACACGAGCCGGTCGAACAGGAAGCGCAAATCCGCCTAATGGAAAAATTGAAGAATCACAAGGGACATAATTCCCTGCTGGTATTCCGTCCTGCCGACACGCAGGAAACAACCGTCGCCTGGAAACTGGCAATGGAAAACACGCACACGCCTACCGCCCTGATTTTATCAAGGCAAAATATTGCCGATTTACCGGCCGGAACAAACCGTTACGAAGAAGCCCTGCAGGCCGCCAGGGGCGCTTATACGGTTGAATGTGACGACCACGCCGATGTAATTCTACTGGCTTCCGGTTCGGAAGTATCTACTTTGGTTGAAGGCGCGGCTTTGTTGCGGAAAGACGGTTACAAAGTAAGAATCATTTCCGTTCCGTCGGAAGGATTGTTCCGTAATCAGTCCGGGGAATACCAGGATTCCGTCATCATTCCGGGCAAAAAAATCTTTGGTTTGACGGCAGGACTTCCGGTAACGCTTTCGGGTTTAGTCGGCGACAACGGCAAAATCTGGGGAATGAATTCTTTCGGTTTCTCCGCTCCCTACAAAGTACTGGACGAAAAACTCGGGTTTACAGGGGAAAACGTTTACAAACAAGTATTGGAACAGGTACAGGGTGAAGGGTAAAAGGTACAGGGTACAAACGGTGCCCCCCTTTACCCTTTACCCTTTACCCTTAAAATCATTTTATGGAAACAGACCAACAGTTGATAAAAATCGGATTGGCATCCGATCATGCCGGTTTTGAATTGAAAGAACATATCCGTATTTATCTGGATACCAAGGATATTCCTTATATTGATTATGGCGTTTACTCGACCGAAAGCGTCAGTTACGCCGCTTTTGGGCACAAACTGGCCGAAGCGATTGAAGACGAAGAAGTTCAAATGGGAATTGCCGTTTGCGGTTCGGGAAACGGAATCAATATGACTCTCAACAAGCGCCGGCACATTCGTTCCGCTTTATGCTGGAATAAAGAAATCACCCGATTGGCGCGACTGCATAACAATGCCAATGTGCTTGCACTGCCCGGCCGTTTTCTCGCGCCGGATTTAGCCGAAAAAATGACGGACATTTTCTTAAATACGCCTTTTGAAGGAGGGCGGCATCAGGAACGGGTTGATGCGATTCCTGTTAATGCTTTCGGAGATGTAAAATGAAAAACAAAAAACTGCAAATTCGCAACAGTACCGCCGAATTTTTGACTTTTGCCTATCAATCGAAAGGTAATGGAGTGGAAGTACGGGTGCAAGACGGCACGATTTGGCTGTCGCAAAAAAATATTGGATTACTGTTTGATACTTCCGCCGATAATATTGGCTTACACCTTAAAAACGTATATACAGAAGGCGAATTGGACGAAACTTCAACTGCCGAGGATTTCTCGGTAGTTCAACAGGAAGGCAGCCGTGAAGTTTGCAGAACCGTGAAACATTACAATCTTGACGCCATTATTGCTGTTGGTTACCGTGTAAATTCCAAACGGGCAACAGCGTTCCGGCAATGGGCAACATCTGTTTTGCGCGATTTCACATTGCGGGGATATATTATCGACCGTAAACGAATGGAAAATGGCGCTTTTCTTGACGACGATTATTTTGAACGGCTTTTGGAAGAAATCCGTGAGATTCGGCTGTCGGAACGGCGATTTTATCAGAAAATCACCGATATTTATTCCACCGCAATGGATTATAATCCCGACTCGCCCACGACAGGAAAGTTTTTTGCCAAAGTTCAAAACAAAATGCATTATGCCGTACATAAACATACTGCTGCCGAACTGATATACAGCCGGGCCGACCACAAAAAAGAAAATATGGGATTGACTTCATGGGAAAAATCGCCCAACGGGAAAATTCTGAAAACGGATGTAGCAATAGCGAAAAACTACCTGACAGAAAGCGAATTGGAATCGCTTGGACGCATAGTAAACGGTTACTTAGACTTTGCCGAAGAATATGCAAAACGGCACATTCCGCTCACGATGAGCGATTGGGCAAAACATTTGGATTTGATTTTGCAGGCAAACGGAAAAGATTTGTTGCAAAATGCAGGCAAGATTACCGCAGCTATTGCCAAACAGCATGCTGAAAATGAATTTGAAAAATACCGTCCTGTTCAAGACCGGCTTTTTGAATCGGATTTTGACAGGATTATGAAAATAATCGAAAAATAGTACATTATTTTTTTGCATTTCAAATTGTCGCAGTCTAAAACACTGCTGTCATTCCCGTGCAGGCGGGAATCCCAAGTAAAAGCGTACGGACTATTATGAGATTCCCGCCTGCGCGGGAATCAACAGCACTGCGACAAGTTTGAAATACATCCATTTTTCTTGCCAATTCAATTTTTATTCATATCTTTGCATCGACAAAATTGTCGAACAAAATTATTCAACAAGAAATTATATGAATAACAACGAATTAAGTACGGAGCAAATCATTCTCGAAGCTGCCGAAGCGGAATTTCTCGAAAAAGGATACGGAAATACAAAAACCGTTGCCATAGCACGTAGAGCAGGCGTAAGCCACTCCATGTTGCATTATTATTTCAGGACAAAAGAACAGTTGTTTCAAAAGATTTTCAAGGAAAAAGTTCAAATCCTTGCCCAAATGTTCGGTGGTATCTTTGAGAAAGACAGGCCGTTTACGGAAACAGTCCGGCTTGTTGTGGAAACGCAGTTCAATTTTGTGGCGCAAAATCCACAGTTGCCCCCATTTATTTTTAATGAAATTTTATCAAATGAAGAAAACCGCAAGTGGTCTATCGAAGCGCTTTTCCCACAAATATTTCCCCATCTTTGCACAATCGAAAAACTGTTGAATGATGAAATTGCAAAAGGCGCTGTTCGCCCAATCACAATCCGCGATTTAATCTTGAATGCCATTTCTATTAACGTTGTAACATTTCTCGCCTTGCCGGTTTTGAAAGACACTTTTAATCTCGACGGCCACGAAGCCTTAACCCACTTCCTGAACGAAAGGCGCGAAAGCAATGTGCAATTCATTTTGAATGCATTAAAGCCATAATATTTTTTTTACAATAAAATCGACAATATTGTCGAACAATAATGTTCAGTGAAAAACAATCAATGAAAGCAATAAATAAAATCGGCATTGACATTGGCAGCACTACGCTGAAAACCGTCGTATTAAATTCCACTAACAATGTGATACATAAAAGTTACGTGCGACACAAAGCGGGTATCGGCGAGGTTTTTCTTGCCGGAATTGCGGAAATAGCGACGCTTTTCCCTGATACTGCTTTCAAAATCAATATGACAGGCTCGGCGGGGATGGGCGTGGCGGAACGGATACAGTGCGCTTTTGTTCAGGAAGTTGTTGCGGCAATTGAAGTGATTGAAACACTTTACCCCGACACGCACACGCTTATTGATTTGGGCGGTGAAGACGCGAAAATCGTCTTTTTTGAGCAGGGCAAGCAACCCGATATACGCATGAACGGCGCCTGCGCAGGCGGCACCGGCGCATTTATCGACCAAATGGCCGATTTGCTCAATATTACACCCGCAGCATTGGGACGGCAAGCCGAACACTGCACGAAAATTTACCCCGTTGCTTCGCGCTGCGGCGTATTTGCCAAAACCGATGTGCAAAACCTCATTGCCCGCAATGTTTCGGCGCCCGACGTAGCGATGTCAATTTTGCAAACCGTTGCAATGCAGGCAATAACAACCTTGTTTCGAGGGAATAAAGCCCGTCCGAAAATGCTTTGCATCGGCGGACCTTTGACGTTTATTCCTGCCTTGCGCGCCGCTTTTCGCAATATCCTGAAATTGGATGATGACGACTTGATTTTGCCCGAAAACAGTGAATTTTTTCCCGCTTTGGGTTGTGCGCTTTTAGCTGAAAAACAGGAGGGTAATATTACCCTGCAGGAAATTGAAAACCGTTTCTTGAACAGTAAAAAAATCCTTTCAATCGGACTTCCTGCCACCGCTTTTTAAGGACAGGGAAGAATACGGGCAGTGGAAAGTCAATCGGAAAATCAAGCGCTTAAAAACAAGGGAATTATATCCTGACGAAACGCTGAAATGCTATCTCGGAATCGACAGCGGCTCAACAACCACAAAGATTCTGATTCTTGACGACCGTGAAAATATCGTTTTCAAATTCTATTCCGCCAACAACGGAAATCCGCTGAAAACGACAACAGACGGTTTGCAGACTTTTTACGATGAAATTAAAAACAGGAATATTGACTTACATATTATTGGCTCTGCTGCAACAGGCTACGGCGAAGACCTGATTCGCTCGGCGTTCAATCTCGATTTTGGAATTGTGGAGACAATGGCGCACCTGCAAGGCGCACAGTGGGTTAATTCCGAAGTGTCGTTTGTTTTGGATATTGGCGGACAGGATATGAAGTCGATTTTTGTGCGGAACGGCTTGATTTCCAACATCGAACTCAACGAAGCATGTTCGTCGGGCTGCGGCTCGTTTTTGCAGAATTTCGCCGCCACAATGCAACTCACCCTGTCCGAATTTACCGCTGCCGCCTGCCTTGCGCCGCATCCTGCCGATTTGGGAACGCGCTGCACTGTTTTTATGAACTCGAAAGTCAAACAGTCGTTGCGCGAAAATGCCACGATTGGCGATATTGCGGCAGGTCTGGCATATTCGGTGGTTAAGAATTGCCTGTTCAAGGTATTGAAAATCTCCAATCTCAATGTATTAGGGCAAAATATCGTTGTTCAGGGCGGAACATTCAAAAACGACGCGGTTTATCGCGCTTTGGAATTGCTGTCGGAAAAATCCGTCAGCGCCACCGACTATCCCGAATTGATGGGCGCTTTGGGAGCGGCATTGTATGCGAAAAAAAACGCTCGGACGAAACATCTTGAGCAGGCTAACGCAGATGAAACAAAAATCTGCGAAAATCATGATAATCTGTGTCATCTGCGTGCCAAAACAAAGGAACTGCAATGCAAGGGTTGCACCAATCAATGCACCGTTATTCGTTTCGATTTTGCCAACGGCAACCGCTGTTACGCAGGCAACAAGTGCGAAAAAGTGTTTTTTGGCAAAAATTCGGCAAAAGAAAAGGGTTACAATGGGTTTGAGTTGAAAAGAGAAATTTTTAGCGCTCAGATGACACAGATTTAGCAGATTTACACAGATATATTTTACTACTTTTGCGGAAATATTTTTTGAATTTTTTGAAGAGTTATGGAAAGATTAAAAAGAGTAATTATTGTCGGGGCGACGTCCGGTATCGGTCGGGAGGTTGCATTGTGTATGCTGAGAAGAGGATGGTTGCTTGGCGTAGCAGGCAGGCGTGAAGACGCACTGGAAGAGTTGAGGAAGAACTATCCCGAACAGGCAGTGGCGTATCCCATAGATGTGATGCGGGAAGATGCCGCAGAAAGGCTGATGCATCTGATTCGACAAAGAGGGGGGATGGACCTGTTTTTCCTGTCGTCGGGGACAGGGCATCAGAATCCTTCGATAGAGGAGGAAATTGAAATACGGACAGCGGAGACGAACGTAACCGGTTTCATCCGGATGGTTACGGCCGCATACCGTTATTTCAGGACGGAGGGTGGAGGGCATATTGCCGTAATCAGTTCCATCGCCGGGACAAAAGGAATGGGCATGGCGGCGGCCTATTCGGCGACAAAAAGATTCCAGAATACATACATTGATGCGTTGGCGCAACTGTCCCATAAACAAAACACACGTATCAGATTCACCGATATTCGTCCCGGATTTGTCGATACGCCATTGCTTGAGGGCGGAGAATACAAGTATCCGATGCTGATGCGGGCAGACCGGGTAGCCGGTGTTATTATGCGGGCGGTGGATCGCAAGAAGCGTGTCGTAATCATTGACTGGCGTTACCGTGCGCTTGTTTTCATCTGGAGACTTATTCCGCAATGGCTGTGGGAAAGATTAAAAATAGATAAATTATGAAAATTAGAGCATTAGAAAAGACAGAAATAAAAATTTTAGCGCGTTTGCTTTACGAAGCAATAGCCCGAAGGGCTTATAGCAATAAGCGTAGGGCAACGCCCTACGAAAATGGCAACTCTACTAACCGCTCGCCCCAACGGGTAGGGTGTTCAAAGTCCAGTTTCCATTTTCCAAAAAACAATTAATTTTGCGCTTTTAAATTATTTATAATGAAAGACAAAATAGAGACAAAATTAGAAAGGCGCCAGTCAAAAC
>JAIRNV010000145.1 GCA_031257875.1 Dysgonamonadaceae bacterium
AGTGATAATCGATAATGGGTTGTTTTTCCGCGTGTTCGTGATAAAGTTGCTGCGCCGTTTCCGTTTGCAAAACAAAATTATCGTCCATGAATGTCTTCTTCATTGATATGTGTTTACCAGGTGAAAGGCGCAAAAGCAACAAAACTTTTGGAATAATTTCTTACCTTTGCCGGCATTTTCGACATTTTTATAATATTAACCGGCAAATTTACACTTATTAATAGGATGGGATTAAAATTCCTGAGTTTAGCGAGCGGAAGCAGCGGAAATTGTTATTACCTGGGTACAGACGAATACGGGATTCTTATGGACGCCGGTATTGGAATACGCAGCATAAAAAAATACTGAAAGAAAACAACATTGAACCGGAACAGATTATGGCGGCGTTTATCACTCACGACCATATCGACCATATTAAATCGGCCGGAAGGCTCGGCGAAAAATACGGCATCCCTGTCTATGCTACGCAAAGAGTTCATGCCGGACTGGAAAACAGCAAACGTATCGGCGAAAAACTGAACCTTTACCGCCGGATTATCGAAAAAGAAGAACCGGTCTGCATCAGGGATTTTAAGATTACGGCTTTCGAGGTTCCTCACGACGCCAGCGACTGCGTGGGCTATTCGGTTGATTATAAACATCAGAAATGGGTTTTGGCAACAGATGTCGGACATATCAACGACACGGCAGGCGGATACATCCGAAGGGCTAACCATCTGGTTATCGAGGCCAATTATGACCGTGAAATGCTGCATTGCGGCAATTATCCCGAATATTTGAAACAAAGGATTGCCGGCGGAAACGGCCATTTATGCAATTCCGAAACTGCCGGGTTTTTAGCCGCCAATTTCGATTTGCATCTGAAAAATATCTGGCTTTGCCACCTGAGCCAGGAAAACAATCACCCCGATTTAGCTTACAAAACAGTGGAAATGGCGATGGGCGCGTACGGGATTCGCATTGGGAAAGATGTTAATTTGAATGTTTTGAAGCGGTCTATGCCTTCGGAGATGTTTTTGCTGGAATAATAAAACCATACATGTCTACGCAGTACCGATCTTGTCGCACCCTGTCATTCCCGCTTGTACGGGAATGACAGGGCGCGATAATTCGGATGGGAACATAGAATTCACCCATTAATCATTAATCATTAATCATTAATTTTCCCTTATCTGCATGGAATATCAATTATTTCATGTAAATTTGCCGAAAATTACAATCAAGGGGTGCCTTTCTACAGGCTGAGATCAAACCCTTATACCTGATCCGGGTAATGCCGGCGTAGGGATGACGGTAAACTTTCTCTTCCATGATACGCGCCCAAAACAAACACAATGAAAAATCTAACCATAGCAGGAAAAGTATTTACTTCCCGTCTTTTTCTCGGAACCGGGAAATTCAGTTCAAACGAACTGATGAGCCGGGCGATTGAAGTTTCGCAAACGCAAATGGCAACTGTCGCCATGAAACGTTTGGACTTCAACAACAAACAAGACGATATGTTGCTGCATATCAAGCGTTCCAATGTACAGTTACTGCCGAATACTTCGGGCGTCCGCAATGCCAAAGAAGCCGTTTTTGCCGCCCGGCTGGCACGCGACGCTTTCGAAACGGACTGGCTGAAACTGGAAATCCATCCCGACCCGCGTTATCTTTTACCCGATCCGGTAGAAACATTAAAGGCTACGGAAGAACTGGCGAAACTCGGTTTCGTCGTTTTGCCTTATATTCAGGCCGATCCCGTTTTGTGTAAACGCCTGGAAGAAGCAGGTGCGGCAACCGTCATGCCTTTGGGCGCTCCAATCGGTACCAATAAAGGACTGAGAACGCGCGATTTGCTCGAAATTATTATCGAACAAAGCCGGGTTCCGGTTGTCGTCGACGCCGGTATCGGCGCTCCTTCCCACGCTGCCGAAGCCCTCGAAATGGGCGCCGACGCCGTTCTGGTCAATACGGCCATTGCCGTCGCCGGCGATCCGGTGGCTATGGCAAACGCTTTCCGGATGGCTGTCGAATGTGGCCGTATGGCTTACGAAGCGCAACTGGCCGATGCTGTGAATACGGCGGAAGCTACCAGTCCGCTAACTGCTTTTCTAATGAAAGACTGAAATGTAAAATAGCATCAATATGGATAAATTCAATTGGATTAAAATAATATGAATGCGGTATTAGACAAAGCGGAGCGCGATGAGATTGGTTTTGGGGTTATACGGAAATTACGGAAATTGACCTGTCTCAAAGTCGCGATAACAGGGACTTCGGGAAAGGTTTTTACGTTACGAATATCCGCAGTCGGGCAGAATACCGGGCTACGCGGATGGGGCGCCTTCACCGCACGGATGGCATTGTTACCTTGCTTTCCGATAAAGCCACAAAGTTATATCTTAAAGGATGGCAAGAAATTTATGAAATGTTGACAAGTGAATTAAACGGCAACTGACCTGAAACACAAACAGGATATTATTTATAATTTATAATTTATCATTTATCATTTATTGTTATGCAAATCACTTATCCGTCTTCACGGAAAATTTATGTAAAGGGTAAAATCCACGACATCGCAGTGGGGATGCGCGAAATATCTCTGGTCAATAAAACTTCGGTAGTCGTTTACGATACAGGAGGCGCCTGGTCAGACGAAAATATCGACGTTGACATCGCCAAAGGTTTACCGCGTTTGCGGGAACGGTGGATTGAAAAACGGAACGATACACGGGAATTACCGGCTTTTTCGTCGGAATATTGCAATAAACGGCTGAACGACAGCAATCTGAACGACCTGCGTTTTCCTGTCGCACATTTTCCACGGAAAGCAAAAACGAACCGGAATATCACGCAAATGTATTACGCCCGGCAGGGCATCATCACGCCGGAAATGGAATATGCGGCCATTCGCGAGAACCAGCAGAACGAGGCGCTGGGAATCGTCAGCCACATTACACCCGAATTTGTCCGCGCCGAAGTGGCGGCGGGAAGAGCCGTTATCCCCGCAAACATCAATCATCCCGAAGCCGAACCGATGGTTATCGGAACGCATTTTTTAGTGAAAATAAATACCAATATCGGCAATTCCGCACTGTCGTCAGGTATCGGCGAAGAGGTGGAAAAAGCGATATGGAGTTGCAAATGGGGCGGCGATACGCTGATGGATTTGTCGACCGGCAATCACATTCACGAAACACGGGAATGGATTATCCGCAACATGCCTGTCCCTGTGGGCACCGTCCCGGTTTACCAGGCGCTGGAAAAAGCGAACGGAGTCATTGCCGGCCTTTCATGGGAAATCTACCGCGATACGCTTATCGAGCAATGCGAGCAGGGCGTCGATTATTTCACCATCCATGCCGGCCTGCTCAAAGCGCATCTGCCTTTGACGAAAAAGCGGACAACCGGCATTGTGTCGCGCGGCGGCTCAATTATCGCCAACTGGATGAGTCTTCACGGGCGGGAAAATTTCTTTTATACGCATTTTGAAGAAATCTGCGAAATCCTTGCTCAATATGATGTGGCCGTTTCGCTGGGCGACGGTCTTCGCCCCGGTTCCATCAACGATGCAAACGACGCCGCCCAGTTTGCCGAACTTGCCGTATTGGGCGAATTAACCGGGGTTGCATGGAAACACAATGTTCAGGTCTTGATCGAAGGCCCGGGGCATGTTCCGATGAACAAAATCAAGGAGAACATGGACAAACAGACAGATCAATGTCACGGAGCGCCGTTTTACACGCTTGGCCCGTTGACTACCGACATTGCTCCCGGATACGACCACATCACATCGGCCATCGGAGCGGCGCAAATTGCCCGCTATGGCACGGCAATGATTTGTTACGTTACGCCGAAAGAACATTTGGGTTTACCCGATAAGGAAGATGTAAGGGCAGGCGTAATCGCCTATAAGATAGCGGCACATGCGGCGGATTTGGCCAAAGGGCACCCCGGCGCGCAGGTCAGAGATAATGCATTGAGCAAAGCCCGGTTTGATTTCCGGTGGAAAGACCAGTTCAATCTTTCACTTGATCCCGAAAAAGCGCTTGAATATTACAAAGCAGGGCATTTGGGTGAGGAAAGCGACCATTGCACTATGTGCGGGCCCGATTTTTGTGCCATGAAGTTGAGTAAACAATGTAATGGGCTGATTTAAACAAATTTACAATGATTAGATTGTAAGAAAATAAAATTTATACTACTTTTGCATTGAACTTTTATAAATGCTTAAAAAAAATGAATACGGTAACTGCGCATATTGATGTAAATACTCCTACAGGACGAAAAATAATCAAAGAACTTGATGCTCACCGAAAAATTGTACATATAGAGAATCCTGTTCCCGAAGGTACAAATTACACGGCGATGGAAGTTTACGAAAAATCATTATCAAAACTTAGAGACCATTACGGACAGAAATTTGCGAAAAAAACGGAGAATAACTTTCGCAAAGCATTCTCTCATGACTGAATGAAAAAATACAATGTAATAGTATGTGCGGGCCTGATTTTTGTGCCATGAAGTTGAGTAAAAACGTTGTTGAATGTAACGATAATTTGAAACATCTGCGGCAATTTACTCCCACTCAATCGTAGAAGGCGGTTTGGAACTAATATCATAAACGACACGATTTACTCCGCGAACTTTATTGATTATTTCACTTGATATTTTAGATAAAAACGCATAAGGCAGTGTTGCCCAGTCGGCTGTCATTGCGTCTGTCGAAGTGACAGCCCTGAGCGCTACGGCATTTTCATAGGTGCGTTCGTCACCCATCACACCGACCGAATTGACCGGCAACAGAATAGCGCCGGCCTGCCAGACCTGATCGTATAAATTCCATTCCCGCAAGCCCGAAATGAAAATATCATCTGCGTCTTGAAGAATCCTGACTTTTTCGGGCGTAATGTCGCCCAGTATCCTGACGCCCAAGCCCGGTCCGGGAAAAGGATGCCGCTTAATCAAATGTTCTTTCATTCCCAGTTCGCGGCCGACTTTTCGGACTTCATCCTTAAATAACAAACGGAGGGGTTCGACTAATTTCAAATTCATTTTTTCGGGAAGACCGCCCACGTTGTGATGCGATTTGATAACTGTCCCTGTAATTGACAGGGATTCGATAACGTCCGGATAAATAGTTCCCTGAGCCAGCCATTTGACGTCTTTGAGTTTATGGGCTTCCTGTTCAAAGATATCAATAAAACCTTTTCCGATGATTTTCCGTTTGCGTTCCGGCTCTTTTACCCCGGCCAGTTGTTTGTAAAAACAGGCTTTGGCGTCAATTCCCGTAACGTTTAGTCCCAGATGTTTATAGTCATCGAGGACTTTTTCAAATTCATTTTTCCGTAAAAGGCCGTTATCAACAAAAATACAGGTCAGGTTTTCCCCGATGGCTTTATTTAAAAGAACAGCGCATACCGATGAATCTACACCGCCCGAAAGCGCCAGAATTACTTTGTCGTCGCCGAGCTGTTTTTTTAGTTTATCAACAGTTGTTTCGATAAAGGACGCCGGCGTCCAATGCTTTTTAGCCTTGCAAACAGTCAAAAAGTTGTCTAAAACAGCCGTTCCGATTTCGGTATGATACACTTCGGGGTGAAACTGTACGCCCCAGGTTTTTTCACCTTCAATGCGATAAGCAGCAGCTTTAACATCCGCCGTACTGGCAATGACGGTAAAATGCTCCGGCAGGGCGGTTATCGTATCTCCGTGAGACATCCAGACCTGGGCGTTATCACCAATATTGTTCATTAACAAATCGTTCCTGTCGACAGGTATCAGGCAGGCGCGACCATATTCCCGCGAATTTCCTTTTTCTACTTTTCCGCCGGAAGACCAGGCCAGATATTGTGCGCCATAGCAAATACCCAACACCGGATATTTGCCCCGAATGGATGACAAATCGGGTTTGAAAGCTTCGGAATCATTGACCGAAAACGGACTTCCCGAAAGGATAACTCCGATTACACTTTGATCGTTTCCGGGAAATTGATTATAGGGAACTATTTCGCAATATACACTTAATTCCCTTAAGCGGCGGGCGATTAACTGGGTGGTTTGGGAACCGAAATCAAGGATGATAATTTTTTCAAGCATGTTGATGAATCTGTAAATTTCCTGCAAAATTACATATTTCCTTTTATACGGGAAAATATTTGTTTATGCGGGGGAATGACAGCATGCAACAATTTGAAACTTTAAGATGTACTATCATCCGTATAAAATATTTTGCCATTTCAAAAACACTGATTAAATTTGCAGCCTGAAATTGTAAAGACATGGCACAAACTACAGGTATATATATCGAACGCAATGCGAAGGGAGTTCCTACCTTTGCCCGTATTGACCTTAGAAAATATGGTATGGAATTGAAAGATTTTTTTGCTTCAAAAGGAATTTTTGAATATGAAAATTTAAATAAAGGCTTAGACGAAGCAATCGAAGATGTAAAAAACAATCGTGTATATAAGGCCGAAAACACCAAAGATTTAATAAGCAAATGCCTGAAATAGAAGATGAAAAAGTTTTATATTCAATTGAATATACAAACAGGTTCAAGAAAGACGTAAAATTGGCAGGCAAAAGGAACTTAGACATTTCTCTATTGGAAACTGCCGTTGAAATTCTTGCTACAACAGGTAAATTACCGCGAGAATACAAACCGCATCCCTTAAAAGGAAAGTATATTGGCATTATGGAATGTCACATCACACCTGACTGGTTGATGACTTGGAAGCAAGATGATAAAAAATTAATACTTTTGTTTATGAGTACAGGAACTCATTCGGACTTGTTTAAGTAACAATATTTTATCTGATTTTTCTTTGCTATCTCAATTTTTATCCCTCCTTATATAAACAAACAAATACAAGGTTTTTCCGCATCGTGAATCAGGATATAAACCTTATGTTAATCATATTTTTTCCAACAAAACAACCTGAGTAGCAATGAATGATACTCATATTTCCCTGACCTTATTACCTTATTTATATTAAGTTGACGACATTGGGCGACGCCTTGCTTTTCTACAAAAAGAAATATGCAGTGAAAATTCGTTTTATCCGTCTCATCTGTGTTCTATACTTTACGCGGTATGATTTTGTACATCCGGATTTATCAAAAATTAATGATTTGTGGTGAACGGTGAATGGTGAACCGGCATCTCGCAGAGATGCAAAGCTCGGTAGAAAATAGCATTCCCCGCCTTCACCGGCATCTCGCAGAGATGCGGCATTTGTCCGCATAACTGACGTCATGCGGGGCGTTGTGCGTTCAAACGTTTCTACCGAACTGAAATCCCTGACGGGATTATTGCCGGCAGGGTATCTGTACTGCACAAAATAAAACCGTTACGTCCAGTTTTAATTTTGAAACGTCGATACCGATAAAAAATTCTGGTGGTGTTCTCCAAAGTATGCTGATTCAAACAAATCCAAAATTGATGTAAAAAAAAGCGGGATTGAAATCTTTAAGATGATTGAACAGTTTCTTTGAAAAACAGCAGGTTTTACGGAATGCCCGCCGGATACGGTGTCTCAAGCGGCAGTTATTTC
>JAIRNV010000045.1 GCA_031257875.1 Dysgonamonadaceae bacterium
CGTTGTTATATACGACATATCCTTTTGTTGATAATCGTTTGAACCCGCTGTAGATTGTGCTGGCAGGTAACAGTGCGGTTAGCCCTTTTGTTTTCATTGCCAGTTCCACAAGTATTTTCTGGTCGGTTTTGTTGAGTGTATTCCACAGTCGTTCATAATCCGTATCGTGTTCGTCAATAATCTGATTGGCAAGTATTTCTATTATTTTCTCCGAATAATCATTTTTTTCAAGATAATTCCAGCTATAAAATGCCATCTGCTGTGTATAATAAGGATGGCAAGCGGTAAAATTAAGGATTTGTTCCGATAAAATCTTTGCTTCCGGCGTAATTTTGAGCAAACGGTTTTCGAGAAACAGCAGAAAGTCGGGATAAGGTATTTTCTTTAATGTCATTGAGTCGCCGAAATGATAAAACGGCGATTTTTTCTTTTCAAAAATATCTTTCATCAAACTTTCCATACTGCCCAAAAACAGGTAATTGACATGTTGATGATGTTGCAGAATAGCACGTAATTGTTTGTCTAAATGCTTATGAATGGTTTTGATTTCCTGAAACTCATCTAAGACCACAATCGGCTTTTTTGCATTTTGACCTATTTTCTCTATCAGTCCGAATACATCTTCCAATGCCATAAAACATTCCCTTTCTACTATGGGACGAAACAAAACTTCCATTTCATTCGACTGCGGATTGAGCGAAATAACAGGTACAATGCGGAAATTGGCAATTAGCTGCTTGAGTTTTTCCCACTTATCAAGTTTCAGTATAAGACGCAACAAGCGTGCCGCAAAATCGGGAACATCGGTAGCCAGCTGTAAATCAAGATATATAACAGGACGATTCAGGTTTTTAGTCGCTTCTTTAACTAAACTCGTTTTACCGAAACGGCGCGGACTGATCAGTATCAAATGATTGCCGCTATTCATCACCTGTTTGATTTTTTGCAGTTCATTTTCCCTGTCAGCGAAGCAGCCGCGCTCCACTATAACACCAAATCTAAAAGGGTTTTCCATATTGCGAAATTTTTCGTTACGAAATTTTTCGCAAAGATAAAGGATTTGTTTTTAACAGAAAAAAATGTACGCTTTTATTCGAAAAGTGCCCCTTTTCCCTGCCGCAAAATGACAATTTCGTCCCCCGTGCAATCGACGATTGTCGAAGGTTCCAAACCGCCGTAGCCGCCATCTACAACCAAATCGACCGTATCGCCGTACTCTTCATGAATCAGTTCGGGGTCGGTGCAATATTCCATGAAATCATCTTTTTGGCGCACGGAAGCGGTCAGAATGGGATTGCCTAACTCGCTTACCAGTTTCAGGGTAATCGCATTGTCCGGCACCCGGATGCCGACTTCTTTCCGGTTTTTATAGATTTTAGGCAGGCTGGTTGTCGCCGTGAGAATGAAGGTGAAAGGGCCGGGCAGGTTGCGTTTCATTAATTTGAATACCGTATTGTTGACTTTGGCATATTCGCTGATGTTGCTCAGGTCGGGGCAGATGATGGAAAGGTTGCTTTTCTGCGGGTTAATTCCTTTGATTTTACAGATTTTCTCCACCGCTCTCACGTTTAAGGCATCGCAACCCATGGCATAGACCGTATCGGTGGGATAAATGATTATCCCACCGTCTTTGAGGATATTAACTGCTTTGGTAACATCCTTTATGCTGGTATTTTCCCTGTATAAACGCAGCAGCATAATTATTTAAGCCATTGGTCGAACCAGCGGAAAAATTCCCGCTGGAAAAGGATACCGTTTTGCGGTTGCAAAATCCAGTGATTTTCGTTTGGGAAAATCAGCATCCGCGATGGAATACCGCGTAATTGCGCCGCATTAAAAGCCATCATGCCCTGCGAAGCCAGAATCCGGTAGTCCAATTCCCCGTGACTGACGGCAATCGGCGTATCCCATTTATCTACAAACCGGTGAGGCGAAGTGGCATAACTGTTTTGTGCAATTTTATCTGATTTGTCCCAGAACGGGCCGCCCAAATCCCAATTGGGAAACCACAGTTCGTCGGTTTCCAGGTATTTGGCTTCCAGGTTGAAGATTCCCGCATGCGCCCAAAAAACCTTGAAACGTTTGTTGTGATGTCCCGCCATCCAGTAAACCGAAAAGCCGCCGTAGCTTGCGCCCGTACAGCCGAGACGCTCCGCATCAACATAAGGCTCTTTGGCCAAAGCGTCTATTGCCGAAAGATAATCCTTCATGTTTTGTCCACCGTAGTCGCCGCTGATTTGTTCGCACCAGGCTTGTCCGAATCCCGGAACGCCCCTCCGGTTGGGCGCGACAACGATATAACCGTGAGCGGCCATGATTTGGAAGTTCCACCGGAGCGACCAAAACTGACTGACTGTGTTCTGAGGCCCTCCCTCGCAGAATAAAAGCGCCGGATATTTTTTGTTCGGGTCAAAATCGGGTGGATAAATCACCCAGGTCAGCATCTCTTTGTTGTCGGTGGTTTTTATCCAGCGGGGTTCTACTTTTCCCATTGTGATTTGCGAGAGAATATCCGTATTTTCCTGGGAAATGTTAACGCCCCCCAACTCCCCTAAGGGGGGCTTTGTTGCGGCATGATTATCAATATCACTTAGGGGAATAACATAAACTTCGTTCGGGGCAGACATGGACTGGCGCAGTCCGGCTAAATATCCGTTTGCGTAAGCGATGGAAACATAATCATATTGCCCCTGCGTAATCTGCTTGACAGTCTTGTCGCCGTTTGGGAAATCGATGCTGAAAAACTGGGAAGTCCCCTGTACGTTGGAAAGCATATAAATCCTGGACGATGTGTCGCCCCAACAAAAATCATCGGCGTTGTAATCAAAATTTTCGGTCAGATAATGCTTTTCGCCGGTAGCTAAATCCATTACGAAGAGGCGGTTTTTGTCCGCTTCATAACCGTCGCGTTCCATGCTTTGCCATGCCAGGTATTTCCCGTCGGGCGAAAACTTCGGGTTGACGTCGTAACCCGCCATGCCTTCGGTCATGTTGGTTGTTTTTCTTGTTTCCGTATGATAAAAATAAATATCCGAATTGGTAGACACGGCATACTCTTTTCCGGTCTTTTTGCGGGAAGTGTAAGCGACAATCCTGCTGTCGGGCGACCAGTCCAGCTGCTCGATACCGCCGAAAGGTTTCATGGGCGATTCAAAAGGCTGACATGCCATGATGTCGATCATGTGGGTTATCTTTTCCCCGTCGTATTGGGCTATATAAGGATGGGGGACGGTTTCCACCCACTCGTCCCAGTGTTTGTACATCAGGTTGTCGATAATCCTTCCGCTGGCCTTATCCAGGTCGGGATATTTATCGGCGCTTTTTTGTAACACTTTTATCGGGCTGATAAACAGTATTTTCTTTCCGTCGGGCGAATATTTGAAACCGTCGATTCCTTTCCCGTAACGACTGATTTGCACCCGCTCGCTTCCGTCGGGATTCATTTCCCAAATCTGGGAATCGTAGAGGAAAGCGATTTTCTGTCCGTTTTTAATCCACTGTGGATCGCTTTCGCTTTTGGGAGAAGCGGTGATTTGCTTCTTTTCGCTACCGTCTATCCCGACGGTAAACAATTCACTGTTGCGCCTGTTCAAAGCAATGTCGGTATAAGCCACCGCATACACAACCGTTTTCCCGTCAGGAGAAACGGACGGGCTGCTTACCTGTCCCAGTGTCTGGAGAATTTCGGCCGACAGCCGTTTGTTTTTGACTTCTACCGGGTTTTTCCCGATAATTATATCCGCAGAAGTGTCGGATTTTCCTTCTTTCGTATTACAGGAAGGCAGAACTGCCGCAAGCATCATCATGAATATTGTCTTTTTCATATTTCTTAATATTTAACGTTACACATAATTAAAATTTTATAACAGCCGCAAAGATAAGAATAATTTTTCTGTTAAATTTGGGATAAGATTGAAATACAGGAAAAATTATATTAATTGAGAATTGAGAATGAAGAAAATAATTATCAATAATCATTAATCACTAATTTTATATAATATGATCTTTGGCAGCATCAACGAATCTACAGGTATTAATTTACGCCCGTGCTCAAGAATATATTGATCAAAATTTTCATATTTCCCGCTGTGTTTATCCGTTTCGTCTTTCAAAACATATTCGATATTTGAAGGAAGATACCGAACCGGATAGACGGAATAATAACTGTTGCGAGTAATTTTTCTTATGGGATAATATGTTGAAAAAGAAGATAACATAACAACATCCTTATCGAATTTTTGTTTTTCAACAAATTTGCCAATCCTTTCGTGCGCTGTTCTGTCGGCTGTCGCTAATGTTTTGGGCAAGCCTGAAATGACCGAAAACCCGACGGTGAGTATTCCATATATACACCATATCCATTTGTGATTGTATTTTTCCATACAAATAACACTGAAAATAACGGCCGGGAAATAAAACATCCATGAATACGGGGATAAACAGTGACCGGATAAAGACATTATCCCCGGCATTAACAGTGAAAAACCAAGAACGTCTATTTCTGCGGATCTTTTTGAATACTTCTTTTTGATTAACAGAAAACACAGTACTATTACATTTACGCATGTAAGGAAAAGATAGTTTTTGTTTAGCGTGTAACACCTCAGCATCCCCCCCCCTTCGGAAATGCTTTCCATTGTTTTTGGCGGTTGAATGGATTGAGACAGGAACGGGATTTTTTGCAGGAGGGTTGAGAGAGTTTCGGATTGAGAGAATTGCCAGAAGAAACTGCCGGGGTGTTCATGATAGACAAAATGTCCCCACAAAGCAGTTAGCCCTGCGGTAAAACCAAGTACAGTCATCAAAAAGGCGATTTTGGTTTTATACCGGTATTCTTTTTTTACCGCATACATATACAACAGGAAAAATGTGATGAAAAAGCATGCCTGAAGCCCCGACAATAAAATTAAAACCGCATTTATCAACATCCACCACTTGTTACGGTTACTCTTCATATATAAGCAATAATTATATATAAAAAGAGATGAAAACAGGAGATTGACCATATCGGGACGCCCATTTCTATACGACCAGGAAAATAAACCCGTACCCCAGAACAGGAACACAAAAATGAGAATGGCATACCGGTTCTTTAAACAGTTAAATTTACGCAATCCACTGAATATTACAACAGACACAATTGCAGCAACAACAATATTAAAACTTCTTGCGGATAAGATGGAAAATCCCCAGATTTTAAGCCATCCGGCTAATAAATACTGATATAAAGGCGGATATAAAGATACGGGAGTTTCATGAGAGAAATTCCACCAGGCAGTGGTAGTCCAACGCCCATCTAAGGCGAAATTCACAGCGGTATCGGCAAACATTATTTCATCCAGCCATGGAAGAGGCGCCCAGCTGATTGTAACAAGGTTCAGTAAAACAAACAGTCCCGTAAGAATCCCGAATCCCAGTACCTGTTTTCGGTTCAAAATCATTTCATTTAAAAATTGTTTCATGATTATTTCTTTTTTAATTTATCCGTACTTCCATTTGACAGGTATGGAATAAGTTTTACCATCTTTCGTTATATTGTCTGGCATAACGCTTATGAACTTAGCCATTTTCCATCCATATTTTTCTTTGTTTTCAACCCATAATAGAAATTGAATCCATCCACATAAAAAGTAACCCGGTTACTCATCATTTTTTTATAAAAAAAAGCCACTAAAAAGTGGCTTGGATCCATTCAAGAAAGAATGGAGGAGCTTAAATTTGCAACAAAGATAAGTCTTTTTTTCATTTTCTGCAAATTTCAAACGGGGTGCATCAGGGCAAACGCATCTTAATTCGTTAGGATTTTCAATAAATAATTATTATTCCAGCCGGCATCGAGTCTTTTTCCTTTCACACTTCTCTTTTTTGACTGTTCATGTTTGATGAGATT
>JAIRNV010000182.1 GCA_031257875.1 Dysgonamonadaceae bacterium
ACACCCTGCCCGGAGGGGCATTCGCCCCGATAAAAAAAACTGAAATTTTTGTTTCCTGTATATCCTTGTCCCGGTGAATTTCAAATTGTCGCAGGGCTGTTGCAAGACCCTGTCATTCCCGCGCAGGCGGGAATCCCACGTGAAAGCGTACGGATTATTATGGGATTGGCTCCGCCGAACGTTGTTTCCCGCCTGCGCGGGAATGACAGCATTTATCAATAAGAAAAACAAAAAATACCACATTAATGGTATTTCGTATTCCTCATATTAAGACTAATTTTGTCCCGTAAATTTAACAAACTAAATATTATGGCAACAGAATTAAAATTTGAAACCCTGCAAATACACGCAGGACAGGAAGTTGACAAATCAACTCACGCGAGGGCTTTGCCCATTTATCAAACAACATCGTATGTTTTTGAAGATGCAAAAGACGGTGCAGACCTGTTTGGTCTCCGTAAATTCGGGAATATTTATACCCGTTTGCAGAATCCGACAACCGATGTTTTTGAAAAACGAGTCGCCGCACTGGAAGGCGGTGTATCCGGCCTCGCAACTTCGTCGGGACAGTCGGCGCAGTTTATCGCCCTGAACAATATCTTGCAGGTCGGCGATAATTTTGTAACTACTTCGCACCTGTACGGCGGAACTTACAATCAGTTCAAATCGCAGTTCAAACGGCTGGGCGTCGAAGCGCGTTTCACGCCCGATGACGATCCGGCTTCTTTCGAGAAACTCATTGACAAAAACACGAAGGCCGTTTACCTGGAAACCATCGGGAATCCGGAACTGAATATTCCCGATTTCGATGCTGTGGCAGAGGTTGCACAGGCACACGACATCCCCCTGATTGTGGACAATACGTTCGGCGCCGGCGGTTACCTGTTCCGGCCGATAGAACACGGCGCTTCCGTCGTGGTGGAATCGGCCACCAAATGGATTGGCGGACACGGCACTTCCATCGGCGGCGTTATTGTCGACAGCGGCAAATTCAACTGGGGTAACGGCAAATTTCCCGCTTTTACCGAACCGTCCGACAGTTACCACGGTTTGGTTTTTTGGGATGTCTTCGGCGCCGGCGGACCTTTCGGCAACATCGCTTTCAACATCCGCGCCCGCGTGGAAGGTTTGCGCGACTGGGGAAATTCCCTCAGCCCGTTCAACTCGTTCCTTTTCGTACAGGGACTTGAAACGCTGTCGCTTCGCCTGGAACGTCATGTAGAAAATACGCAGGCTTTGGCGGAATGGCTCGAACAGCACCCGAAAGTGGAATACGTCAATTATCCGGGACTGAAAAGCAGCAAATATTACGCACTGGCTAAGAAGTATTTCCCGAAAGGCCCCGGCGCCGTGCTGACTTTCCGCCTCAAAGGCGAAGCTGCCAATGCCGATAAACTGATAGACAATGTAAAACTGCTCAGTCATCTTGCCAATGTCGGCGACGCCAAATCGCTGATTATTCATCCGGCGGCCACGACGCACGAGCAGCTTTCGCCGGAAGAACAGAAAGCTTCGGGCGTAGAGCCGGGGTTGGTACGGATTGCGGTCGGGATTGAACACATCGACGACATCAAGGCGGATATTCAACAGGCTTTGGAAAAAATATAAAAAAACAGGTAAAAAGATTGTAGGTTATGTACTCAGGCGAACAGACAAAGGCGATTCATGCCGGCGAATTTCCCAATCCGGCGACCGGTGCGTCCGCACCCGACATCGTCATGTCTACCACTTTTATTACGCGAGCCGATGCGGCATTCTCGGTGGAAGGCATGGACGAGAACGCAGGCTGGATTTATACCCGCTGGGGTAATCCTACCATTCGTCAATTGGAAGAAAAATTAGCCGCGCTGGAAGAAGCCGAAACGGCAGTGGCTTTTTCCAGCGGCATGGGCGCCATTACCGCCTTACTTTTTCATTTGCTGCGCGCCGGCGACCATGCCGTTGTCGGCGATGTGGCTTATGCTGCCCTGTCGGAACTGACCAACGAGTTGATTCCGGCTTTGAACATCGAAATCACCAAAGTCGATACTTCCGACCCGGAGGCTGTGCAAGCCGCACTGAAGCCCAACACCCGCCTGGTTTACGTCGAAACGCCCTGCAACCCCCTGCTTCGGTTGACGGACATTGCAGCGGTTGCGGAAATCGCGCACAGCGCGGGCGCCAAACTTGCCGTCGATTCGACTTTTGCAACGCCGGTCGCTACCAAACCCCTGCTGCTGGGCGCTGATTTTGTGATTCATTCTCTGACCAAATATGCCTGCGGACACGGTGACGCTTTAGGCGGCGCCGTTCTTGGAAGCAAAGCCGAACTTGCATCTTTACGCAAACAAACGGCTATCCGCTTCGGCGGGACGTTGAGTCCGTTTAATGCCTGGCTGATTTTGCGGGGATTGGCGACTTTGCCTCTCCGTATGAGGGTGCATCAGGATAATGCGCTGAAAATCGCCGCTTTTCTGGAACAGCATCCGCAGGTTAAAAAAGTGATTTATCCCGGCCTGCCTTCACATCCGCAATACGATTTGGCGCGCCGGCAGATGAAAAATTTTTCGGGCATCATCAGTTTTCAGGTTGAGAATGGAAAAGAAACTGCACAGAGACTGGCCGAAAAATTAAAAATTATTCACTATGCCGTATCTTTGGGGCATCACCGTTCGCTGATTTTTTACTTAGACAGTAAGGAATTATTCGAAACGACTTTCAGATTTTCTACACAAAAGCAGCTGGATTCGTGGAATACTTTCGCAGGTGAAGGAATTTTCCGCCTGTCGGTCGGATTGGAAAACGCCGGCGATTTGATTGCGGATTTGGAACAGGCGCTGCATTTTTAATTTGCCATATAAAAAATAATCGTTACCTTTGCAGCCGCTTCGCAGCTGTGGTGTAATTGGCAGCCACGCCAGACTTAGGATCTGGTGCCGCAAGGCGTGGGGGTTCGAGTCCCTTCAGCTGCACGGGAAAATACGAAACCGGATTTGTTAAAATGTTACCGGACAATAAAATATGGGATACCATTGAAGTGGAACAACAGCGCTACAACCGTTATTGAAAGTTCCACCCTGACCGAACAAGATACTTAAATGCTATTGATGAAGGTATCGTTGCCAAAGGGAAATCAATTGTAGAACATTTTTATCTGCCATGATATTTACAGTTCATAATATGCTCCTTTTCTACCCCTCCCCCCTTTCCTTAGCTGCTTCCATCTGTCCGGTTTCAGCATTAGGGCATCCCGGCGGTGTTCCATACGCCGGTTTTCGTACGCGGAAACGGTCAATAACCCGGATGCACGGGGGAAACAGTATGGGACGGATTTGTACCGGACGGGATTTTGCAACCGTCCTGTTGCGGACGGTGCTGACAGTCCCGAATGCAAATGTGCCATGAAGGTTCCGTCCTTTTTGTGGCAGACGGGATGCAGGCCTGACCGTTTTACAACTCCTTTCCCGCCCAAAGAAGCGGCTGTTTCCTTCATGCCCGTTTCAAAGCCTTCACGAAAACGGTCGTTCACAGGACATTTCTTCTTTGCCATTTCACTTGCTGTTTTTAAACAGTAATCAACATTCCTGCCGGGACTTACTTTTTGAAGGGATATTTTCCGGTTGCTTTTGCCAGGGTAGCGCCCCCTTTTCAATCACCCGGGAAGGTAATTTTTCACTGCACAAAAAAAGCGTGTAAGTTGACAATTGGCTTACACGTTTTATTCTTAGTTCTTATTCTTTTTATACTCCCACTACCGTAACTGTTTTCCCGGCCACCGCTTTTTTCTTCATGTAGATTTTGTCGCTCCACTTGACTGTCTTGCGGCGATCGAATACCACCAGCCAGCCTTCCTTGCAGTCATGGACGTCCATGTAACGGGCTGTTTGTTCGAGACCCTCCTCCAGATATTTTTTCCCGTAACGGATTTTGAGTTCTACCGGAAACTTCCGTTTCCCGTAAACCAGACAGAGGTCAAGCCGGCCGGAGCCGGAAGCCATTTCCCGGATGATTTGCCCGCCGCCGTTAACCACCCGTTGCAGAAACGCCATCATTACCAGATGCGGTGCAGCTTCCCTGTATTCGTAACGTTTTTTCCATATCTCGCTGTTTTTGCGCCAGAACTGCTGGAAATCGCGCATCAGGAAATCCATGTCAATCTGGCCGTCTTTCAGGTAGCGGGGCATTTGGTAGGGATATTTCGGATTTTGCAGCGTTTCCTGCGTGTCGGACGACAGTTTGCGGATAATCACTTCGGCATAAATCGGATTGGCGGGTTCTACCACCGAATTAACCACACGAATCAAACCCAACTCCCGCGTATAGCGAAAATCGTCCGAATCCCTGTTGATAAACTCGTCGCCCAGAATCATCGGCTCAATTATTTTACGTACACGTTCTTCTTTCAGTCGCTCAAGCAAACTGTCGATGTGTGTCGGGCGGTTGAGGATGATGGTTTGAATGGCTTCACCGACCAGTTCCGCCGTAACGGGCTTTGTAAAGTCCGATTGCAGGATTTTTTCAATTACCTCGCGGGCAATCGCATTCACCATCCACGGTTGTCCCTGCGTCTGTTCCCAAATCAGTTCAATAGCATCTTCCTCAAACACCTGCCCGGTTTCACCGGTATGCTGCCTGTACAGATGGACAATTTCTTCTTTGGTGAAATTTTTTAATGTCAACGATTCCGTAACAATATTGAACGGGCTTGCGCTTCCCAGTGTTTCGCTGTCGAGGCGAATTTTGGCTTTGTAGTCACGAATATTGCGCATACCGACTAACGCTACCGAGTGAACAAACGCCCGGTACGAACGGCTGTTGTATCCGTCGCGCAGCTGCCTGAGAAATAAAATCAGTGTCCCGTCGCTCAAACAGTCCGCCTCATCGAATAAAATTACCAGCGGCTTGTCCAGCAACATGCAAAACAGGGTAAGCTCCATATTCAGAACGTTTGTAAAATCACTGTAATCCGCATCTTTGGCAAATTCCGTTCCATGAGGAATGTTCGAAAGCCGAAGCTGATTTTTTATCTTCAGAACAATTCGATGTATCCCGTCTTCCGGCTGAACAATGTTTTGTATGTTTTCCAGCGAACAGCACAGCACATAATATTTTCCACCTGCATTGAGCCGGTCGGCCAAATCCTGCAAATAGGTTGTTTTCCCGCTCTGCCGC
>JAIRNV010000106.1 GCA_031257875.1 Dysgonamonadaceae bacterium
TCGCTACACAAAAATACTTTGACATAGTTCTTTACGGTAGGGCTAAAATCCATTTTCATCCACCATTCCCACTGCTTATTCCTCAAAAAAGCCGAAGAAGTCCTTAACTGCGCCGGCGAGTCTGCGCCCGAAGCATCCAGTTGTAACTGAAGGGAAGCGTTTACATTGAATTTGTCTATGTCGCCCGTCCATTCGACCGGACGGCTGCCGCCATGAAACAAACTGTCATTAAAATTTTCCGATAAATTTGAATCAGGATTTGGGTCAGAGTTTGGATCCGGATCGGGGTCAGGGTCAGGATTTGGTTCTGGATAGGGATTGTCGCTTTCCAACTCCCGTACCAGAAAATCATCAAAATAAAATTCTTTACCGTGAGTGGGAGAAAAATAGCACGCAATTCCGAAAACCGTACTCTCAAATGATTCCGAAATACTGCAACTTCCTTCGAGAATGTAACCGGTTTCATCATCCAGCTTTGAGTATAAATTGAAATTCCCGCTGCTGTCCAAAACGGCTTTTAACCGAAGTGCAACCGCCGTTGTATCCAAACGTTTTTCTGTCCCTTCAATCAGCGTTTCACTGTTTTCTCCTTCAGACCGGATTAAACAGACGTTTTTTTCAGTATAACCGATTCGGACGAAAAGGCCGTTCAGTTCGCCCGTCAAATTATTTTCATCGCTGCACAAAAATATTTTGACATAGTCGTCTGCGGTAGGGCTAAAATCCATTTTCATCCACCACTCCCATTGCATATTCCTCAAAAAAGCCGAAGAAGTTTTCAACTGCGCCGTTGAGTCGGCATCCGAAGCATCTAACTGTAACTGAAAGGAATTGTTTACATTGAATTTGTCTACATCGCCCGTCCATTCGATCAAGCGGTTATCGCCATAAAACAAGCCATCACTAAAATTTTCCGATATTTGAGAAAACAATACGAGCGGAGCTAAAAAAAATAACACAAGAAAAATAAGTTTGTTCATAATAAAATCTGTTTTGGTTTAAAAATTTTGGTTAATTTTGCACTCCCAAATAGAAAGCCTGTTTGAAATTGCGGTGCAAATGTAAACGGTTATTTTTAAATACACAAAAAAAATGATTATTTTTTCTACTTTATCTGAAAATAAATTGAATTGTCGAATTAATTTGTTGATATTTAATTTATTAAAAACCATTCCTGTGGCGCAAAAAAAGATACGTATATTTTTTAAATAAAATACGTATATTATTTAAACGAGATGCGGATATTTTTTTAACAAAATACGTATATTTTTTTTCGTGGATAAAGACACTTATTTTAATTGTCAATCCAGACATAAATTATTAACTGATGCGTAACATGAGTTATCAATTTTTTTTAATCTGATAAAGTAGAATTTTCAAAAAAATTACAAAAATGAAAATAGCAATAGTTGGCGTTAGCGGTGCGGTCGGACAGGAATTTTTGCGTGTCCTGGCCGAAAGAAATTTTCCTGTAGATGAATTAGCGCTTTTCGGATCTTCGCGGAGCGCGGGAAGCGAGTATCAATTTCGAGATAAAACATATGCAGTCAAAGAATTAAAACACAATGACGATTTCAGGGGCGTGGATATTGCTTTTACTTCAGCAGGAGCGGGAACATCAAAAGAATATGCCGGAACGATTACGAAATATGGAGCTGTAATGATTGATAATTCAAGCGCTTTCCGCATGGACGACGACGTGCCTCTGGTCGTTCCCGAAGTCAATGCCGAAGACGCCAAAATCCGGCCCCGCGGAATTATTGCGAACCCCAATTGCTCTACAATTCAGATGGTAGTCGCATTAAAGCCTTTGAACGACATTTCGCCCATCCGGCGAATTCATGTGGCGACTTACCAGTCGGCTTCCGGCGCGGGAGCAGCTGCAATGGCCGAATTAATCAGGCAGCACGAACAAATTGCAGCCGGTGAAAAACCGGCGGTTGAGAAATTTGCCTACCAACTGGCTTTCAACGTGATTCCCCATATTGACATTTTTCTTGACAACGGCTATACTAAGGAAGAAATGAAAATGCACAACGAAACGCGGAAAATCATGCATTCCAAAGTAGACGTCAGCGCGACCTGCGTGCGTGTTCCGGCTTTGCGCGCCCATTCCGAAGCGGTTTGGATTGAGACCGAACGACCAATTTCCGTAGAAGAAGCAACTGCCGCACTTCAAAAAGCAAAAGGCGTAGCCGTTCAGGACAGACCTGCGGAAAAACTGTATCCGATGCCGCTTTTCGCCGCTTCGCAGGATCCGGTTTACGTGGGACGCATTCGCAAAGATATTGCCAATCCGAACGGACTTTCTTTCTGGTGTGTGGGCGACCAGATCAAAAAGGGTGCGGCGCTCAATGCCGTACAGATAGCGGAATATTTGATTAATTAATGCGAATCAAGAGTTAAAACACCTAACTAAGGCGGCGATAGCAAACAAAAAGCAAGCAATTGTAGCTTCAGCCCGCAGTCCGACAGTTTTTTCTTCAATTTTTTCGCTGTTTGCAAGTCCCGCTTTCCCCATACAAATGACACGGTTTCACCCGTATCTCTATGGTATGCATGGATGAGCCATACCGTATGATTTTCTGCCGTTTTTCTTTATCTATGGGCTTTGGCAGTCGGAGCAATGAAGTGTAATTTTTATTTGCATTCAACTAAAATACATACTTATTCCCTGTTTGCCAAATTTTTATGCCGGCATACTTTTTACATCACCACCAAAATTGAAGTTCCTGTTTTTAAAATTTACATTCTTTATTTATGGATAATCCTGTCTCTGTCGGTATCCGGGGTACAGGTGCATCCCGCGTTGCAGTATGCTGTCGGCGTTGCCTGTGAATAACGCCGGGATTTATCCCTGTGAAGAAAGAGGTACTCTTCTCCCTAACGCCGTCAGGCGTTTCCCACGGTATGCTTTTGTGCATTACCGGCAGGGCACCAATAATAATCCCGCCAGAATTTATCCGCAAAAAACAGTCAATTATCAAGAATATGTTTTATAACATAGCGAACAATACCGGCTAAATGCATTTTTTTTTATAATTTGCGCCGTTTTTTTTACAACCATTTTTTATTGTTAAACTTTATTTTTTACAAACACAAAAAAATTATTTAAGTAACATGAAAGTATATCAAACAAATGAAATCCGGAACATAGCGATTATCGGTGGTTCCGGTTCGGGGAAAACCACTCTCACTGAAGCGATGCTCTTTGAGAGTGGAGTTATAAAACGGAGAGGTTCGGTCGATAACGGCAACACTGTTTCAGACTATTTCCCCGTCGAAAAAGAATACGGATATTCGGTTTTTTCAACTATTTTCAGTGTAGAATGGATGAACAGGAAACTGAATTTCATTGACAGTCCCGGTTCGGACGATTTTGCAGGAGGTGCGGTTTCCGCCATGAGTGTAACCGATACGGCGTTGATGGTCATCAACGGTCAATACGGCGTAGAAGTAGGCACGATTAACCTGTTCCGTTACACGGAATCTTTCGCCAAACCGGTTATTTTCCTCATAAACCAGTTAGATAAGGAAAATGCCGATTTCGATAAAACTTTAACGCAACTGAAAGAAACGTACGGAGGAAAAGTAGTACCGATTCAGTATCCGCTACAAACCGGACAAAACTTCCATCAAATGATTGATGTGTTGAAAATGAAGATGTATCAGTGGAAACCCGAAGGCGGTACGCCCGAAATCCTGGATATTCCCGCCTCCGAATTAAGCAAAGCTGAAGAACTGCACAACGCTTTGGTTGAAGCCGCCGCCGAAAATGACGAAGCATTAATGGAAAAATTCTTTGATCAGGGAAGTTTGAGCGAAGAAGAAATGCGCGAAGGCATTCGCAAAGGTTTGCTTTCCCGTGGTATGTTCCCTGTTGTTTGCGCATCGGCTGCAAAAGATATGGGCGTTCGCCGTCTGATGGAATTTTTAGGCAATAATGTTCCAGGCGCAAGCGAAATGCCTCCTTATAAAAATACCGAAAATAAGGATATTATACCCGATTCTGCCGCACCGGCAAGTCTTTTTGTTTTCAAAACAACCGTGGAACCGCATATCGGACGCGTTTCCTATTTCAAAGTAATGTCAGGCGTAGTAAAAGCCGGAGATGACCTCCTGAACGAAGACCGGGGATCGAAAGAACGTATTTCACAGTTGTTTGTTATAGCGGGACAAAACCGTTTTGAAATCCGGGAACTGCATGCCGGAGACATCGGGGCAACCGTCAAACTGAAAGATGTAAATACCGGAAATACGCTTAATGCAAAAGGCGTTGACAACAGATTTGATTTTATCAAATATCCCAATTCAAAATACCGCCGTGCGATTAAAGCCGTCAATGAAGCCGATTCCGAAAAAATGATGGAAATCATCAGCCGAATGCGCGCCGAAGACCCGACATGGGTTGTCGAACAGTCGAAGGAATTGAAACAAATCATTGTTTCCGGACAAGGCGAATTTCACCTGAAAACCCTGAAGTGGAGAATCGAAAACAACGATAAACTGATGATTGAGTTCTACGAACCGAAAATCCCCTATCGTGAAACGATTACCAAATCGGCTCGCGCCGATTACCGCCACAAAAAACAGTCGGGCGGCGCCGGACAATTCGGTGAAGTTCATCTGATTGTAGAACCTTATCAGGAAGGAATGCCGATGCCGGAAGTTTACAAATTCAACGGACAGGAATTTAAGATTCAAGCGCGCGACGTGCAGGAACATCCGCTGGAATGGGGAGGTAAACTGGTATTTGTCAACTCCATCGTGGGCGGCTCAATCGACGCCCGTTTTTTACCCGCCATTCTGAAAGGCATTATGGGACGCATGGAGCAAGGCCCGTTGACAGGTTCCTACGCCCGCGACGTGCGCGTTATCGTTTACGACGGGAAAATGCACCCTGTCGATTCCAACGAAATTTCATTCATGCTCGCCGGACGAAATGCTTTCTCGCAGGCTTTCAAAAATGCCGGCCCGAAAATCCTCGAACCGATTTATGACGTGGAAGTTTCTCTTCCTTCGGAATATATGGGTGACGTGATGGGTGATTTGCAAGGCCGCCGCGCCATGATCATGGGTATGAACTCCGAAAAGGGTTACGAAAAACTGATGGCGAAAGTGCCTCTTAAAGAAATGAGTAGCTATTCGACGTCTTTGAGTTCCATTACCGGCGGACGCGCTTCTTTCACTATGAAATTTGCTGCATACGAGCTGGTTCCGACCGATGTTCAGGACAAACTGCTGAAAGAATACGAGGCACAGCAGGAGGCGGAATAAGGATGGTTTGACAGGTGAATTTCAAATTATCGCAGTGCTAACGTAAATTTGAACCGCTCATCGGAGAACGCTCTCTGATGGGCGGTTTCGTTCGTAAAAACGAAAGCCTGAACGAAACCGTATCGCGGGTTGTCGCAGAATATATTGGAAAACGGATTCAACTTTTCTTTTATTTGAAAGCCTGTTTAATAACAGGTAAGTTCAAATAGTAAATGCAACTAAAGTAAGAAAAAACTCCGTTCGGGGCATGCCCCGGACGGAGTTTGGGAAAAAAGTCCTGTCTTAGTTGTAATATGAAAAAAAATAAGAAACATTTAACCCGGGAACAAAGGTACACAATTTCCCGGATGCTACAGGCAGGATTTACAAAAAAGGCGGTCTGTA
>JAIRNV010000205.1 GCA_031257875.1 Dysgonamonadaceae bacterium
ATGTTTCTTATTTTTCATATCACAACCAAAGACAGGACTTTTTTCCCAAACTCCGTTCGGGGCATGCCCCGAACGGAGTTTTTTTCTTACTTTAGTTGCATTTACTATTTGAACTTACCACGCTAATTATCAAAAATATGTTTACTTTTGCAACTTATTTAACTTAATATCTATATGTGTGGAATCATAGGGTACATCGGCTATCAGGAAGCTTATCCAATATTAATCAAAGGTTTACACCGTCTTGAATATCGGGGATATGACAGTGCTGGAATCGCTTTAATCAACCGGGAAAACAATCTGAGTATTTACAAAGCAAAAGGCAGGGTTGCCGATTTGGAGGAATTTTCCCTGGGAAAGGATATTTCCGGCACCGTCGGAATTGCCCATACCCGCTGGGCTACTCACGGCGAACCGAACCATATCAATGCCCATCCGCATTATTCCCAGTCGGAAAATCTGGCTTTGATACACAACGGCATCATCGAAAATTACGCCGTTCTGAAAGAGAGTTTGAGCCGGAAAGGTTATGTTTTTCAAAGCGATACCGATACCGAAGTGCTGGTGCAATTGATCGAATACATAAAAACCGGCAACAACACGGACATTTCGACGGCCGTACAGCTGGCTCTCAAACAAGTCATTGGGGCTTATGCCATTGCCGTAATCGAAAAGGAAAATCCCGATTTGATTATCGCCGCCCGCAAAAGCAGCCCGCTGGTGGTTGGTATCGGAAAAAACGAATTTTTTCTGGCGTCCGACGCTACTCCGATTATCGAATATACCAATCAGGTCATTTATTTGAACGACGAAGAAATCGCCGTCATCCACCGGAACGAACCGCTCCGGATTGTCAATTTGAGCAATGTGGAAAAAACACCTCAAATTACCCGGCTGGAAATGAGCCTCAACGAGCTGGAAAAAGGCGGCTACCCTCATTTCATGCTCAAGGAAATTTTTGAACAGCCGCGAACTTTGCGCGACTGTATGAGCGGAAGAGTCAATACCGGCAACAGAAACATCGTTCTTTCCGGCATTGTCGACCACAGGGAAAAATTTATCAATTGTCGCAGAATCATCATTTTAGCCTGCGGAACTTCCTGGCATGCCGGATTAATCGGCGAATATCTGTTTGAAGAATTTTGCCGGATTCCCGTCGAAGTGGAATATTCGTCCGAATTTCGTTACCGGCATCCGGTTATTCACCGCGACGACATAGTGATTGCCGTTTCCCAGTCGGGCGAAACTGCCGATACACTTGCCGCCATTGAACTGGCGAAGGAAGCCGGCGCTTTTGTCTACGGGATTTGCAACGTCGTGGGTTCATCCATTCCCAGAAACACCGATTCGGGGTCTTATACTCACGTTGGCCCCGAAATCGGAGTCGCTTCGACCAAAGCTTTTACGGCGCAGGTCGCTGTTCTGGTAATGATGGCGCTAAGCATTGCCCGCGAAAAAAAGACAATTCCCGAAAAACGGTTTCTTGCGGTTTTATCGGAACTGAGCAGGATTCCCGGCAAGATTGAAACCATTCTGCAACAAAACGGCTATATTGAAGATTTGTCTAAAATTTTTACTTATGCCCATAACTTTATCTATCTCGGTCGCGGATACGGCTATCCGGTAGCGATAGAAGGCGCTTTGAAACTCAAGGAAATTTCCTACATCCATGCCGAAGGTTATCCGGCCGCAGAAATGAAACACGGACCGATTGCCCTGATTGACAATGAAATGCCTGTA
This sequence comes from Dysgonamonadaceae bacterium, assembly GCA_031257875.1. Lineage (GTDB taxonomy): Bacteria > Bacteroidota > Bacteroidia > Bacteroidales > Azobacteroidaceae > Azobacteroides. Next base: position 1,741 of record JAIRNV010000205.1, read on the forward strand.
GTCGTCATCGCTACCGACAGCACCACTTACGACAAAATGATCAGCAATATCCAGGAAATCAAAGCCCGGAAAGGACGTATTCTGGCAATCGTCAATAAATCCGACTGCAAGGTCAGGGAAATGGCCGATTATACGATTGAAATTCCCGATACGGAAGAATGCCTGAGTCCGCTTCTGTCGATTGTTCCGCTGCAATTACTGTCATACCACATTGCCGTCAGGAAAGGGCGGGATGTGGATATGCCGCGCAATCTGGCAAAGTCGGTTACGGTTGAGTGAACAGTTACGAGTTACAAGTTACGAAATGATAAAATCCCTGACTTCATTGCGGTTTGTTTTTGCTTTCATGGTTTTTATGCACCATAATGTAATATTTGCAGATTTCTTACTGCTCAAACACCTTTTTTCCGAAGGATATGCGGGAGTAAGTTTTTTCTTTGTGCTAAGCGGTTTTATTTTATCCTGCAGTTATCGGGAACGTTTACTGTCCGGCAAAACGGGCGCTCTACAGTTTTATAAAGCCCGGATAGCAAGAATATATCCCTTACATTTACTCACGTTTATAATAGCCGCAATATTACTGGAACCGTTTTGTTTTAATTTTGAATATTCGGTTAAATTTATCTCAAATCTGACTTTAACGCAAAGTTTTCTGCCTTTTCGGGAAACATATTTCGCATTCAATTTTCCAAGCTGGAGTATTTCCGATGAAATGTTTTTTTATTTTTTATTCCCGTTCATTATTTATCCCGCCTGTAAAAAACAGAATGTATTTCACATTTTACTGTTTTCGGTATTGACAATCCTGTTTTTTCTTACTTTTATCATAAAAAAGGAAACATATCAGCATGCTTTATTTTATATCAATCCGGTAACGCGACTTGCGGATTTTTGTATCGGGATATGCCTGTATAATTTTTGTGTGCGGGTATCTGCAAGGCACAAAGAAACATTAAAAAATATCAAATGGGGAAGGGTAGAAATCATGGCAGTAGCATTTTTCATTGGTTTTTACCTTTTATCATACTATATTCCACAGGTATACAGATATTCGTTCTGGTACTGGATTCCCATGTCATTGCTTATTGCTGTATTTTATCTGTCACGAAACGGTTTATGTTCAAAAATATTGTCCAACAAATATTTTGTAGCGTTAGGAGAAATAAGTTTCGGATTTTATTTGTTTCACCGGTTAATCGGACAAATATTTAGCGATTTCATTTCAAAAATGCAAATTGACATGCCTTATCCATACTGCTTTATCATCATATTTACAACGACACTGCTTGCAAGTTACCTGTCATTTAAATATTATGAAACTCCCTGTAACAAAATAATTAAACAGTTGCATATCTCTTCTTTTAAGAATTTATATAAAAAAAACATAAAAAGAATGTCATCCGTTTATAGTGGCTGCAAACGGCAATTTTGAGATTGCACCGGACGATGACAGAAACAGGCGCATAGTATGCGCATGAAGCATAAAGGAATAAACGGTTTTGTTGAAAATTTTTTAACGAAGTTTTTTGATTCAAAAATAATTTCAGTTTCCCGTGTATAACACTGAATGATTTTCTACCTTTGTGGCCTGAAAAAAATAAAGATGACAACTTCCTTTCAAGACATCGAAAATTCAATAAAATTTAGCGCCGGAAATAAAGCATTTGATTTAGCATTCTTTATACAACAATTATATCAATTTCGGATTCGTTTCATGAAGCATACTTTGGGAAACACCACCCTAAATCTATCCTGACAATGAATAATGCGGTTCAAATAATTCAATTACCGAAAATTTTAGATCGACGGGGAAACCTGTCTTTTATTGAAGCCGGAAATCATATTCCGTTTGAGATTAAACGGACTTACTGGATTTACGACGTACCGGGAGGAGAAGTACGCGGCGGACATGCATATCGGGAAAACCAGGAATTTATAGTTGCCCTGTCCGGCAGTTTCGATGTGTTGCTGGATGACGGGAAAGAACAGAAAGTGTTTCCGTTAAACCGTTCATATTACGGGTTATATGTTCCAAAAAGTATTTGGAGACAAATGAGAAATTTTTCGACTAATTCGCTGGCGCTGGTACTGGCTTCCACCGTATATAACGAAAATGATTATATAAGAAATTATGAAGAATTTTTAATGGAAAAACAATGAAACCGCAAACAGTATATGATTGCTCCATATTGGATCTTGTCAAAATAGAGAACCGCGCTGGCAATATAACCCCTGTTACAGGTAATGTTAATCTGCCTTTTGGTATAAAAAGGGTATTTTACACGTATGATATACCCGGCGGAGAATCGCGCGGAGCACACGCCCATAAAGAATGTCATCAGTTTATAGTGGCAGCGGGCGGCAGTTTTGAGATTGCCCTGGACGACGGCAGAAACAGGCATACAGTATTGTTAAACCGTCCTTTTTACGGACTACATATTCCTCCGGGAATTTGGGCGGCCGAACAGGGGTTCTCTTCCGGTTCTGTCTGTCTGGTTCTGGCTTCGCATAAATATGATGCACAAGATTATATAAGAGATTATCAAGAGTATCTTGATTATATTAAACTTGCGGCAAAAAATGTTAACGGGGGCTGAAACATAAAAATGATTACCTTTGTGGCGCAAAATACAGATTATGGACAGGCATATATTCAATAGAATAAAACAGTTAAAACGGGAAATCCTGCCGAACGATAAAATGATACTGTTCGGGTCGCAGGCAAGAGGCGATGCCCGGGAAGATTCCGACTGGGATTTGCTTATCCTTTTGGACAAGTCTGTTCGCTCAACGGATGATTATGATATTTATGCCTATCCTTTTGCAGAGTTGGGATGGACGTATGGCAAGCATTTTAGCGCCAAAATTTTTACCGTATCGGAATGGGAAAAACAGAAACCTTCTCTATTTTATAAAAACGTAGAAAGTGAAGGAATAGAAATATGAAATTGAGCAAAGAAGAAAGAGAAGCTGTTGTAGTGCACCGTTTACAAAAAGCTAAAGATACTCTGCATGAAGCCAAAGGTAATATTGAACTTGCATACTGGCATACAGCAGCCAACCGGTTATATTACGCATGCTATTATGCCGCAAGCGCTTTACTTATAAAAAATGGATATATAGCACAAACACATTCCGGAGTGGTTGGCTTATTGGGAATGCATTTTATTTCCAAAGGCATAATTAGCAAAGAGATGGGGAAATTTTATCTGAAAATCTTTGAACTTCGTCAAACGGGGGATTATAGTGATTGGATAGCTATCGAATCTGTCGATGTACAACCTTTTGTAGAACCAGCCGAGAAATTTATTGATACAGTAGAGAAACTTATTTCTTAATTTTTTAAATAATCATTGCAATGATAAAATTCCTCGATTTACAAAAAATAAACGCCCAATACGCCGCCGAACTCAAGCAAGCAGCAGCGGAAGTGATTGATAAAGGCTGGTTTTTACTGGGCGAAAGAGTAAAAATTTTTGAGCAGCAATATTCGGATTTTATTGGGGTCAAAAACACGGTTGCCTGTGCAAATGGACTGGATGCTCTGCGCTTAATTTTACGGGCATATATCGAATTGGGTATTATGCAGGAAGGCGACGAGGTGATTGTGCCTGCCAATACGTATATTGCAACAATCCTTGCCATTACGGATAACCGCTTAAAACCGGCATGGGTGGAACCGGATATTAAAACATATAATTTGAATATTTCCTTACTTGAACAGGCCGTCACTCCAAAAACAAAAGCGATTATGGCGGTACATTTGTACGGTCGCGCCTGCTGGTCGGAAAAACTGGAACGGCTGGCAGAAAAATACAGTTTGAAAATTATAGAAGACAATGCCCAGGCCGCCGGCGCATACCATTATTTTACGGATAACATACGAAAAAGAACAGGTAATTTGGGCGACGCTGCCGGAAACAGTTTTTATCCGGGTAAAAATTTGGGAGCATTGGGCGATAGCGGCGCTGTTACAACCAGTGACGGTGAACTGGCTGCTGTTGTTCGTGCATTGGCCAATTACGGTTCACAGGAAAAATATGTGAATAAATATCAAGGGTTAAACAGCCGGATGGATGAAATTCAAGCCGCGTTTCTTTCTGTAAAACTGAAATATCTGGATTTGGAAAATGAAATACGCAGACAAATTGCTAATTACTATATGGAAAATATAAAGAATGAACAGATTATTCTACCCACACCAACAGAACATAAAGAATCGCATGTACAGCATATATTTGCGATTCGTACAAAACAAAGGGATAAATTACAGGCATATTTAGCCGCAAATGATATACAGACTTTGATTCATTACCCTATTCCTCCACATAAACAGACCTGTTACAGGGAATGGAATCACTGCTCTTTTCCAATAACGGAACGGATACATAAAGAAGTATTAAGTTTACCGGTAAGCCCCTGTCTGATGATGGAGGAAGTTGAACAAACAGTATCTTCAATAAATAAATTCAAATCATAGAATGAAACACGACAAATTGCTTTCTGTCATTTTGCTGAGTTATTACAGTTGTGACAGAATTAATATCGCCTATAATAAGCTAAAAGAACTTTTGGCGAAGGAGCGGATACCGTTTGAATTTATTATTGTAGATGATGGTTCTGAGGACCAATCTTTTCAAATAGCGAAAGAATTGGAAGCAAAAGCCTCAAATGTATACGCATATCAGTTAAGCCGGAATTATACAAGTAATTACGCATGGTTTGCGGGACTTTCTGTTTGTAAAGGGGCCTGCGCCGTAGCAATTCCCGATGACGAACAACAACCCTATCAAACGATAGTGGAAATGTATCATCTTTGGGAGCAGGGGCGTCAGGTTATTATTCCAAACCGTACTGTTCGTGATGATCCCTGGAGCAGTCGGATTTTTTCAATTGCATATTATAAGATAATAAATGCGTTTTCGGATATTGTGTATCCGGAGGGAGGTGCAGATTTGGCTTTTATAGATCGGGAAATAATTGATATGTTGAATAATAGAATACATCCGATTAATACGGCCGTAGTTCCGGAAATATTACGTCTGGGTTTTTCTCCCGCCTATTTGCCCTACAGACGTCCCATCGGCTTAAATAAAGGAAAATCACGCTGGACATTCAAAAAACGGTATCGTCTGGCAAAAGACGTATTCTTTTCAGCTTCGTCATTTCCGATTAAATTTATTACAAATCTTGGATTTTGGACGGCATTCCTGTCTGTCGCCATCATGATCTTTTATGTCTATATCGCTGCCTTCGGAAACCGTCAGTTTTGGGGTATAACTGTTCCCGGCTGGACATCAATCATCCTGTTTATCACATTCTTTGGAGGATTGATTTTACTGAGTCTGGGAATTATAGCCGAATATATCTGGCGCATTTATGAGGAAGTAAAAGGGCGTCCGGGGTATATAATTAAAAAAAATAGATACTCATGAATTTAAATTTGAATTTGCCGGTTTCCACCGGAACTTTATGCCTTTATTACGGCGCAGTAATTATCTCCCTGCTTGTTGTGTATGCAACAGGATGGTTAATGAAATATTTCCTGTTTAAAACCGGAGATAGAATCTCTGCATTTTCCATACTTACCTGTTCTGTTTTAGGTTTAACATCAATTGTTGTTATTTATTCCATTCTATTTACAAAAGGGCTAACAGCCAACTGGATACTGGCAGTTTTGTTTTTGCTGTATATCTATTGTCGCAAAAAGGAGAAAAGGACAGCGAAAAGTGTTCGGTATCATTCTTCATCCGTCTGGAAATATGCGACTGTCATACTGTTGATTAATGCCGTATTCTTTTGTTATTTTGCATTCCGGATTATTGATTTAGAGCACGGTATGTTTGCTCCGTATTCTTTTGATTTGGACTATTATGCCAAACTTTCGCAATATCTTACCCTGGGATACGAAAACGGTTTGCTGGAATATAACTTTTTCAAATACATAGCGCCGCAGCCTTACCACTATTTTGAACTCTGGGTAAATGCGATCCTGTATAAAACCTTTGGATTAAATGCTGCCGTCTCTTTTATGATAGCCGTCCCGATGTTCTTTAATACACTTATATATATAGCCTTGCTCGCTGTGATGGAATCCCGGGTAAAAATGACATTTACATACCTGTTACTTGCCTTTGTGGGATTATTACTGGCATCTGTTATCCCGTATCTTACCGAAATACTGCCCGCAATAAAAGGAGGAACCATTCGCCTGAGTTATCCCAAATTTTCCCCGATGTTTTTATTTCTACTTGCTTCTGCGGTATTATTCCTGCACGGAAGAAAACAGGAATCTTATTATGTACTGCTGTCCGTTCCGGTATTGAATGTTATTCCGATAGTGGCTATTTGGGGAACAATCGGCATTTTTCTCTTGACAGATATATATCGGAAACATGCTATCGCATGGAAATACTGGACGCCGTTTATATGTGTGATATTTCTTTATTTGCTGTATATGCTGCAATCTCCGTCCCGCGTCGTATCCTCAACATGGTCGGAACCTTTTCACTGGGGACTGTTAAGACTTTATCTAACTCAACCGGTTCTGTATTTATTAGCCTATCTTCATTTTATAATTCTATTGTTTTTTCTGGATAAAAAGCGACTGTTGAATATAAGCCGCAAAGCAGCGCCAATATTTTGTGTCCTGTGTTTCCTGACCATAACGGCAAGTATTCTGATGCGACCGTATCATTACGATGCAACACAGTTTGTTACCGGTACGATCCCCATGTTCATGTATATACTGGTTGTTGTTACATTCCTGCTGACTGTCGTATCCGTAAGATTGACACGGGGAAGAAAAGCGCTTCTTGCCTGCTTTTGTGGAATCGGCATGTTGATTAGCTGTGACGCATACCGGCGGGATTTAGAACCGTGGACGCCCGTATTTTATGATTATAATCAAAAGATACTGGAAGCGGTATCACCCGGACAGAAAGAATATCGCATCGGTTTTTATATCGGCGAAGAGACTAAGGGCAATTATGTTTCCGGAATAACGGATGCGGTAACAATTCCGGATGTACTGGATTATTACTGCAATAATGTGTACCATTATTCCATTAACACAGGAAATCAGGATATATACGGTTCTACCACCCCTACACCGTTCAGCGACTGTTACACGGCACAAAAAATGCAATCACCGGATATTTCCGACGATGAAATAAGAATCGGTTTTATAAAGGATAATGCCATTGAATATATACGCATATATAAAAGCGCTTCCCCTTCCGGTTATTTTTTGTCAAAATTAACGTTGCTGGCTGAAAACAAAATAAGTGGCGAACGTTTTTATAAAGTGAATTGAAAATGGAGAATGGAGAATTATTTTTTTCATCATTCTCCATTCTCCTTTTCATATTAAAAAATTTCTTACCTTTGATGCCCCGATAAGCAGGATAAATTTTTAGTCACATTAAAAAAACAGACAGTATGAACACAAATCAAGCACGCAGTTACAACTGCAAAGACGAAGAAATACCCGTAATTTGCGGGTACGCAGCATTCGGTTTGAAAAGGGATTTACAGGATTTTACAGCCTATTCGCCCAAGTTCAACCAGGCATATCTTACGGATTTTGAATCAAAAACCGCGGCAGCCGCCGAACTGGTCAATCCCAAATCGGAAACCGCCGAGAGGAAAGCCATTACCGCCCGGCTGTACGCCCAAATGAGCGGCATGGTCGATCCGGTCGACCGTCTGAAAGGCTATGTCAAACTGGCCGGAGCAAACGTCCCGGTTTCCATTACCGACTTTGGCATTACGTCCCTGCGGCGGAAGATAAATTCCAAAGATGCGGAAGGTGTGTTGCAATACCTTCGCCTGGTGGAAGTCAACATTCAGAAATACAAACTGCCGCTACAGGCAGAAGGCCTGACCGACGACCTTGTTGCCCGGTTTACGGACGCATCCGCTGCCATTGCCGCCGATAACGAAAAACAGTACGAAATGCTAAGCGCCCGCAAGGAACTGGTGCAAAACAATCTGCACATATTGAACGCCCTGTACACCCAGCTAACCGCGATTTGCGACATCGGGAAGATTCTGTACCGGAAAACCGCTCCCGAAAAGGTTTCGGAATACACATTTACCTGGCTTTTGAAGCAGGTACGCATCGTACCGAAGGCCAAACCCGACAGCAAAAAGTCTTCCAAAAAGACTTTGAACGGTACGGAATGAGTTTTGAAGCTATCAGAACGGGTTTTGAAGCCATCAAAATGAGTTTTGAAAGCATCAAAATGAGTTTTGAAGCCATCAAAATGAGTTCTGAAAGCATCAAAATAAATTCTGAAAGCATCGGAATGAATTCTGAAAGCATCAAAATGAGTTCTGAAAGCATCAAAATGAATTCTGAAAGCATCGGAATGAATTCTGAAAGCATCGGAATGAGTTCTGAAAGCATCAAAACCGGTTTTGAAAGCATCGAAGCGAATTTTGAAATGCACACATCGTTTTATCAAATCATTTTATCAAATAAAATTATTATGAATACAGTTTACAGGTTATACAGCAATCTTTTTAAAATATGGTGGCAGTTTTAAAATCTTGTAATTCATAATCCGTAATTTACAAATGCACAAATAAACACAAATAAAAAATATAAACAGATGAAAATTTTATATGACGATCAAACATTTTCAATGATGACTCACAGTGGTATACCGCGATATCATTATGAGTTAATAAAAAACTTGAATGAAACAGGAGTAGATACGGAGTTGCCGTTATTTTTCTCAAATAATTATTACTTGAAAAATAAGGATGTTTCAAATCACTTTTCATCGCTCCCTTACAGTTTGAAGATACTTAACAGAACATTAACCCGATTCAACAGGTATTATTCAAAACGCGCCCTGCTAAAACAGGACTATGATGTATTTCATCCGACATTTTATTCGCCCTATTTTTTCAAGTATTTGAAAAACAAACCGTTCGTAGTAACTGTTCATCACTTGAATACAACCGGCGATAATGTGTTTGCATGCGGCGAATATCCATTGATCGAAAAGGCAAGTCATATCATAGCAATTAGCGAAGCTACAAAAAGCGATATGTTGCAGTATACGCCCATCGAAGAAAAGAAAATTACCGTTATTCATCATGGATGCTCTTTATCCCCGTCACTTTATCCTGCCGGTAAGGCAAACAAATGGAAAAAACCGTATTTTTTGTATGTTGGCGGTAGACAGGCAACTAAAAACTTCCCGTTTTTATTAAAAGCATTCAAAATAATTTCTGCCAAATATGATGTCATGCTTTTATGTACGGGATCTCCGTTTTCATCCTCTGAAATGAAAATGATTACCGCGATGAATCTTTCCGACAGAGTAAAAGGATTTGTAGTTAAGGATGATTCGGAAATGTGCCAACTGTATTCCGATGCTGTATGTCTTGTTTATCCCTCTTTAAAGGAGGGTTTCGGCATGCCTGTTTTAGAGGCTTTTGCCTGTAAATGTCCGGTTTTGTTAAGTAATGCAAGTTGCCTTCCCGAGATAGCCGGAGATGCCGGATTATATTTTGATCCATACGATCTGGATTCATTAATTGATGGCATGTCGAAAATATTATCTTCGGATTCATTAAGTAACGAACTGATACGCAAAGGAATAAAACGGGGGGCATTTTCATGGAAAAAAACAGCTGAAGAAACGTTGAAGGTTTATGAAATGGTTGTATATCATGCGAGTAATCCGTAATTTACAGTAGTTTAATTGCCTTTTCCAAATCTTCCGGCGTATCAATACCCATCGTTTCCTCATCGGTAATCCCCGCTTTAATCGTGTATCCGTTTTCTATCCAGCGCAGCTGTTCCAAAGATTCGGCCAGTTCCAGAGGCGACTGCGGCAACGCGGTAATTTCGCCCAGCACATCGGATTTGCAGGCATAAATGCCGATGTGTTTGTAAAACGTAAACAGTTTCAGCCATTCGGTATGGTGTTCTCCGCGAATATAGGGAATGACCGAGCGGCTGAAATAAATCGCTTCCCGGTTCCTGTTCAAAATCACTTTCGGCGTATTGGGATTGAACAGAACGTCAAAGTGGACGTCCTCAGGAAACGGTTTGACCAAAGTGGCGATTTGCGTTCTTTCGTCTTCAAAGCAGGTTTTAAGCAATTCAATTTGAGTGGGTTTAATGAAAGGTTCATCGCCCTGAATGTTGACGACAACATCAAAATTTCCTTTGGTTTTTGTCAGCGCTTCGTAGCAGCGGTCGGTTCCGCTTCGATGAGCAGACGATGTCATGACGGCTTTCCCGCCGAAATTGCATACCGCCTGAAAAATCCGGTCGTCGTCGGTTGCCACGCAGACCTCGTCCAACACCCCCGCAACCTGTTCATAAACCCGCTGTATCATCGGCTTCCCTGCAATATCCGCCAGCGGTTTTCCCGGAAAACGGGTCGAAGCGTACCGCGCGGGAATAATACCTAAAAATTTCATATTTCACAGATTTTTAGAATGTTATTGTATTCTCCTATCACCCACACAATGTCGTCCTCCTCCAAAACCAAATCCAAATCGGGATCCTGTATGGATGTTTCGTCCCGTTCAATACCGATTACCAGGCAGCCGTATATTTCATGAATCCCCGATGTACGGATGGTTTCTCCTATTAAATGCGATTCGGGACTGATTTGGAACTGCTGCATCTTCACTTCGGGCGCGGGATTGTCTTCCCGGTTTTCATATTTTTTACGTTTTTCTTCCAGCCGTGTTTGAAACAGTTCCGTTTGCGTATCCGTTCCAAGTACAATCAGGTGGTCGTTGGGATAAATCCGCTCATTTCCGTTCGGAATATTAATTTTCAACTGCCCGCGTGCAATCGTTACGATACTGACGCCGAAAACTTGCCTGAAATTTAATTCTTTAAGCGTTTTCCCCACAATCGAATAATACGGCTCGATGGCAAATTCCGACAGGTGGAGGTCTCTTTCCAGCACATGGTTTACAAAACCTTTTGTCAACGGCGCTTTCGATTCCCTGTATTTTTCTTTTGCATGATAATTTTCCTTAAAGCGGTTTTCCATTGCCCGGGAACGGGTTTTTGCGTGCCGTGAAAATGTAATCAACAGCAAAATAATGGCGGCTAAAGCGCAGTTGATGATTAAACTCGCATGAAACAGCTTAAATAATACATACATAACCAGTCCGGCACAGATAATTACCCTGAAAATAATCGTGGAAATTAACGGCCCCCGGTTACTTTTGTTTTCATGCCAGAGGGTTTTATATTCGACGGAACGGTTTTTTTTGATAATGACAGCCCGCAAAAACGGCGCTATAATCAGCAAAGTTACTATCGCGACAAGCAAATTTCCTTTCAGTCCCGGAAGCCATTCCTGCACAAAAGGAACGGCATACGCCAGCGAAGAATTGACAAGGACAATGCTGATGAAATAATAAATCAAAATAACAGTCCCTACTTCCGTTAAAAACTTCTTCCATAAGCTGTTTTGATTGACGGGATGAGCGCCCGAAACATTTTTGTTCAGGAAATCCTGCCATTTCTGGGGCAGGCGTTTTTCCAAAAAATCATTGGCCGGCCCGGCAAGTTGCACAACATAAGGCGTTACGAAAATCGTAAGCACCGAAACAGACACAATGATTTGGTACATGGAATTTTCTATCACTCCAAACCCTATTCCCAAAGCGGCGATAATGTATGAAAATTCACCGATTTGAGCCAGTGAAAAACCTGCCGAAACGGACGTCTTCAGGTTTTGTCCCGCAAGCAGCACACCTCCGGTGGAAATAATCATCCGCCCGACAACAACTACCGCCGTGATAATTAAAATCGGAACAATGAGTTCCCCCAGACTGCCTATCCTGACCATCAGACCTACGGACACAAAGAATATCGCACCGAAAAGGTTTTTAATAGGCAGTACCAGTTTTTCAATGCGTTCGGACTCCATCGTTTCCGCCAGAATCGATCCCATAATAAATGCGCCCAGGGCGGAAGAAAAGCCGGCTTGCGTGGCTAAAAATACCATGCCGAGACATAAGGCGAGAGACACAATCATAATCGTTTCGTCGTCCAGAAACCGTTTGGCTTTTCGCAGAAGTATGGGTATCAGATACATGCCCAGAAAGAACCAAAACAGCAGGAAAGTCATCAACTTAAATAAGCTGAAAAGCATTTCCATGCCCTCAAATTTGTTGCTTACGGCGATAGTCGACAGCAAAACCATCAGGAGCACGGCAAACAAATCTTCCATTATCAGCACCCCAAGTACTATTCCTGCGAAATTCCGTTTAGTATAATGCAAGTCCTCAAACACTTTGATGATAATCATTGTGGACGAGATACTGATCATTGCCCCCAGAAACAAACTCGCCATGTGTGACCAGCCAAAGCACAAACCGAGAAAGTAACCGACCCCGATCATGCAAATCACAATAAACGAAGTTGCAATCACCGCCGTAGCGCCGACTTTCATCAACTTCTTGAAACTAAATTCCAGCCCCAAACCGAACAGCAGGAAAATAATCCCGATTTCCGCCAGCGTCTCAATATTTTTATATTCTGGATGGTCCTCCGTAATAAAAAACGACAGGATAATTCCGGCAACAACATAAGCCAGTACGATAGGTTGTTTCAACCGTTTGAATAGAAGCGTAACGGCTCCCGCCGTTACCAAAATCAGTGTAAGTTGTTGAATTAAAGGATATACATGTTCCATGATTTTTATTTAATATACTGAAAATCGGGTACGAAGGTACAAAAAATAATGGATAATTGAGAATGGGGAATATGAGAATGGGGAATTGATAATGTAGAATAAAATAATTATCAATTACAAACAATCACATTAATGGCGCAAACAACCGCATGATCGAATCAAAAAACTTCTGCCATTTCAGCCGCTTCATCCAGTTCTCAAACAGGACTTCCCGGCATTCCTGCATATCCCGGAAGAAAATTTCCTTATTCCGGTGAGCAATCACAGGGTCATAAATATAAGCGTTGATTTCAAAATTAGTCTCAAAACTCCTGAAATCCAGATTTGCCGAGCCGATAACCGACAGCATGTCATCGGCAACAATGGTTTTGGCATGAATAAATTTGCCTTCCATCTCATAAATTTTCATGCCTGCTTCCAGCAAATCGGCATAATAAGAATGTGCGGCAGGGTCAACATACCGCGAATCAGACTTTTTGGAAACCATCAGACGGACGTCGACCCCACTCAAAGAAGCCATTTGCAAAGCCTGAAACAAAGATTCCGAAGGCAAAAAATAAGGCGTTTGCATGTAAATATACTTTTTTGCCCCGATAATAATATTCACGGTCGCCTGCAGCAGATTGTGATACAAACTGTAAGGCCCGCCGGTTGCAATCTGCATCAGATTACCGGAATAGACCTGCGCTTCCGGAAAATATTTTTCGTCATCCAGCCACGCTTCACCCGAACTGTACCAGTCAATCAGGAAACTCGCCTGCAATCCGAGTACGCCCTGCCCTTTAACCCGCAACTGTGTATCCCGCCAGTTCGGATTAACCGTGTAATTATCGGAAATATTCATGCCACCCATGTAGGCAGTAACGCCGTCAATGACGACCACTTTCCGGTGATTCCGGTAATTCACCCGTTGGGTAAGCCTCGGGAAACGCACTTTCATCAAAGAAGTAATCTGTACTCCGTTTTTTTTCATTTCATGGTAAAACCTTTTCGGCACCAGCCAGTTTGCTACATTATCGTAAATAAAACGGACTTCCACGCCTTCTGCCGCCTTTCGCATCAGCAATTCTTTGACCCGCTTGCCGGTAGCGTCATTTTTGAAAATAAAAAATTCCATGTGAATATGATGCTTTGCACTGCATATATCCTTCAACATCGTATCAAACATTTCTGCGCCATCGGTAAGGATTTCAATTTTACTGCCTTGCAAGACCGGCGAGAGGTTGCTGTTTTTAAGCAAATTAATCAAATTGGCATATTCGGGAAGTATTTTGACGTTCCGGTTATAGGTGAGACCCTTAAAACTTAAAGCCTTGATTTCCTTATATTTTTTCTCCGAAATATGGCGCATTCGCCGGGTATCCTGTCCGAAAAAATAATAAATAATCAAACCGGCGATAGGCACAAATATCAAGACCATCAACCAGGCAATAGATTTCACCGGCGTCCTGTTTTCGGAAATAACCACAATCACAGTACCCGCAATCAACACTGCATATATGACATATATAGCGGTATCGATGTTCATTGATGAAAAAAAATCCATATCGTAAAATATACTAATGGGACAAAGATACAAAAAAGATAAAAAACAATAAAAAACTTGTTCGGACGCGGGGCAATTCGGATTGTCGCAGCGCTTTTGCAAGACCTGTCATTCCCGCGCAGGCGGGAATGACAGGCTGCAACAATTTGAAATGTACGGAAACCCGGAATACCCTATTCACGGTATTTATGTCACACAATTGTAACTTTAATTAAAAATACAGGCGGTGATTTAAAAAGTATGCTACAGTATTTATAAAAATGTGTAAAAAATTAATCTATATTTTTATAAACACAAAGACACGAAAGCACAAAGACACAAAGTTTTTATATATAAAATATTACGTCGTGTCTTTGTGCCTTTGCGTCTTCGTGTTTATAAAAAATAATAAACTGTTTGATTATCCGGTTGCCGAATTTTTACAGCGGCATACTTTTTAAATCACCGCCAAAATATATTGAATTGATGCTTCCCTCAAAAAAAAGACCCGGGAAGTGGGTTTCAAGTCTGATTTTTAAAAATGTGAGGCCCGAAAGTGGGTTTCAAGTCTGTTTTTAAAAATGTGAGTTCCCGAAAGTGGTTTTCAAGTCCGATTTTTAAAAATGTAAGTCC
>JAIRNV010000117.1 GCA_031257875.1 Dysgonamonadaceae bacterium
GTTGGAGTTATGTTTTCCAATATGTAAAACAGTGAACAACTTACAATGTGATTATTTTCCATAACGAAGAAATGAGACATACAAAGTTTTATACGGCAATATTAACGACAGTCATGGTATTGAATATCTGCAAATACCAAATGCCTTATATTGAATATAATCTGTTCAGGGATTATATCGCCGGAAACCTGTGTATTCAAAAAAACGTGGCCGGCAACTGCTGTCAGGGTCAATGCTACCTCGAAAGGCAAATCGACCGGGTGAACGAAACCGGCGAAAATACCGCCTCCGGACGGACGGCAACAAAACAGGTCAAATGCGAAATATTCGACTGCATTAAGACAAATTTATTCTCACCGATACAGATTCCTTTTATCAAAACAAAACAGTCGCAGTTTGTGGCTGTTTCTTTTGCACGTGTTGTCATTGAGATTCCTGTGCCTCCTCCTCAACATTTCTGCTGAAAGACTTCCGCAAATCGGTCGGTGCGAGGCTGTGCCTCGCGCCGTCTATCATGACAGGTTGTAACCTGTCGGGGATAGTTGCGACAAGGTAGAACCTTGTCGCAACAAAAAGAATTGCATACATACAATCATCTTATTTATTAAAAAACACAAATATGAAACGCATATACAATATTATCATATTATTATTTGCGCTGTTGAGCGCAACATACGGCCAGCTACTAAAAGAAGTTACGACAACGACAGGACTGGCCACCAAAAACGGTGAATACACCTTTAAAGTGAAAGCGCTTTACACGGCGAGTGATGTAGAAAGTCCCGAATCGGGTACGCCCAATCCCAGTGCTGCCGGACACGAACTTGTTACCTGCAAAGGCTGGTTCAAAGACCGCCATTGCACATGGTCGCTAACGCCGGAGAGCGTGCTCACCGGCAGTTGCTCGGTAGCCTGCGGCACAGGAGGACCTGCGGGACAGGCTATGTTAGCCGGTTGCCAGGCACATGGACACGGCATTTGGCTCAACCCAACTGCCGGCGGACACAGCCACGAGGAAGGAGAAGACCACGACCATGATCATGGCGACAGCGATGAAGATGGCGATGAGACTTTCTACACCACGAGCAGTTCCGAAAACGGCCTGGAACTTGTAGTACCCTACAGCGCTCTTTGGAATGGCACGATTGTTGTTAAAGCCGGCGAAACTTTCAGTTTTTATGTAGATGTACCGGCAGGCGCTTCATTAGCCGGCTGTGGCTCAACCGTTAAAATTCCGGGCTATGAAGAATGGACTGATTCTTTTAACCAGAATCAGGGACACATTCAGTTGGCAGAAGGGAAACATACGGTTTACAGTCTGACGCCGGCAGAAGAGGGAGATATTCTCTTCACCTGCTGGATGGGTTCCGGATGCCACAAAAACGTCATCCACGTTACCGCCGACGGAACTTACGAAGAACCGGAAGAACCGGTGGAAACTGAGTCCGTACTTACGCAAACCTTGCCATTCAGCTTTAATCAAAACCAACCGGACGTCCTTGTCATCAATGGCACACCTTACGGGAATCTGTCAGCGAGTGAGGCTTACAGAACAACAACTCAATATTGGGGAGACAGAGCCGGCGAAACCTATAATTCCTATCATAGAGGATTCTCTGTAAAGACTGTGCTGGAAGCCGCAGGGATTGATTTTGACAACCTGGAAAGAGCTGAAGTTTACGACGGCACAAATCCGACGGACAGAAAAGTTTTTACGAAAGATCAGTTGAACAGCCTCGAAAATGACGACCTTTATGCAACGATACTGTACTATGGCTCTACCGACATTGAAGGCGACTTTAGTTACACTTCGGGAATCAACACTTACGGTCTTCCGTCCTCCAACCTGATCGACGTATACTCATATCCCGACGAAACCGGAGGTAATCACAACACGGAATCGGTCTTGTCGCTGTCATTCGCCTATGACGCCGACGTGAAAAGTGGTCTGACCGCGGCTACGGATATTTCAACGCTGGCGGATCTTCTTTTGATTAAAGTCGGCGACAGCGAGACTTACACCACTTACAGCGATTTGCTGTCCGAAGCCTCAATAACGATAAGTGACGATATGTTCGGACAATCAAGAGAAGGACAGTACACTGACCGCGCTTACCTCGGATTTAAGCTGAACAGCATTTTAGCCGCGTTGAACATTGATTCTTCCCACGTTACAAATGTCAAATGGTATGCCTCGGCTTCTGCGGGCGGGGTGCAGATCGCGCAGGAAAAGCTGGCTGATGCAATAATCCCCTATGCAACACAAAGAGATAACGACAACAGTTTTTCTATGCTTAGAAAACCATATATCTTGTATCCCACGAAAGTCTATAACGCTCTCGAGAAAATCAAGATATATTACACGCCCGCCGACGGCCGCTTCCTCGGCTTCGACGCCGAAAGTTCCGAACTGCTCAGAGCCTTCCTCTTCCAGTTGAACGAAAACGCCGCCACTTTCAACGGCAAACTCTATCTGGAAGTAACCGGCTATCCCGTACAGCTCCCGGCAAGCGAAGACGGAAAAACAGCGCCGCTCATCGGCGAAGAAGCGCGTCAGGCAACGAATTTCATCGACGGATTTCATGCCGTATCGGTCAAAGGCGCAGTTATTGACACCATTCAGGTTTTTGCCGAAAACGACTACGGACTTCCTATCGACGCGCTCACGCCGGCAAACGTAACTGCCGAGGCAACGCACGACGGCTATACCGTCAAGTTCACCCCGCCGATTACCGCCGCATCCCTCTCGCCCAAGTTCGGAGTGAAAGGCTACAAGGTAAATATCTATGAAAACGGCGTCATTGCCGATACCCGAACGGTAGACAACGATCCCGCACATCCGCTTTCGGAAATACCCGTTACCGGTTTGACAGCCGGCGAAGACCATGTTTTCCATATCTATACCGAAAGCGGAAAGCTGAATATCGGCTTCAACGAAATCTATTTCGGCCTGACCGACGAAGACGGCTGCGATATTGATGAATTTACCGTCGGTAACATCCATCCGCTGATGGATATGGGAATGCACAAACATTCTACACCGGTCGGCGCAGTGGAAAAAGTTGCAATAAACGGTAAAACCCTGTACAAAACATGGATTAGTTTTTTGATGTACACCGGGCAGGGAAACGGTACATGGGCTTTGGATTTTGACTATACCATCGGCGAAACGCGGGGTAAAATCATCGACGCCGTGCCGCAGGTAGATAATTATTCCCGTCCGAACGAAGAAAAATGGCTGCAAACCTTCTCTTTCGACGGAGCAACCCATGTTTTATCGCTTGCCTGGCCGAAATCGCTTACAGTCGGTACGCAAACCGTTAAAGCCTATATCAATAAAGTTGAGAATACACTGTTGCCTTATCCGGTTGTCAAGGGCGGGTTCCGCGTGGAAGTTACGCCCGTTATGCGTTCAATGGGACACGGCTCGTTATCGCATAATGCGCCTCTGACCTGGAATGCCGAAAACGGCGATTACGAAGGAAGCGTTAATTTCAGCATGGATGGCGATTGGCGTATCGGACTGAAAATTTACAATGCGGTAGCCGATACGCTCATCACCGGTACGGATATAAACAACGAAGGAGACAATACCACGGTATACTGGGACATTTATATAGATAATTCCACCGGTATTTCGGCAGTCCCGGCAAGCGGCATCTCCGTTCACCCGACCGTTTCCTCCGGCGACTTCAACATCAGCGTTCCGGCTGCCGGAGAAGCCCGACTGTTTGGCATTGCCGGAAACCTGTTTGCTTCCTACACGCTCTCTGCGGGCGATAACGCCATCCGCGTCAATGTGCCGGGAATATATATCCTGACAGTCGTGAGCAGCGGTAAAGTATTTACTTATAAAATAATTGTGAGAAAATAATACTGTGCGGGTCAATTCCGACCGATATTCGGAACATTGAACAACTAATAATTATAAGTATGTGTAAAAAATTGAGTTCTATTTAATGATTTATACTTCAATTTAAAAAATAAATGAAAACAATACAATTATTCGACAAAGGGGTATATGCCCCTGTTATTTTCCTTTTACTCGCCCTTTTCATCTCCTGCGAAAAGGACAGCGAACCCGAAAAACAGTCAACCGATCCGGTTGAAGGATTAAAGAAAATCCATGAGTTTGCCGACGACAGCCATACCGTTGCGGCATGGAACGAAACCGGCGAATTTCGCTTAGGCTACACCAAAGTTTATTTTACCGTACAGGATAAGGACGGTAAATACATCGACAGTGCCGAATTAAACGCCTTCCCCGAAATGGATATGGGAATGATGAAACACTCCACGCCCCGCTCGGAAATCACAAAAGTCGAAGGTAAACCGCTTTACGAAGCATACTACAACTTTTTGATGTACAGCGGACAGGGCAACGGCGTGTGGTATTACGACCTCAGTTACACGGTCGGCAATGCGGCGGGCAGTTTTGATGATGTGGTAATAGACGTAAAAAACGCTTTCCGACCCGACGGCACAACACCGGTTACGATTATTAAAACCTTTGTCGGCACAGACGAAAAACGCTATGTGGTAACGCTTGTCGAACCGCTGCACCCGAAAGTGGGCGTCAACGACATCACGGCTTACATTCATGAATCGAAAAGCCCCGAATATCCCGCATTAGAAGGCAGCTTCACGCTGAAACTCGACCCGCGCATGCCTTCGATGGAGAATCATTCGTCGCCCAACAATGTGGATTTGACGTGGAACGCCGCCGAAAAAATCTATCGCGGCAAGGTCAATTTCAGCATGACCGGCTACTGGAAACTGAATCTCATTTTGCAGGATGACTCCGGAAATATCATTTACGGTAATGCCATTACGGACGGGATAGAGGCCAGCAGCCTGTTTTTTGAAGTGGAATTTTAGGTTACCGGTACACAGATGACACGGATTGGACGGATTATCACGGATTGGAAATAATCTGTGTAAATCCGTAAAATCCGTGTCATCCGTGTGCCAATAACTTTATTGTAATAACATAAAAAGAAACAATTTTAGATATGAAAAATAAACAGAATGCAATGATTCACAAAGTGTCGTCCCTCACCCGTATGCTTCATCTTGCGTTTATGCTCGCCGTGCCGCCGCTCTATGCCCAGCCGCAGGACACAACAAAAACTGTGGAACTGAACGAAATCATTATTTCCGCCAAAACAGGCATCCACCGCGACCGGCAGGCAAAACCCAACGCTTCGGTAGAGGAATACCTGCAAACGGACGGAAAAGTCGGTATGGTAAAGCGCGGCGCTTACGCCTGGGAGCCGAGCATCAACAATATGACTACCGAGCGTATTTCAATCACAATCGACGGTATGAAAATTTTCCATGCCTGTACCGACCGCATGGACCCCGTAACCTCCTACGTCGAAACCGTCAACCTGAGCAAAGTGTCGCTCGGCAGCGGTTTTGAAGCCAATCCCAATGCAACGAACAACATTGGCGGAAGCCTCGACCTGCACCTCAACAGGAGCGGTTTCTGCGGGGACGGCTTTTCGGCAAATGCCAATTCGGGTTACGAAAGCAACGGCAACCTGTGGATTTACGGCGCAGACATTGCATACGCCAACGAGCGTTTTTACCTCAATTCGGGTTATTTTCACCGCAACAGCGGCAATTACCGTGCAGGCGGCGGCGAAACGGTGCGCTTTTCGCAATTCACGAAAAACAATGTTTTTACCAATCTCGGCATTGTCCTGAAAACAGGTCATGAACTCGAAGGCTCTGTGATTTACGACCGCGCCGCGGACGTCGGCTATCCCGCTCTGGCAATGGATGTCGCAACGGCCGACGGCCTGATTACTTCGCTTTCCTACACCCGGCTCTTTGCCGGTATGGCTTTGACAAAGTGGGAAACGAAAGTGTATTACAACAACATCGTCCACATCATGGACGATACGAAACGTCCGCCCGAAGAAATCGTCATGCACATGGACATGCCCGGCGAAAGCCGTACCGCCGGTTTTTATTCCACGCTGAGCGGAAACGCCGGTCGCCACCGCTTTTCCCTGAACTGGGACGGCTACGCCAACCGGTCGTATGCCGAAATGACCATGTATCCCGCCGACCCGAACGAAAAAACGATGTTTATGCTCACCTGGGGCGACATCCGTACACTGAACACGGGACTGTTTTTTGTGGATGAATATCAATTCAACCACAATCATTCATTGCGCCTCTCGGCAAAAGGCTCTTTCCAGCGCGACGGCGTGAACGATAAAAAATACGGGTGGAACACGCTGCAAATGTTTTACCCCGAAATGAAACAGTATAAAAACCGTTTCACAGGCAATGCCTCCGCGCGTTACCGGTTCCGCAAAGACAGCTGGGAAGCAAACGCCAATGCAGGCTACGGCAGCCGTGCGCCGTCGGGCTCCGAATCCTACGGTTATTACCTTTACAACACTTTTGATGCATATTATTATCTCGGCAACCCGAATCTGAAACACGAATCGGCGATCGAAACAGGCCTTTCGTTCGCCTGGAAACCCGGCGCGCTCGAACTGAAAGCGGAAGCATCGCATTTTTATTTCACCGGTTATATCATCGGAAAGATTGACCCTTCGTTGAAAAACAACGGATTACACATGAATTTCGGCGAAGAAGGCGTGAAAGTATATCAAAACATTCCCCACGCCTCACTTTTGAACACCAGCCTTTTGCTTAAATACCGCTTTTTGAACTTTTATACGCTCAATGGAAAAGCAACTTACGCTCGCGGGCGTGATAATGAAAGCGCCAGTCTGCCGCTCATTGCGCCTTTCGGTTACGATGTGTCGTTGCGGTTTGCCGGAAACAGATTCGTTGCCGAAGCAGGCATTGCAGGCGCGGCGCGGCAGACGGATTTCAACCCCGAATACGGCGAAGACGAAACGAAAGCATATACCGTTATTAACCTGTCGGCAGGTTATTCGTTCAGGGTAAAAAAAACGGTTGTCAACCTGAACGCAGGTGTGGAAAACCTGTTCGATACATACTATTCCACATACGCCGACTGGAAAAATATTCCCCGCAGGGGACGAAATGTTTTTGTGAATTTAAAATTTAATTATTAACTCATGTTACGCAAACGTAAACAAATGAACCGTATTCATCCTGGATTGCTTCACTGCTTCGCAGTTCGCAATGACGGCTGCGGTTATTGAACCTCACCGCGTCATTGCGAACTGCGAAGCAGTGAAGCAATCCAGACATGAATTATTAATTGATGCGTAACATGAGTTATTAATCACTAAATGAAGGATTATGAATGGAAAGATTGGGATTATTTTGATGGCGCCGGGACTTGCCTCGAGTGTGGCAAGCATAAAAAAAATGAGAATATAATTAAAAATTTAAACTGTTATATCCAAGAATTAAAAATTAAGAATTATGAACGGAAAGATTAGAATTATTTCGATGCTGCTGTTTGTCCTGCTTGCAGGCAACGCCTATGATTTGCCGGCACAGGACGGCAGGAAAAAAGAAAAGAAAACCGAAGAAGTTGTTTTTTTGACAAACATTTTCTGCGACAACTGCAGGAAAAAAATAGAAAAAAACATCGCGTGGGAAAAAGGCATAAAAGATTTGGAAGTAAACCTGGAACAGAAAACCGTCAAAATCCTCTACGACCCGCAAAAGACGGACAGGGAAAAATTGCGGACAGCCATTGAGAAGCTGGGATATAAGGTGATTGAGCCTGTCGAAATACGGTAGAAAAAGAAATGAAAAAGGGGTGCATTGCAAATTGTCGCAGTGCGGTTGCGAGACTTGTCATTCCCGCGCAGGCGGGAACGACAGGATTACACTTGGTTTTTCGGCGAAAGACTCCGCTCGATGTAACGAAGCGCTACGCCAAGTGGGGATTATTCGCTTGAATTCGCTTGATGAAAGAATTTATCAGAATCAGCGTATCCGCCCACTCGTCGACACGTTCGGTTGAATGCACCTCTATGATTTCGGTAAGCATCATAACAGCTAATTCGCGTTCCGCCCCGGTAACCGTGAAATCCAGCAGCAACGGTTCGGTTGACTTGTCGACGATCCCGTCAAACATCTTGATTATGAACATGAGGAAAGGAACGGCAATGAGATTTTGATCCTTTTCTCCCGGCCCTTCATCAATGATCATCCTGGCCAGCTTGGCCATCTGCGCCACTTCTTCTGCGGGGGCAGTAAAATGGATATGGAGGAGTTTCAACTCCTTTTTGGCCTTTTGCCGGGCTACAATTTTACGGAACAGGGGGCGAAATTCAGCGAAATAATCAGACTTTTGCATATTATACGGAATTAAAATTCAGTAAAAAAAAAATAAAACAGTTCCATGATATAATTATTTTTTCTTCATTGGAATATACTGTTTTATGCTGCAAATATAGTCATTTTTCACAGTAAAGCAATAACCTTGCGCAACATCAGGTATTAACTCATGTTACGCAAACTTAAACAAATGAACTGTACTCTGTTTTGAACGCGAATTACGCGAATTACACAAATTTGTTTGATAAAATTCAAATATAATATGAACACAGATAAAACGGATGATATGGGTAGACACAGTTTTTTATATTTTTGACCGGCCGATAATTACGTTTTTCTACAAAAAGAAATATTCAGTGAAAATTCGTGTTATCCGTCTCGTCTGTGTTCTATACTTTACGCGGTATAGTTTTGTGCATCCGGATTTATCAAAAATTAATGATTTGTGGTGAACGGTGAACCGGCATCTCGCAGAGATGCGGCATTTGTCCGCATAACTGACGTCATGCGGGGCGTTGTGTAATCAAACATTTCTACCGAGCTTCAATCCCTGACGGGATTATTATCCGTATCCTGCCTGTAATGCACAAAACCATACTCTTTTGATTCAATAAGAACACAGATAAAACGGATGATACGGATAGACACGGGTTTTTATATTTTTGACCGGCCGATAATTACACTTTTCTACAAAAAGAAATATGCAGTGAAAATCCGTTTGAGCCGTCTCATCTGTGTTCTTATGTCAATCATCGCTACTCAGGTTGTTTTTGTTGTTAAGTGATAAAAAAAATAAATAACCTGTAACAATCCACTCCGTGTTCCTCCGTGAAACTCCCTCCGTGCAACTCCGTGTTATAAAAATTATTAAACACAGAGTCTTACGGAGTGGATTGTTACAGGTTATTTATTTTTTATTCCTAAGAGTAATTAGAACTGTGTCTATCCGTATCATCCGTTTTATCTGTGTTCTTATTGACTCAAAAGAGTAATTAGAACACGGATGAAACAGATAACACGGATTTTCACTGTAATGATTAATGATTAATGATTAATCACTAATCACTAAGGAATACAAAATAAATAACAAGTAACAATCACCTCCGTGTCCCTCCGTGAAATCCACTCCGTGAAACTCCGTGTTGTAAAAATTATTAAACACAGCGTTTCACGGAGTGGATTTCACGGAGGCCTGACAGAATTAAATCATTTTGCATTTTATATTTTTTATGTAACTTTGCACTTTATCTTATAAAAGAAGCAGTTAATAATTCATCATTTATAATTTCAGGGAATATGAAAAAGCATTTAATTCTGACGGCTCTTGTCTGTCTGTCCGGGTTTCTCCGGGTCAATGCACAGGAAACGTCCGGTACTGTGGGTACGAATATTACCTGGAGATTTCAGGACAATACGCTCATTTTCTCCGGTAGCGGGTCAATTAACAGCAGACCCTGGCTTCACCTGGCCGATCAAGTTCAAAAGATTGTTATTGAAGAAGGCATAACAACTATATCTGCATGGGGGGCTTTTACCGGTCACAGGCAATTAAAAAAAGTCGTTTTTCCGAAAAGTCTAATAAGTATTGCTACAGCCACAGCTTTCGCAGAGTGTTATGCACTGGATTCAATTGTTTTTCCGGAAAATCTGACATCTTTTGGAACATGGACTTTTTATCTGTGTTATTCTCTTAGTTCGGTTGTTATTCCGAAAGGTGTAACAGTAATTGGTTTTAGCGCTTTTTATGTTTGCAGGAATTTAAGAAAAGTTACTAATTTTGCATTAACACCTCAACCTGTAGATTGGGATGCTTTTGCCGGTGTTGATTTATCAAAAGGAGTTCTTTATGTTCCTTCAGAAGCTGTAGAAACCTATAAAACCGCTCCTGCATGGAGCGCTTTTGGAAAGATTTTAAGTATAAAGGACCGGCCTGCAACGCTAAGCGCTCTTACCGTCACTCCGCAAGGTTCGACATACCCGGTTCTTTCACCTCCGTTTCATCCTGATACGCTTAGTTATACGGCAACTGTTTCAGCCTTGACGGAGCGTGTTACGATTACTGCCATACCGACTAATGCGGAAGCTACTGTAGACGGTGCAGGCAACAAATCCTTAAATGTCGGTGATACCCCTTTTCAACTCACGGTAACCGAAGAAGACGAAACGCAAAAGACCTATACAATCTCGGTTCACCGTCTCTCCAACGACGCCGCCTTACAGTCGCTCAGTATAAGCGGACAAAATCTTTTACCTGCATTTAATCCCAATACGGTTAATTATACGGTTACCGTTCCCAATCAGGTAACGGGTATTACGGTTAATGCCGCTGCAAATCATTCATTAGCCACTGTAACCGGTACAGGCAATCAAACATTAACCGTCGGTGATAATCCCTTCCCAGTCAAAGTAACCGCCGAAGACAGTACGGTGAAAACCTATACGGTAACCGTACACCGCGTATCCAGCGATGCAACCCTGAAAACCCTCACTTTAAATAACGGCGATATTCCGTTTGGATTTGATCCTGCTATTCTTAATCATACGGTTACCGTTCCATATTCCGTATCAGGTATCACAATTGCCGCTACTGCAAATCATCTGTTAGCTACTGTAACCGGTCATACAGGCTTACAGTTTCTAAATATCAGAGACAATCCCTTCAAAATCATAGTAACCGCCGAAGACGGTACGGAGAAAACCTATATTCTGAACATATACCGTTTACCGCAGGAACCTGCCATACCGCAGGAATCCGCCATACTGCGGAAATCCGCAACACTGCCGGAGTCTCCCGATACGTTGAGGATAAAGGCCATAATATATAGCGACGGGACTGTCTCCATTACCCAGAATATGGGGGTATTCAGTGTTACTTATGAAACTTATAATCCATCATTTATAGCTTTTTATATGGATACTGTTCCAAATAATGTACACTTCATGGTGAGTGAAGTTGTGAATTATACCACAGCCACTATATACTTTGATGATTCTGTCGCATTAAGCGAAACGGTATATCACCGCTTTCCTCTTACGCTCTTATACCCGGACAGGTCATTTAAGCAATACGATATTCATATAACCCGATTATCCCGAAATCCCTATCTGCAATCTGTCAATATAAGCCCCGGCGCCCTCGTCCCGACATTTGCTCCCAACATCTTTGACTACAGCGCTACGGTAGGGTATTCGACCGACAGTATCACACTGTCGTATTACAAGGCTCACGTGGTAACTACCGTAAATGTAACCGTTAACGGCTCATGGTCGCCGTATTATAGCCCCAAGTCATTAGCGGTCGGTGAGAATACGATTCTAATTCGTACAGTTTCCGAAGACGAACTGGCAACGGCGCTTTACACACTTGCGGTAAGGCGTCGAAGCAACGATGCAACCCTGAAATCCCTCACTTTGAATGGCGGCGATATTCCGCTGGAATTTGATCCCGCCACTTCCGGTTATACGGTTACCGTTCCATATTCCGTATTAAGTATCATGGCAGATGCGGAAACAAATCATGACTTTGCCGAAATAACGGCAGGGACGGGGGAACATCCGCTCTCTGTCGGCAATAATACCCTGTCAGTCGCAGTAACTGCCGAAGACGCTGATTTTACCGGAACCTACACCGTTACGGTAAGGCGCCGGAGCAATGATGCAACCCTGAAGTCTCTTCTTTTAAATTCCGGCGATATTCCGCTGGAATTTGATCCTGCCTCTTTCAGTTATCCGGTTACCGTTCCAAATTCCGTATCCGGTATCACAGTCCATGCGGAAACAAATCATGAATCTGCCGAAATATCCGCCGGTGCGGGGGAACATCCGCTCTCTGTCGGCAATAATACCCTGTCAGTCGCAGTAACTGCCGAAGACGCTGATTTTACAGAAACTTACACACTTGCGATATACCGTCTTTCCAGCGACGCTACCCTGAAATCCCTCACCTTAAACAACGGTGATATTCCGTTTGGATTTGATCCTGCTATTCTTAATTATACGGTTTCCGTTCCATATTCCGTATTAAGTATCATGGCAGATGCGGAAACAAATCATGATTTTGCCGAAATAACGGCAGGGACGGGGGAACATCCGCTCTCTGTCGGCGATAATACCCTGTCAGTCGCAGTAACTGCCGAAGACGCTGATTTTACCGGAACTTACTCCGTTACGGTAAGGCGCCGGAGCAATGATGCAACCCTGAAGTCTCTTCTTTTAAATTCCGGCGATATTCCGCTGGAATTTGATCCTGCCACTTTCAGTTATCCGGTTATTACCGTTCCATATTCCATAGACAGTATCAAGATAGATGCGGAAACAAGTTATGACTCTGCTAAAATAACGGCAGGGACGGGGGAACATCCGCTCTCTGTCGGCGATAATACCCTGTCAGTCGCAGTAACTGCCGAAGACGCTGATTTTACCGAAACCTACACACTCGCGGTAAGGCGCAGGAGCAACGATGCAACCCTGAAATCCCTCGCTTTGAATGACGGCGATATTCTGCTGGAGTTTGATCCCGCTGTCTTCAGTTACACGGTTTGGGGTCCAAGTTCGGTACCGGGTATTACGGTTGATGCGGAAACAAATCATGAATTTGCCAAAATAACCGCCGGCACGGGATATCATTTATTAACCTACGGTAATAATATTTTTGAAATCAAAGTAACTTCCGAAGACGGGACAGTGGAAACCTATACCGTAACGGTAATTCATACAAGCAACGATGCAACACTAAAGTCGCTTACGTTAAATAATGGCGTAATCCCGCTCCCGTTCCGTCCCGGTATTTTTAAATATAAGGTTGAAGTGGAAGATGAAGTATCGGATATTGTAATTGCCTGTGAGGCTAACCATCCGGAGGCTACTGTTTCGGGCGCCGACGCCTGTCACCTGAATTACGGCGATAATGTTTTCCCTGTTACGGTAACTGCCGAAGACCGTATAACGGACAAAGATACAACAACCCTTGTCTACACAATAACAGTGCACCGTATCAATAATGACGCGACTTTGAAATATCTTGTAACAGCCCCCGTGGAACTTGTACCTCCGTTTGACCCGGATATTACCCAATACACGGCAAGTGTTCCCTATCCGTTCTCAAGTGTCAGGATGGATTTTGAAGTGAATTACCCTCTGGCTGAATTGTGGACAGCCGATGAACTTGAACAGCCGGGTATAAAACCTCTGAATGTCGGTGAGAATGTTTTCGGTATCGGTGTATTTTCCGAGACTAAAAAATATTACAGGGCTTACTGGGTCAGGATAACACGCGAGGCTGCCCCGACAGGCTTCCATGAAGCCGGTAAACCTGCAGCCGTACATGTTTATACCGCAAACGGCTGGCTGCATGTCAATACGCCGGCAGCGGAACGGATTAATATCTATTCCGTTACCGGAACGCTGCTTTACAGTTTCGACAAGCCGGCCGGCGCTTTCACCCTTCACCTTTCACCGGTACTGATTGTAAAGGGCAGCTCCGGATGGACGGGGAAATTGGGGAGTAACCTTTCCTTACAAATAAATTTATAAATATGGGATACCTGAAATTCGACAAAACGCTGCTGATAAACCTGGAAGAATCGCTTCAAAGGGAAATGCTTAGAACCAATCGCGGCGGCGCTTACCATGCCAGTACCATTGTAGACTGCAATACGCGCAAATATCACGGCCTGCTTGTTATGCCCGTCCCCGCGCCGAACGGGGACAATCATGTGATACTTTCGTCGCTGGATGTGACGGTGATTCAACATGGCGCGGAATTTAATCTCGGACTTCACCAATATGACAACGGCCATTTCAGCCCGAACGGACATAAATACATCCGGGAATATGACGTGGATACCAACGCACGGACGATTTTCCGTGTCGGAGGTGTGATTCTGTCCAAAGAAAAACTGTTCTCTACTTTTGAAAACCGCATATTGATCAAATATACCCTGCTGGATGCTCATTCGCCTACGACTTTACGTTTCAAACCGTTTATGGCTTTTCGCAACGTGAATGATTTAACCTTTGAAAACGGGCAGGTCAATAAAAATTATACGGAAATTGCAAACGGGATAAAAACCTGTATGTATGAGGGCTATCCCGATTTGTACATGCAGTTCGGCAAAGCGCCCGCCTTTGTTTTCCAGCCGGTTTGGAACAAAAATATCGAATATTCCAAAGAAATGGAGCGGGGCTATCCTTATAGGGAAGATTTATATGTTCCGGGTTATTTTGAACTGGAAATCGAAAAGGGGGAATCCATTTATTTTTCGGGCGGCGATACATGGATAGACCCTTCCGTTTTAGCCGAAAAATTCAGGGAAGAACAGAAAGGAAGGACTTCCCGCAACAGTTTTTATAACTGTTTGAAAAATGCAGCCCAGCAGTTTTATCACCGTCCAAATGAAGACGACGCTTACCTGATTGCCGGATTCCCGTGGTTCAAAGTTCAGGCGCGGGATTTGTTCATTGCCCTGCCCGGCTGCACTTTATCCATCGACGATCCCGTACGCTTTGAGAAAATAGCGAAGACGGCCGTTCCCGCACTTCGCAACTTTATGAAAGACGGATCGACCGACAGGGTAATTACCGGTATTGATTTGCCGGACGTGCTGTTATGGGCAAGCTGGGCTTTCCAGCAATACGCCAAATTGCAGGGTCCGGAAAAAGGCCATGCGCTGTATGGCGATCTGGTTCAGGACATCATTGATTATATCAAAGCAAACAGGCATCCGAATTTAGCGCCGGCAGAAAACGGTTTACTCTATTCCGACGGGAAGGAAAAAGCGGTTACGTGGATGAATTCCACGAGCGAAGGAATGCCGATTGTACCCCGTTCGGGATATATTGTTGAATTTAACGCATTATGGTATAATCTTCTAAAGTTCGGCGCCGAATGGGCAAGGCAAACCGGCAATGCCAAACGGGCGGAAGAGCTGGAAAAAACGGCTGGGTTGACGGGACATTCGTTTATCGAAACATTCGTCAACGGATACGGATACCTGTTTGATTACATCGACGGCTCGTATGTCAACTGGAGCGTCCGCCCCAACATGCTGTTTGCCGTGTCGCTGGACTATTCGCCTTTGGATCGCCGGCAAAAGCGGGCGATTCTGAACATCGTTACTAAGGAACTGTTGACGCCCAAAGGGATTCGTTCATTGAGTCCGAAAAGCGAAGGCTACCGTCCTTACTGTATCGGACAGCAGAAAGAACGGGATTTGGCATATCATCAGGGAACCGCCTGGCCATGGCTGTTAGGCGCTTATTTGGAAGCCTATATACGCCTGTACCGGATGAGCGGCATTTCTTTTGCGGAACGGATGCTAATCGGTTTGGAAGACGAAATGGGCAACCACTGTATCGGCACACTTTCCGAACTGTTTGACGGGAATCCGCCGTTTCAAAGTCGCGGGGCGATTTCGTTTGCTATGAATGTAGCTGCAATTCTGAGAGTTCTAAAATTATTGGAAACCTATAATTAAGAATTGATAATTGACAATTGACAATTGATAATGAAAAAATAATTATCAATTATCAATTATCAATTATCAAATGTCAATTATTTATGAAGGCATTAATGTTTGGATGGGAATTTCCTCCACATATCTTAGGCGGTTTGGGTACGGCCAGTTACGGATTAACCAAAGGCATGGCCATGCAGGATGACATGCAGATTACGTTTGTGATTCCAAAGACCCGGGGCGATGAAGACCAAAGTTTCCTCCGCATCATCGGAATGAAAAACACGCCCGTTGTGTGGAAAGATGTTTCGTGGGAACATGTCGATTACCGGACAGGCAAACAAATGGATACCCAGCTGTATTTCGATTTGAGGAATCACATCTATGCGGATTTCAGTTATTATGCTACCAACGATTTGGGCTGTATCGAATTTTCGGGACGCTATCCTTCCAATCTGCTGGAAGAAATCAATAACTATTCCATTGCAGCCGGCGTTATCGCGCGCACCGTAGAGACGGATATTATTCACTCCCACGACTGGCTGACCTATCCGGCGGGAATCCATGCCAAAACGGTTACCGGAAAACCGCTGGTCATCCATGTTCACGCTACCGATTTCGACCGGAGCCGGGGGAATGTGAACCCGCGCGTTTATGCGATTGAAAAAGACGGGATGGATCACGCCGACCATATCATAACCGTCAGCAATCTGACACGGAACACGGTGATTGAAAAATACCTGCAAAATCCGTGGAAAGTAACGACCGTCCACAATGCCGTTGATCCTTTGGACGCCGAAATTGAAACGCTTCCCTGCAAAAAGGGAACAAAGGACAAAGTGATTACTTTTTTAGGCCGGATTACCATGCAAAAAGGGCCGGAATATTTTGTCGAAGCGGCAGCCCGTGTTTTGAAGAAAGCGGATAACGTGCGTTTCGTCATGGCCGGCAGCGGCGACATGATGAACCGGATGATTCGCCTGGCTGCGCAAAGAAACATATCCGACAGGTTTCATTTTACCGGATTCATGAAAAGAAAGCAGGTCTATGAGGTACTGAAATCAAGCGACGTCTATGTCATGCCTTCCGTTTCCGAACCGTTTGGAATTTCACCCCTGGAAGCCATGCAATGCGGCGTACCGGCGATTATTTCCAAACAGTCGGGCTGCGCCGAAATCCTCCATAAAGCCATCAAAACCGATTACTGGGATATTGAAGCAATGGCCGACGCTATGTATTCCATTATTACCTATCCGAGTATGTATGAATACCTTAGAGTGGGAGGAAAAAAGGAGGTTGATGCTATTACCTGGCAGGACGCGGGCTTGAAGGTGCGGAAGATTTATGACAACATTTTATAAATAGTGATTAGTGATTAATTATTAACCCTTTATTAATCATTGATCATTAACCATTAATCATTACTTAGTAATGCGAAATAAACAGGATATTGCAGTTTTAATCTTTTCCTCCGTGTCCCTCCGTGAAATCCACTCCGTGAAACTCCGTGTTGTAAAAATTATTAAACACGGAGTTTCACGGAGTGAACTTCACGGAGGGACACGGAGTTGATTGTTACCTGTTATTTATTTTTTATTCTTTAATTGAGAATTGAGAATTGAGAATTATTTTCTTCATTATCAATTATCAATTCCGGATCGCAGGGCAACGTCGAGCGGAGACAAAGTACAATTGATTCAGGATTGTTTTGAACGCGAATTGCGCAAATTACGCATATTTACATTTGAATTTTATCAAATAAATTCGCATAATTCGCGTTCAAAACAGAGCCTTAGACGTTTTCGTACTAGTACGAAAGCCCCAAAAAGACGTCAGGACGTTTGCAACCGCGGTTGCAAACTCCAAAAAGCCGCCGGGACGGTTTCGCCGCACTCCGCAAACGTCAAAAAGTCGTCAGGACGGTTTTGATCGCGATCAACGGCGCTAAAAAGTCGCCAGGATGGTTTCGTACCGGTACGAAAGTCCCCCAAAACGGGAGCGCAGTCAATCTGTTTACCCGTAACTAATATTTATAAGTAATGCGAAATAAACAGGATATTGCAGTTTTAATCTTTTCCTCCGTGTCCCTCCGTGAAATCCACTCCGTGAAACTCCGTGTTGTAAAAATTATTAAACACAGCGTTTCACGGAGTGGACTTCACGGAGGGACACGGAGTTGATAGTTACATGTTATTTATTTTTTATTCCTTATTTTTTATTCAAAAAAAAATTCTTTGAAATACTGAAAATCCGGCCAAAAGGGGTGATCTTGAAATAATGATTAATGGTTAATGGTTAACAATCGCAGCCGTCACCAGCGAAGGCGAAGCCCAATATCGTCAGCTTAAGGCCGAAAGCCTTGTATCAATAGCGCAGGGCAACGTCGAGCGGAGACAAAGTATAATTGATTGAGGATTGTTTTGAACGCGAATCGCGCAAATTACGCACATTTTACATTTAAATTTTATCAAATAAATTCGCGTAATTCGCGTAATTCGCGTTCAAAACAGAGCCTTAGACGTTTTCGTACCGGTACGAAAGCTCCAAAAAGCCGTCAGGACGTTTTCGTACTGGTACGAAAGTCTCAAAAAGTCGTCAGGACGTTTTCGTACTGGTACGAAAGTCTCAAAAAGTCGTCAGGACGTTTTCGTACTGGTACGAAAGCTCCAAAAAGCCGTCAGGACGTTTTCGTACTGGTACGAAAGCTCCAAAAAGCCGTCAGGACGTTTTCGTACTGGTACGAAAGCTCCAAAAAGTCGTCAGGACGTTTTTGTACTAGTGCGAAAGCTCCAAAAAGTCGTCAGGACGTTTTTGTACCGGTACGAAAGTCCCAAAAAACGGGAGCGCAGTCAAACTGTTTACCCGTAACTAATATTTATAAGTAATGCGAAATAAACAGGATATTGCAGTTTTAATCTTTTCCTCCGTGTCCCTCCGTGAAACTCCGTGTTGTAAAAATTATTAAACACGGAGTTTCACGGAGAGGACTTCACGGAGGGACACGGAGTTGATTGTTACTTGTTATTTATTTTTTATTCCTTGCGGAAACTTATCCGAGCAATACAAAGCTTGGCTGTCTGACCGAAGCATGGGCGTCACGACTGGGTTTAAGCACGCAGCCGGTCATTAACTCATTTATCATGAATTGGAATTCACATGAATTTATATGGATCGACCGGGTGATTATCGCAGCCGGCATATTGGGGTAACGTGGGCGGTATGGAATGCGGTACAAAAACAGAAACGCCTTCAGGGGGAATCAAGCCGCGATTATTTTCCGGGCGGCAAACCCTGGTTTGTGATGGGCGCCGCTATTTTTGCGGCCAACATCGGTTCGGAACACCTCGTAGGGCTTGCCGGCGCCGGCGCGGAAACCGGTATGGGTATGACGCACCGGGAAATGCAGGGATGGATGATTTTGATTCCGGGATGGCTATTCGTGCCGTTTTACAAACACAGCGGCGTGTTTACCATGCCCGAATTTTTGAATCGGCGTTACACGCGAAATACAAGTTCGTGGCTCTTATTTCATACGTGCTGACAAAAGTCGGCGTCAATATGCTTGCTCATGCAAAAAGCATGAACGCCGGATACGGAACGAATCACCTGACGCACTTCGACCCCAATGATCCGTCGAACAAAAAGCGGAAACAGGCGCCGGTTGGAATTATTGGGATATAGTTGCAAGTCTTGGCGTTGTTGTGATTTGTATTTTGTTTTATATTTATTTTTGGCAGGAATGTTTGGTATTGCTGATTAGTGTTTGTTCATCCGGTTTTTGGAATACTATATTGAAAACAGTTGAAATTATCGGTATAGAGAACCGAAGCAATCTCCCACATATCAAAATCAAATCGGGTGCTTTGGCAAATATCATCAGTAAAACAGTGCAAATCGTGGTTGCCAAGCAATAAGGTTACATTATCAAAATTATCTTTCTGAATATCGCCAAAGACAATTATCGGATTCATAGAATCAAAATTCTATACGATTTTAAATTTGCACGGCAAAGATACAATCAGAGGGAGACAAAATATGACGCAGTCTGAAAAAAGAATTAAATTTTTAATAAAGCCGGCTCGTTTTTTAACGTGTAATTTTCGTTCAAGATTGCAGCATTTATAAACGAGGTATGTTTTGAATTTTTAATGCCATAAGCATCGTGAATATGCCCGAATAAATGATATTTCGGCTTGATTTCCAAAATTTTTTGCAGCAAATCAAGACAACCGCTATGAATATTGCCGCTAAAATCTAAAATTTCGTAAGGTGGGTGGTGCGTAATCAAAACATCAGTATCCGAAGGGATAGCATCCAACACGGCGAAGTATTTTTTCGTAATAAATTCATCGGACATAAAATAGGGAATACCCCAAAATTTCACGCTTTCAAGCTCCACGCCCGAAGCATAAAGATAGAAGCAGTTTTCGGGCAAAAATTTCCGTATCCGGCGCGGGTCTTTTCCGGCGAGGCAAAAATCGTGATTGCCGGCAATGAAAATCCTGTATTTGTAGTCCAAACCCCCAAACCATTCGATAAAATCCATCACCTCTTTGGGTGTGCCGGCCATAGACACATCGCCGGAATGAATAATTACATCGGCGGGTGGCAAATTGACTAATTCGTGATGGCGATTATGGGTGTCGGAGAGGTGGAGGAGGCGCATAATAAGTTTTTGAATCGGGATTAAAGATAATACTTTCGGGGGTTAGTTAAATTATCAATACCTGTTGAGTTATTTCTTACATTTTGCCAATTCTTCCAACATTGGAACGATTTTATCTATTATGTTTTGATTATCAACAGGATAGTTGAAGCATAAATCTGTTTCGTAATAATCCCAATACTCGCATCCCCAATACTTATACTCTTTTCCCAAAACTTTAACAGATTCTGTTTTAAATTCTGATGCAATCCACAATTTTATCTCCTTTTCTTCCAACCATAATTCAATCCATTTTTCGTAAGGGTGAAAGAAAAATTCGGCGTAACACCGGCCATCTTCTTTGTGTCGCTTATACCTGATTTGCAACTTTTCGCCAAATGTTGCTTTTAGTTTCTCGGATAGCAGTGCAAATCTCGCCTCACACCATTCGTTTGAGTTTGCAACGTTTGCAAGATTCTGTAACTTGTTGATTTCTTCAATAGAACACGCGTCAATAATTTCTTTTGCTTTCATATATATAAATTTCGTATTTATTAAACATTCAAAAAATTCTTTGTATTGTTCGAGTATCGAAATACCCTCGTTATCTTTAATCAAATCTTCAAGCCATTTTACAATCCACTTTGCATCAATATCAATACATTTTTCGTGAAGGTCACTACGAATATCGGTACGTTCAAATGATCCGCGTGACTTATCAAAAGGAAGATAGACAATTTTTTCGATTGAGTATTCATCTTTTGTACCATCGTAATAAGCGTTCAACTGATTTTTTTGGCTACCGGCATTGTGCAGCTTATTTTCAATGATTACCGCATGTTTTTTGCTTTCATTATCCTCATCTTTCCACGAAACAAAAATATCAATACGTCTGCCGTTTACATTTTTTTCAGTTTCAACGCTTACCTCTTGCAACGCACCGCAGGCAACATCAATTTTATGCAAGAAACATTTTAACGGCGCATCGCCTAATTTATGGTTTTCGTTTGGATTGAGCAAGCCTGCCAACAGCTTGCTGTGCAGCACTTCTTTAGCGTGAACATTTTGATATGCAAGATATAACATATTGAATGGCATTGGATTTGACTTGATTTCAATATCTTTCAGTTTTTCTAAAATTTCTTTTATGTTATTCATATTTACATTTTTTAATTTATTTGTTGTTTAAAATTTTTATCGAAACTATAATAATGCGGATACATTTTTTTAATCTCTTTCGCGCCGTTGTAAAACGGGTCGGAAGTGTGCTGCACGGTAGTAACCGTGATTGACATTTCGGGCGTCAATACCGTGCCGTTTGTTCTTTTTATACGCTTGGCGTTACCTTGAATACTTTTGCCATAATAATTTATTTTCTTAGTTCAAACTGCAAATTTGCAAATTTATTGTTTCTCCTCAAACACTTTTATCGGATTGTCGCAGTGCAGTTGTGAAACCCGTCATTCCCGCGAAAGCGGGAATGACGGGTTTCGCAATAGAATTATTTAATAATTGCCCGAAAAATACATCCCCATAAAATACCCGCCGTTAGTATACCCAGAAAACAAATGAGCATACTTATTTTATTATAAATATCGCTTGAGAAATGTTCCACCACATCGGATTCTCCCTTTTTGATAAACATGGCTTTCACAATTAGCAGGTAATAATATAAGGATATAACCGTGTTTAATAACGCGATAAACAAAAGTACATACATTTCGGCAGACCCGGCAGCCATGAATATCAGGAACTTACTGAAGAATCCCGCAAAAGGCGGTATCCCGCCCAGAGAAAATACGGCAAATGTCATCAGTAAAGCCAATTTCGGATTGGTACCGTACAGTCCGTTGTATGCCGCAATGGAAGTTTTTCCACCGGAAGCGTGCTCTACAGCCGAAATAACGCCAAAAGCAGCTAAATTGGAGAATAGATATACGAATACGTAATACACGGTTGCTTCCATCCCCTGTGCATTTCCGGCCATAATGCCCAAAAGGATATAACCGGCCTGTGAAATAGACGAGAAAGCAAAAAAACGTTTGATGTCGGTCTGACGAATGGCAAACAGGTTACCCAGTGTAATCGTTATCGCCGACAGCCACCACAAAATGTGTTGCCAGACTGCTTCTATTCCTCCGAAAACCTTATATAAAACGAAGATCAGGGCAAAAGCGGCAGCGCCTTTGGAAACAACCGATAAATAGGCTGTTACACTGGTCGGAGCGCCTTCGTAAACATCAGCCGTCCACAAATGGAAAGGCACTAAGGACAGTTTGAAACCCAAACCGCCCAGTAAAAATACGAATCCAAGTATGGTCAAGGGTTTTCCGGCAACTTGGGATGTCAAATCGGAAAAATAAAAACTGCCCGTTGCCCCATACAAAAAGGAAAGTCCAAACAGCATAATTCCCGACGACAATGCCGATATCAACACATATTTAACGCCGGCTTCGGCCGATTTTTCCCTGTATTTGTTGAAAGCCGCCAGGCAGGCCATTGGTAAGGACGCCGTTTCCATGCCGATATACAACATCATGAGGTTTCCTGCCGAAATCATCAGATACATGCCCAGCAAAGTAACTAAGGTGATGGTAAAAAATTCGCTTCTGCGCAGGCGATTTTCCCCTTTCAACCAGGAATAAGACTGAAGAAAAACAATGAAAGTTGCGATGTTCAGAATGTTTTTCATCAAAACGGTCAAATCCGAACTGACAAACATCCCGCCGAACGCTTCTCCCGCCGGCTTGGGTAAAAAGCCCCATACGGTCAAAATAGCAAACTCAATACAGGCTACCCAATGGAACCAACGGTCTTTCGATTTCCCGGAACCGATTATATCATAGATAAATAATATCAGAAATACGGCTATCAGCCCTATCTCCTGCCCCATTAATAAAAAATTACTGAAATCCATTTTATGTCAATTACGAATTACGAATTAAAAATTAAAAATTACGATTATATTCCTGCCAGCTTTTCCATAATCGGTATAACGCTCCTGCTAATCATACCGGATACTCCCGAAGGATACAGACCCATCGCAGCAATCGCAACAATCAGACCTGCCGCCGAAACCCGTTCATACCAGGCCGCATCGGTCAAATGCAGGTGATGTTCGTTCTGAACCGGTCCGTACAGTATCTTACCGACTGTCCTTAATATATATACCGCGGTGATTACGATGGAACAGCACGCAATTATCGTCAATACACGGTGAAATGTATCCGCATTTTGGAAAGAACCGATAAAAATGGTCATTTCGGCAACGAATCCGCTCAAGCCTGGCAAACCCAGTGAGGCCAAACCGGCAATCACATAACAGACCGAAGCGAAAGGCATGATTTTCATCAGACCGCCCATTTCGCGAATGTCGCGGGTGTGCGTCCGTCCGTAAATCAAGCCGATTAAGGCGAAAAACAGCGCCGTCATCAAACCATGGGAAAGCATCTGCATCACTGCGCCGGTCATCGCCGTCCGGTTCAACATCAGTATGGCAAACAATACCAGTCCGCAGTGGCTCACCGAAGAATAGGCATTGATGTATTTCAAATCGGTCTGCACTACTGCGCTGAAAGCGCCGTAAACCACGCTAATGCCTGTGAGAATGAGGAAAATCCATCCCAATTCGTGTGCTGCTTCGGGCATCAAATAAATGGCAACCCGAAAACATCCGTAACCTCCCAATTTCATCAAAACTCCGGCATGGAGCATCGAAACGGCTGTCGGTGCAGAAGCATGACCGTCCGGAGACCATGTATGAAATGGAAATAAAGCGCCTAAAACGCCGAATCCCAGGAAAGTAGCAGGGAATATCCAGCGCTGGTGTTCATACGGAATATGTAAATGATTGGCTATATCCAGCAAATTCATACTTGCATGTCCCGAAGTATAATAAATCCCGACAATTCCCAGCAACAGGAAAGCCGAACCTCCCATCAGCATCAGCGTCAGTTTCATAGCGGAATATTCTTTTTTACCTGTCCCCCACAATCCTATCAGCAAATACATCGGAATCAAGGCGATTTCATAAAACATGAACATCGTGAACAGGTCGATGGAAATAAAAAATCCGAATACTCCCACCGACAAAAGGCAGTACCAAAGAAAATATTCCTTGGCCATGTCCATATTCCAGGAAGAAAAGACGCCGGTAAATACGATAATTGACGCCAACGCGAGCATCGCTATGGAAATACCGTCTACACCCACCGAATAAGCGATATTCAAAGGTGCAAACCAGGAAATACTTGATACAAAAAGCATTTCGGCATCCGGCGATGCGGTTCTCTCTTTGAGAAACAGGACGGTAAGCGTCGCCGCCAATACCAGTAAGGCGGAAGCGCCTGTAACCATAATCGCTCGAATTTGTTTCATTCCTTTGCTCAGGAACAGAAATACAATCATCACGATGGGGACTGCTACAAATAATGATAAAATATTCATATTATTAAATGAGAAATTTCTTGTCCGTATTTTATAATTTCATTAACTACCGGATTTGACAACTCAAATTCATTTTCCCGAAATGGATGCGGCTTAATCCGGCTATCAACTTTTCGAGTTAATTTCATTAATTCAAATTGCCTGTCCACGCGATTAGCATAATCTGTAAAAACAACAGCTACATCAATGTCGCTATCTTCATTGAAATTACCTTTCGCATAAGACCCAAAAAGGATAATCCGCTTGCAGTCAAAAGAATCTTTAATTACATCGGCGTATTGCATTGCTATTTTTAAAGCATCTGTTTTATCCATTGTTGCAACATTTTTATTTTACTTATCCATTCTTCCGTAAACTCTTTTGTACATATTTTTGTAAAACTCCTTTTTATAATCACCGTATCGCGTATTATCCATTACTAATATTTTACAAAAACAATACCAATACCGCAATCAAAACAGAACCGGCCACAAACACCCAGGCATAGAACTGAACCTGTCCCGACTGCAATCCCTTGACGGAGTCGGCAGATTTCTGTGTTGTCCATGCCAAACCGTTCATTGCACCGTCGATAATATGGCGGTCAAACCATGCTATCGGCATACAGATATATTTAAAGATAACGGTCTGCGTAAACCACATCCATATTTCGTCCAAATAGAATTTGTGTAAAGCCGCTCTGTACAAACCTCCTAACGACTGTGCAATTTCTGCCGGCCTGTTGCTTTTTCTCAGATATAAAACAGTTGCAACTGCAATACCTGTTACTCCAATACCGATACTTAACGATGCTACCAGCCAGTCAATATGCGTATGGAAAGGCATGTTGTCGCTACTGATAAAACCGGCAAACGGAATCAAACCCGAAAATACGGAAAATACAGCCAGAATAATCAAAGGAACAGCCATTGTCCAAGGCGATTCGTGCGGTTTATGATGCTCACTGTACGTTTTATTGCCGTTCCAGAAAATGCAATAATACAAACGCCACATGTAAAACGCCGTCAAACCGGCAACCGCCCATAGTGTCCAAAAAATCAACGGATGATTATGAAAGGCCGCAGCTAAAATCTCGTCTTTACTGAAAAATCCGGAAAATGGAGGAATACCTGCAATCGCCAGACAGGCAATCGCAAACGTAATATTCGTAACCGGCATATATTTCCGCAGATTTCCCATCTGACTCATTTCGTTGCTGTGAACGGCATGAATTACCGAACCCGCGCCGAGGAACAGCAGCGCTTTGAAGAAAGCATGAGTAAACAAATGGAACATGGAAGCCATATAACCCAGTCCGTCATGTCCGCCGTAATCCGAAACGCCCAAAGCCACCATCATGTAAGCAATCTGCGAAATCGTCGAAAATGCCAGCACCCGCTTGATGTCGGTTTGCGTAATCGCAATAATTGCCGCAAACAACGCCGTAAACGTACCGACATAAGCAATCAGTGTCAGCACGTCCGGAGCGGCAAAGAAATAGACCGGAAACAAACGGGCAACCAGGAATACGCCGGCAACCACCATCGTTGCCGCATGAATCAAAGCCGAAACTGGCGTCGGGCCTTCCATCGCGTCTGGTAACCAAATATGCAGCGGGAACATGGCCGATTTACCGGCGCCACCCATGAAAATAAGCGCTAAAGCCCAGGTTGCCAGCGATAAACCCATGAACGTTCCGCCTGCAAACGAGTTAGTTACCAATTCGGCATGATTAGCGGTTAATGTCCCGAAATCAAATGTCTTCGTATAATAAGATAAAATCAATATCCCAATTAAAAAACCCAAATCGGCGAAGCGGGTAACAATAAACGCCTTTTTGGAAGCCGATACGGCCGAAGGTTTGGTATAGTAAAAACCAATTAAGGAATAAGAACTTACTCCCACCAGTTCCCAAAAAATATACATCTGGAAAATATTGGTCGCAACAACCAGTCCCAACATGGAAAAACTAAACAGGGACAGTAAGGCGTAATACCGCTGGAAACCGGTTTCTCCGTGCATATAGCCCAAACTGTAAATATGCACCATCAACGAAACAGTCGTGATGACAGCCAGCATCATCACGGAAATCGGGTCTAACAAAATGCCCAAGTCAATATGCAGATATTCGGTAAACCGCAACCACTCGAAATTAACAGGTATAAGCTGTTGCCATTCCTCTCCGGCTTTACCTGTCTGAAAAAAATACTGGTAAGCCACTGCATAGGCGCATATTGCACACAATCCCATGCCTGCCGTTCCGATAATTCCGGCAACTTTCGGTTGCATCTTCATTCCCAACAATCCTAAAACGAGAAACAGGAAAAAAGGCGCTATCAATATAAATAAACTGTATTCCATATTTTTAATTGAGAATTGAGAATTGAGAATTGAGAATTGAGAATTATTTTTTTATAAATTTCAATTCTCAACGCTCAATTTTTCATCTTATTTAGATTGTTAATATTAATGTTCCCGACGCTGCGATACGCATTGATAATAATCGCCAATGCAACAGCCGTTTCCGCAGCAGTTATCGCAATACCGAAAAGCGTAAAAAACATCCCTTCCAACTGATGGGGATACAGAAAACGGTTGAACGCCGCAAAATTGATTTCCACAGCATTCAAAACCAATTCCAACGAAATCAGAATGGCTATCATGTTTTTCCTCGTGATAAATCCGAATATCCCGATAAAAAACATTAACGTACTGATTATTAAATAATATTCTAACCGTATCATAGTATTTTATTTTTTTCGTGCAATTAAAATTCCCCCGATAATACAAGCCAGCAACAACACGCTCAACACTTCAAAAGGCAACAAAT
Organism: Dysgonamonadaceae bacterium; assembly: GCA_031257875.1. Taxonomy (GTDB): domain Bacteria; phylum Bacteroidota; class Bacteroidia; order Bacteroidales; family Azobacteroidaceae; genus Azobacteroides. The sequence goes on from JAIRNV010000117.1 coordinate 27,602, forward strand.
ACTGGTATTTGCCCGTACCCATCAGCGTTTGGCCAATAAGCGACATACTTATTTCCTGATCGCCAACCATACCCGTATTGGATTCATACAGAAACCGATGCTTAACCAGCATAAAAGCGGTAAGCCCGATACCGGCTGCAACGCATAAAAAACCGAAAACATAACGACGCATCTGATGTTTGAATAATGCCTCACCCTTACTCGTAGTCAGGAAGATGGCAAATATAAACAATATCACGACGCCTCCGGCATAAACCGATACCTGAACAGCCGCCAGAAAATGATAATTCAGAAACAGGTAAAATCCTGCCGTACAAAGCAATACCAAAAGAAGATACGTTGCCGAACGCAACAAGCTCCCGGACGTTACCGCCATAATCGACAAAGCCAGCATGGCTGCGCCAAGGCAGGAAAAAATGATTAGATTAATTATCGGATCCATATTTCTTTATTGAAAATTCATTTTATTACTTAAACAAAACAGGCGGCCAATAAACTTTCCACCGAATCATATTTTTTTAATTTTTTATAACTTTTCGCTGCTTCTATCGCGTTGACAGTCGTCTCATTAGGAATGTTTTCAACCGGAAAATCTATACCATGCGCCGTACAAAAAGAATTAAGCAATGCGCCGTACTTTTTGTAATTGAACTTTATATAAGCGGGTGTTCCGTTATAATTCCTTTCAATCGTTATGTCTGCTGTTTGTGCCATAATTTTCTATTTTGTTTTCTTTTACAAGGATACATCTTTTAATTTATTCGGCTGACTACCGAAAAAATGATTAAATTAATAACTCATGTTACGCATCAATTAATAATTCATGTCTGGATTGCTTCACTGCTTCGCAGTTCGCAATGACGCAGCGGGGTTGAAATACCGCACACGTCATTGCGAACTGCGAAGCAGTGAAGC
>JAIRNV010000222.1 GCA_031257875.1 Dysgonamonadaceae bacterium
GGCGAAATGTTTGTCGAAGGAGCGGAGCTGGCTTGCGATGCCGGTGAGGATTTTGTCGCGCTCGCGGTCGGTATCGGCCTTCAGTTTAGTGTATTCGCTGAGGCGCATCCATTTGTAAATCTCATTTTCCTGATCAACCTTCTTCTTATAGTCGTCTAACATGCTTTGCGCATTAAGAATCGACTTGTTGCGGTTGATGATGGCGTACGCGCTGAGGTGAAACTCAATGTGGTCGGCGTTGTTGTAGCGACCCAAATCTGCATTTCTAACTTTGATTTCCATAACTTTTCAGTTTTTTTTTAGTTTTTAATTAATTTATTTATACCGTTTCTGTCGAATTGTTCGGGATCAACCCCCGATTTTTATTTAAATCAATGATTTAAATCGGAATCAACTCCTCATTCTCATTTAAATCAATGATTTAAATCGGAATCAACTCCTCATTCTCATTTAAATCAATGATTTAAATCGGAATCTACTCCTCTTTATAAAAATAAATGTTGTCCAAATAGAAATTGCTAAAATAACCTGCATCGTTGTCATAAGCAATCAGTCTTACCTTATCGCGCGGTCTCATACTTTCGATGGACATTTCCAGGGGATTCCACTGCCCGGGGACAAGATCGAATGTCTGCGTAGCAATGCCGTCGTCGATGTTTCCACCGTCGTCAACGTCATTCGGGCCAAAATCCAGCAATTTGATTTTGAGTCTGGCTCCTGTTGTTTCCGCGGGAAGATACACGTCGAAATGAATGTGCGACATGGCGGATGCATCTACCGCAGGGAATCCGGCGCCAACGAAGTTGAAATTGGTGTAACGCAATATGTTGTCGCCGTTTACATTAAACTCGGACGTCTGTGTAGTTTGCCATTCCCAATACCCGTTGAAATAATCGACCGGACGATTGGTGTAAGCATCGCTGAATATTGAGATTACACTGGCGGGATCTCTCGCAGGCGCAGGGGCAAAATCTGCCACCGAATGTACCTTCAGGCTTCCTGCGGCTTTAATGCCATTCATTTCTGCCGTAATTTCTGCACTTCCATTGCTATGTGCGGTAACTACCCCTTCATTACTGACAGTTGCCGCATTTTCACCGGAGGAGACAAAATCAAAATAAGCGGCGGAAAGAGTTATGTCCCGGTTTGTGCCGTCCGGCAGGTTGAAAGTTTCGCTCCCTGTGACTGGAAAATTCAGACCGGCAAAGAGGCTTATTATCTCAGTTGCCCCGTTCAGTATTTTGGGCTGGGGATGGGCTATGGTTCCCAGATTTTCAAATTTCAATTCGTCGATCCAGAACGTGTAACCCGCGCCGTCTTCCGGACCTTCCCCGAAGAAGAACAGTCCTTTCTCCGATTGGAGTTTGGCGGGAGCCGGAATCGGGATGTAGTATTTTTTCCAGTTGGTGTTCACGGCCAGGTCGAAAACCGATACCTTATATTTATTTTCTTCCATGTCGACACCGAATCCGATTTCGTCGATAGACGCCCGTTTGGTGGCTTTTGCCCAAAATGTCAGGCAATTGTATCCCGACAAGTCTCTTCCGAAGGTGGAGTAATAGGTGCCGCCGGCAAAGGTATTTTCGTCGGGTACGGTTATTTTCATGGATGAAGCGCCTTTATATTTTACTTCGGTATCCACGTCGAAGGCTTTCACGTCGGAGCCTCCGAATGCCGCATACTGCAAGTCTGCGGTAAATGCGTCGATAAACACTTCCGCCGTTGCTACGGGAGATGACTTTACCTCCTCCAAACCGTCGGTGTCGTGCGTACAGCCTGCCGCTGCTATCAGTACAAACGCCGGCAGCAGGGAGATTATGTTTTTTATTGTCTGTTTCATTTGTTTATGTTTTTTATTTGCCACAAATACACTAATTTTATTTCTATAACTCATGTTATGCAAGTTTATAATTTTGACAGCCGCAAGTTCCAATCCCGTCAGGGTTTATGTTGCGCACCGTTTCAGTATTTCCCGGACAGCGTCTTCACTCAGACCGGAAAAGGCCTGGATTTGCTGTATGGAGAGTTTGTTTTGATGAGCGGTTAAAATGATTCTTTCCAATTCTTTTACCCGGCCTTTTGCTTCGCCTTCCGCCAGGCCTTTTGCTTCGCCTTCTGCTCGGCCTTCTGCTCGGCCTTTCGCTTCGCCTTCTGCCAGGCCTTTTGCTAACCCTTCCGCTCTGGCCTGGTCGTTCAAGCCTTTTTCCGTACTGATGCGATCCCAGTGCCTGTCGTAAGCCTCCATCTCTTCGGGGGTAAAGGCGCCCTCTTCACAAAGCTCCAGGGCTTCCCTGATCTCTTCGCTCTCCAGCAGACCCTCGGGAACTTTCCGCGTTTGGTCTTCTATTTCCCGCAGGAAACGAAGCCACAAAACAGCCATCTTCCGGTCTGCCCATTTTTCGGGATTGAATTTCTCCAGCTCTATCAGCACAAATTCCAGGCCTTCGATCACTTCGTCCGTATTGTAGCGGTTGATGGTTTGGTAGTGGTGGTAGAATTCCTCCGTATGCCGGTCGAAGGCGTCATTGATAATGCCAAGACCGTATACGGGTTGAAGTAAACGGTAGTTGCCGCCCTTGCCGAGCTGCCGCACGTAGGCTTTTGAAGCGTTGAACACCATGCGGCTTTTGAATATCTCGCTCCAGTACATCTGCATTTCCACAATAAACTGCCGCCCCAGGCTGTCGACGCATTTCACGTCCACGATGGAGTCTTTCCCCAGCGGACTGTCCGGTACCTGCTCGGGTGAAAGGTAAGTCAGGCTTTCAATCCGGCGGCCGGGAGCCAGGGGCATGAGCGCATTCAGGAAACTGATAAGCAGCCGGGGATGTTCCCCGAATATCCGCTTAAAGGTCATATCGTTTTTGGGATCAAGGTAGCGTGCCATTGTTTATTTTATTTTGGGGGTGAAAATTATTTTATTTCAAAAACATTGTGTGCAACGTGAATTATATAACTTAATTTTATATTTTAATTCGTGAATTAGCGGCACAAATTAATCATTTTTATTTTCCAATGCTGAAATGGATGTAAGTTCTGATTTCCCACTCGTTTCCATGTCCAAACCCCACTGCCGTCGGGTCGGCCACATAATCTCCGGCCGGATTGACGGTATATGCAGGAGCGTAACGCGGCGAATATTGGTTCAGCGAGCGCCACGCGCCACGGATGCCTACGCGCGTATCCGGAAGATCGAACCACTTCGGCTTGCCCGGCGTGGTTGACAGGTCGACCATCAACTGCAACGGATAGGTGAGGTTGTAATCGCGGTGGTAATCATAAGGGCCCCAGTCATTGACCTTAACCATGGATGTAAGTTTAACTGTTTTATAAATCATGCGCAGGTCGGCTCCAAAACGGTTGACGAGTCGCTGGTCGCTTCCGTTCGGTTCCGCAGTTCCGAAATAAATATTGGAAATAAAACCAAAATTCCGGTTAATTTTGGAAACAATACGGGTGTTTGTTTCCCATAAATCCCTCGCGGGCGTCGCTCCCGGAAACGCAATGAGATTCCTATTTGCCGTGATCCCTATGGCCGCGTCCTGAGTTGTGGGGTGGCGCTTGAATATAAAATCTATACTTGCCGCAAACGGGGCGTCTTCGGCAACGTCATTGTCCCATTCGTGCATCCATGTGGCCGGCGTGGGGTCGAAAGAAAGCAACAGTTCCGCTGCTGTTGTTTCGCGGTTGCTCCTTACGGAAAAAGGGTCGTCAATAATGTTACGGGGTCTTCCGGGTGCTTGCACACCATACGGGATAGGGCCTACGATTGGTTTCTGCCACAGAAAATTGGGAGCTATCTGGAAATATCCGATTGTGTAAGTCAAACCGGTTAAGAAGTTGTATTGATTGCCGCTTCCGCTGTCTTTCAATTTCCATCCGGTAAATGTGATGGTGCGGTCGGCGCCGCCGCTTGCGACCAGCCCCATGGCGGCACCCTGCGCATACCAGTTGATTCTGCCTTTGGAGAAGGTGATTTTTCCTTTTGCGCCCCAGGTGTCTTTAGCCTGTATTTGGTCTTGATAAACTTTATAATTTCCGGGTTCGCCTTCCGCAATCTGGAACGTTTTGCCTGTTTGCGGCTGTCCCGACCATATTCCTCCCGCCTCAATGCCTACGGCTTTACCCAGTTTCCACTTCATGGCAAGCGTAGCCCGCCTGTTCATTGGAACGGGAATGGCAAAAGAAGAGTTCGTTTCGGCAAGTTTGGACACATCCTCGTGATACATTCCCGAAATGTTCATTTTGCCAATCTGTTTGGAGTATTTTACCAAAACAGCCGGATTGGCTCCCCACCAAAGTTGAGGCCCCGCAGCCACTTTCCATCCGCCGAGTTGTTTTTTGCCTTCAAATTCAGCCCCGAAAGGAGCGTTTCCGTCATAAATATCAATATTGGGACCGTAATTGGCTTCCGGGTAAAGCCCGAAAAAATCGCCTTCGTATCCCCAGTGATAGTGCCCTGTACGGTAAAATCCGTTTACATTGGCTATTTGCCCTGTCCAGTTGAAATCTGCTCTGTATACTTTAAAGCGTTCCATCGCCGACATATCCATTTCTTTGCCCTGAATGACGGCGGTTTGCGAACGCCCCCTGTTTTCGTAAAAGATTTCGTCAATCGGATTTTCGGCCACAGCGCCGAGCACATTGAATATTACGCTGGCTACCACTCTTTCCGACGGACGGGCTTCCCCCCCGATAAAGAAGCTCTCCTGATGGTTAAAGCCCTTGAAGTTGGGATAGGTGGTGTAATCATCGCTTTTTTTGTCGGGTGTGGCAATCATGTTGCCCCCTGTGTTGAATGTAGTAAATTCGGCGCGCAATGTGCTGAGGCGGACGCGTTTCGTTTTTTCGCCTTCCAGCGCCGCCTTGTCGCCGCGCGCCAGCAATACGCCGGCAATGCTGTTGATGGCAGCGAAATCTTTTTCCAGCGACAGCGGCGAAGCGCCTGCCGCGTAGGGATTAATCCGGTGTACTTCTTTCAGCGCATAATAGGCGGCGCGCGGATAGAGCAGGTAAAGGCCGTCCTTGTCGGTCTGCCCTTTGGCGCATATCCCGAACCACTCCTCGTTCATGTTGTTTTCGCCGTGCCGGAAGTCGAACAGATATCCGCCGTTACCCCACGAAGCATTGTCGTCGTGTACCTCCAGATTGATTGTCTGGCCAAATTTCCACCAGCCGTCGCTGAACTGAAAGGTAAATCCGCCTATGGCATTGCCCGCCTTGCCCATTCCCGCGGCATTTTTATAAATGTCTTTCCAGTTTTCCACCACGATTTCGGCCTGTGCCTGCTGATCTTCGGCGTTGGTTATGGCATTGAAAGCGTCGGAGCCAAATTCGGCAAACATAACCGGTTTTCCGTACTCTTTTTTCACCCTGTCAAACAGGTCGGTGAATGTCTTTCCCCGATAGCAGTTGATGCCGAGTATGTCCACGGTTTTACACCTGCGGGCAATGATGTCGAGGAAGAGTAAATCGCCGTTGCATATCGCTACCAGATGGTTTTTATCAATTTCTTTCATCGCCACAGTGGCTTCTTCAAACAGGCTGTACATATATTCGGCATGGTGTGTCGTTTGGCGGTCTTCCATCGGGATGTCTTCCGTTTCGGCGCCCTCCCAGAAAAGCCCGTAGTTATTTTCGTTGCCGAGCAGAAAAATGAGCAGTCCGGGTGTATCCTTATATTCCCGAACCATCTCCGTAACCTCCCCGAGGAGCATCTTGCGCGTGGCCGGGTCGCTGTATTGCGTGTTGGGCAGCCACAGTCCGTTGATGGTAAGCCCGTAGCGCCCGAAAGAGTGGTTGAGCATGGTGTAGATGCCGTAGTTCTCGTAAATGTAAGTGATCCATTTTGCGGGAACGCCCGTGTACTGGCGGATAACATTAACGCCTATGTGTTTAAGCAGAGACATTTCGGCATGAAGCGCCGCTTTTATCTTGTCTTCCGGCAGTTTCCACAGGCTGTACGAATAATTGGTGCCGATGGGGAAATAATCCCAGTTCATCCCGTTTATCATAAAATCGTCGCCGTTAACGACTAACTTTATTCCGTCACTGTTTTGCCGTATTTCCACTTTGTCTACCTGTTTGTCTACTTGGGCAAACAGGGTAGCAGAAAATAGCAGCAGAATGAATGTGAATGATTTTTTGTTCATGTTATTTTTTTAAAAGTTATAATATCGCACATGCAAGTCACAAATGCAACTTTTTTAATTTTGCAAAAATAGTATAAATTTCTTATTCGGAGTTAAAAAAACCGATTTTTTCTTGCAAGACAGGGTGAATTTCAAACTGCCGCAACGCTGTCGCGAGGCCTGTCATTCCTGCGCAGGCGGGAATCCCGTGGTGTTGTATTTTGTCATTCCCGCGAAAGCGGGAATGACAGGGCGCGACAATTTGAAATGCGCCCGTTAAAAGGAATGGCAGATAAAAAAGAAACGTTATCGAAACTCGGAATTGAAATTTAATTATGAATGTTGAACTTACTAACCGGTTTTCAAAACAATTAGATTCTGTATTAATGGAAAACCGAAAGATTACCTGGATTATTACTTATAATTTTTTCCTGAAAATCATCAACCCTGCCACTACGAATGCGGCATTCACAATCAACAGTTCGTAACCGAACCGGTAGCCGGCAGTGGCTTCCAAAAGCAGGTTGCCCGCAAAGCACAGGACAGGTGAAATGATGCAAATATACGGAACTGCCTTGTCGCAGGTTTTGGTTTTGAAGAGGATTCCAAACGCAAACAAACCCAGCAAAGGCCCGTATGTATAGGAAACAATCCTGTACAGGGCGTCGATTACGCTGGTGTTGTTGACGGCTTTGAAAAGCAGCATGATTCCGATGAAAGCGAGCGAAATCGCCAAATGCACACGCATACGGATTTTCCGCGCTTCCTTTTCATCGTGTTTGTCTATTTCCAGAAAATCCACGCAAATGGAAGTAGTCAGTCCCGTCAAGGCGGAATCGGCGCCGGCAAAAGTTACGGCGATAATGCCGGTGACAAAGAGGATTATCGCGGCAATTCCGAAATGGCCGTTTGAAATCAGCACCGGAAGAATGTCATCGCCCGTCGCCGGTAAAACGATGTGGCGGGCAGAGGCATAATTGAGCGCCAGTATTCCCAGACAGAGGAATAAAAAATTAACCGGAATGAAAAAGAGGCTGCAAGTGCAGACATTTTTCTGTGCTTCGCGCAGGTTTTTGCACGCAAGATTTTTCTGCATCATCTCCTGGTCGACTCCCGTCATGGCGATTGTTACAAACATTCCACCGAAAAACTGTTTGAAAAAATTTTGCCGGGAATACCAGTCGTCAAATACAAAAATGCGTGAGTGCGGACTTTCTTTCACTGCGGTGACTATTCCCGTGAAATCCAGGTTTAATCCCCCTGCAACCTGCCGGATGATAATAATCAAAGCCGCAATCAGGAAAGACGTTTGCAGCAAATCTGTCCACACAATTGTTCGGATTCCGCCTTTGCGGGTATATAACCAAATCATCAGCAGAAAACCGGCAGCGGTAAGCGTAAAAGGGATGCGCCAGGCGTCGAAAACGTAGGTTTGAAGAACCAGTACGGCTACATAAAGCCGCGCGGCCGCCGCGACAGTCCGCGACAGGATAAAAAACCCGGCTCCCGTTTTGCAGGCGTTCCGCCCGATTCGGCTGTCCAGACAGGTGTAGATGCTGGTGACATTCATCCTGTAATAAAACGGCAAAAGGACAAAAGCGATAACCGCGTATCCCGGCAGGAAACCGAAAACCATTTGCATGTAGGTCATGTCAAATTCCCCGACCATTCCGGGAACGGAAACAAAACTTATCCCCGACAGGGAAGCGCCGACCATCCCAAAAGCGACGGCATGCCAGGGCGCTTTCCTGTTGCCTAGGAAAAAGGCGGCGTTTTCGGAATGTTTTTTCCCCGTGAAGCAGGAGATGGCATACAATACTCCGAAATAGAGCAGAATCAGGATAAAAATAAATGTACCGTTCATAGCGTTGTCTGCAAAAAAAGGATGCGAACCGTAGTCCGCATCCCCGCGCTTTCATAAACCAAAACTAAAACACTTTAATTGAAAATCCGTAATTGATTTACGGTATAATTGCTTTTGCTATATCACTCCACTGGCCTTTCCGGCCCTTTTCGTTTTGCCGGCAAGCAGCGGCGTACAGCGTTTTTCCGCGTTCTGCTTCGGAAAAATCGAAGAATGGTGTTTTTTGCCGGACTGTCAGCTTTTGCGTGAAGTGCGGCAAACGCAACGTTAGCGGGTTGCAGGTCGGTAACTTCGGCGGCGGGAATTTCCCATACCGTAGCATTTGCGGCTGCCTGCTCTGCGAAATTGGCGCTCCATGGCACCAATTCCGAGTCTTTGGGAGGAATGTAATCAGGCATACTGTTTTATATTTAGAATTAATAATTTGTTTACCAGGCTGTTTGTGCCGGGGAATGGACGACTTATTTCCGGGAATGAATGACGTATTCCGGAGAATAAACGGTCTATTTCGGGGAATGAGCGATATGTTCCCGTTTCTGTCATTTCTGTTAAAATTTTTTTTTTGCAAAGATAAATCTTTTGTTGAAAAACAACTAATTTTTTTTAAAATAAAATGTTGTCGCAGATTCTGTCATTCCCGCGCAGGCGGGAATCTCATAATAATCCGTACGCTTTTACTTGGGATTCCCGTCTACGCGGGAATGACAAGTCTTGCAACAGCATTGCGGCAATTTGAATTGAAACCCAACGCAGTCAAATGCACCGGATTTTTATGTGTCTGTGTATATATAAGGACTTTTTCCTATATTTGCACTCCATTTTAGCGCGTATGAAACGTAAAACAGGTTACATATATGTTTGCATAGCACTTATTCTCACTGTCTTGGGCGGGATTTCAGGCTATTTTTACTATCGTTTGATATATCCGGGGTTTGATATTAAAGAGCCGGTATCTGTTTATATTGACGAAAAAAAAGATTATAATGCATTATTGCTGGATTTGGAAACAGTTGCAAAAATAAAAGACCCTGCGCTTTTCAAAAAGATAGCAGCTTCCATGCACTATGAAGATAACATGCAAACCGGCAGATACGTGATTACTCCTTCGATGTCGTGCATGGATGCAGTCAGAATGTTTCGCAACGGTCAGCAGACGCCCGTGAAAATTACATTTAACAATATCCGCCTGAAAACCGACTTCGCCGAAAAAGCGGGGAGCCAGCTTATGTTCGCTTCCGAAGAACTGATGGAAAAAATAAACAATCCTGCCCTCTGCGAAAGTTTTGGATTTGATACCATAACAATCATAAGCATGTTTATCCCAAATACTTATGAAATGTATTGGAATATATCCGCAACCAAGTTTCTGGAACGGATGAAAAAAGAATACGACCGTTTTTGGACGCCGGAACGGATGGAAAAGGCAAAAGCCATTCCTTTAACGCCTGTTCAGGTGGCCGTTCTCGCTTCCATTGTGGAAGAAGAAACGGCGAAAAAGCCGGACTATCCTATGGTAGCAGGGTTGTATATCAACCGCTTACGAAAAAAAATGTTACTCCAGGCCGATCCTACCGTAAAGTTTGCAGTAGGCGATTTTTCCTTGCGGCGAATTTTATATGCGCATTTAGACACGGATTCACCTTATAATACATACAGATACCGGGGATTGCCGCCCGGTCCGATACGCCTCCCTTCCATTGCCGGAATGGACGCCGTATTGAATTATACCCGGCACAACTATCTGTATATGACGGCTAAAGAAGATTTATCGGGAGAAACCAATTTTGCCGCTACTTATGCGGAACATATCAGGAATGCAAGAAAATATCAGGTAGCGCTTAACAGAAACAATATCCGTTAAGCATTTCCTGCAAAATAAAACTTTTTATGAAAAAAATAACTGTCATTTGTATCATTGCCGGAGCCATTGCCTGCTGTCTGTTAAGCGCCTGTGCAACCCCTTGCGGTTGCTGAACCTCCCCCAACCCCCTCCGAAGGAGGGGGAGTAGCCTTTCCTTGGTTTGGCAAGGGTGATGAGAGAGGAACATCTACTCCCCCTCCCTTGGAGGGGGTTGGGGGGAGGTCACTACCATCCGCTCATTTCCCGAAATATCTTTGAGAAGCAAAACCGTTTGAAAACCCTTTTTTCTCAACATCTCCGCCGTATCTTTCCCGTAAACAGCGTTTATTTCAAAATAAAGCCGCCCGTTTGCTTTTAACCGTTCCTGTGCAATATCCGCAATCCGCTCATAAAAAAGCAGGGGCTTCTCCTGCGGTACAAAAAGCGCCTGATGCGGCTCGTAATCCAGTACATTTTTCGACATAACAACCTTTTCTTCCGGCGTCACGTATGGCGGATTACTGACAATCACATCAAACTGTTCCGGCAGATTTTCCGGCCATGCGTCGAAAATGTCGTGCCGGACAAACCGCACATCCGTTTGATTATCCAGGGCATTTCCCAAAGCCACTTCCAAAGCTTTTTCCGAAATATCCGAAGCATATACCTCCGCTTCGGGTAAAAACTTAGCCAAAGCCACCGCAATACATCCCGACCCTGTCCCAATATCCAGCAGGGTGAAGGGTGAAGGGTGAAAGGTGAAAGGTACAGGGTATAGGGTGAAAGGTGCAGGGTGAAAGGTGAAGGGTGCAGGGTGAAGGGTGAAGGGTGCAGGGTATGGGGTGAACCGTGAACCGTGAACCGTGAACCCTGTACCTTTCACCCTGTACCCTGCACCCTGCACCCTGCACCTTTCACCTTTCACCCTGTACCCTGTACCTTTCACCCTGTACCTTTCACCCCGAACGATTTGTTCGACAAGTTCTTCCGTTTCCGGACGGGGAATCAAAACATGCTCATTGACTTTGAATTTCAATCCGTAAAACTCCGTCTCACCTAAAATATACTGTATCGGCCGGAATTTTTTCAAATCTTCAACTGTCTTCTCAATGACAGATTTTTCCTCCGAAAATATTTGCGTATCTTTGCCGAGTAAAACGGATTGCAGGTCTAAACCGTAAACCGATTCCATAATCATACGGTAAAACAGTTTGATTTCGGATTCCGTGTAATAGTCCCGCAATTGTTCTTTAAAAAAGGAAAGTCCCGTTTGCATGGCGGCAAAATTACCTGAAATAATGGGAAATCCATAACATTCGTTCAGAAATATTTCTACGCCGCTCGGAAATATTCTTTAAGTTACAAGTTACTTGTAACTCGTAACTCAATTAAAGCAATGATTCATATTGAAGAAAAATACATGTCCCGCTGCCTGCAACTGGCCGCTTGCGGGCGGGGATTTACCGCTCCCAATCCGATGGTGGGCGCAGTCATCGTGCATCAGGGCAAAATCATCGGGGAAGGTTTTCACCGGAAATACGGTGCGCCTCACGCCGAAGTGAATGCCATTGCCTCCGTGAAAGAGGAACAACTGCTGAAAGCATCAACCCTTTATGTCAATCTCGAACCCTGTTCGCATTACGGCAAAACGCCGCCCTGCTCGGATTTGATTATCAGAAAACAAATTCCGGAAGTAGTAGTCGGACAAATCGACCCGTTTGCCGAAGTTTCGGGGCGAGGGATCGAAAAACTTAAAAAAGCCGGAGTCGAGGTCGTTTGCGGCGTTTTGGAAAAAGAATGCCGTGCGCTGAACAAGACCTATTTAACTTTTATAAGGGAACGCCGGCCTTACATTATCCTCAAATGGGCGCAATCGGCCGACGGTTTTATGGATCAATGCAGGGAAGAAGGCGACGGACGGAAACCGGTCAGATTTTCCGGCGCGTTTACTCAAATGCTTGTCCACAAACTTCGGGCGGAGGCAGCTGCCGTCATGATTGGCAAAAGGACGGAACTGCTCGACAAACCCGCTTTGAATGTCCGTTTCTGGGCAGGAAACGATCCGGAAAGAATTATGGCCGACAGTTCAAAAACCCTGCAAACCCAATTGCAGGAACTGTACGCAAAAAAAATACAGTCGCTGATTGTAGAAGGCGGCGCCAAACTGCTGAACGCTTTTTTGTCGGAAGATTTGTGGGACGAAACACGCATCGAAATCGCGCCGGTCGTTTTGGGTGAAGGCATACAGGCGCCGGTTTTATCGAACGGATTGCTGCAAAACATTCAAAAATGTGAAAATTCGACGATTTTTCTTTATAAAAAAACTCCAAAGCGCTAAAAATATATAAATTATGGAACAAGTTAGTACTTTAACCCGAAAATGTTTCTATTTTTGCATCCAAAATATAATTTTACACGTATGTCATTCAAAAACGGATTAATTATTTTATCGTTCTTTTTAGTTACCTGTTTACTGGCTTCCTGCCTGGGAAATACCGAATACGACGAGATTCCGGATACGGAAGATGCGGAAATCTTATCTTTCAGCCTTTCAAGTGATTCTGTTATTTCAAGTGATTCTCTTACAACCTTATCAAGTGTAGTTTTCTCAATAGATCAGCACAACAACCGGATCTATAACCACGATTCGATGGCCTATCGAACAGAAATCAAACACAAAGTAATTGTTACTTATACGACCGCATCGGGCAATAACCTGTTGAATATTACAGACGGCGATTCAACCTGGATTAAATCGGGCGATTCCCTGGATGTTTCACAGCCGGTGCAGTTGAAATCATTTTCATTATATGGAACCACAACGAAAATTTACACGTTTGAACTGAATATCCATCAAATCGACCCTGATTCCGTACAGTACCAAAAAATCGTACCCAATCAGGGTTTTCTGCAATCCTACGAAATACAGACAATCCTGTTTAAGGATAAATTCTATACCTTTATTAAAGATAACGGAGAAATAAAACTTTATTCTTCCTCCGATGCCGTCGAGTGGACGGAAACTTCGCCTCACGGACTTCCGAATAATACGGTCGTGCGGGGAATCAAAAGTAACGGCGAAAAACTTTTTGCTTATACCGCAAATGGCGATTATTACGAAAGTACGGATGCGGATAAATGGGCGAAAATCCCGCTTGATTACCGTGTAGTAAGTATTTTGGGATACCTGAAATTAGGCGAAGGCCAACCCCTGTTAAAGGAAGGTTTGAGTTTAATTGTGAAAAAAGAAGGTCGAAACGTTTTTGCGTATCTGTCGGATACAATAAGTTTTGGCGACACTATCACTGTGCCGGCCGGTTTCCCCGTATCGGATTTTGCAAGTTTCAATAATGAACGCTTGAAATTAGGCTATCTCACCCTTGTGGGAGGACTTTCCTCAACCGGCGATATATTAAATAAGGTGTGGTCAACCGGAAACGGACTGTATTGGGCGGAATTGACAAATACAAATACGGATAATGTTTTCCCGCGCTTGCAGGGAGCCAATGTTTTGGATTACAATAATGAATATTGGCTGTTAAACGGAAAACGAAGCGATGGCAGCTACAACCCGGAAGTTTATTTTTCCAATGACGGCGGAACAACCTGGACGGTAAAGCCGGAAAAATGCAGGGTTCCAGAAATATACACGAAACGTTATGGCGCTACGGCGGTAGTTGACGACGAGGGCATTTATTTTTACATTCTCGGTGGAAAAAGCGAAAACGAAGCACCTTTGCCGGAAATCTGGAAAGGATACCTTAATAGACAAACGTTTTAAGAAATAATGAGCGCATTTCAAATTGTCGCAAGGTTAAATAATCGCAATGACGTGGTGAGGTTAAAATACCGTCTCGCACCAACCGGGAGGCTAAAAAAATAACAGATATAATTTTGAAGCAGTTTTGACGTTTTCATTAAAAAAATATTGCTTAACCGAATGAAACACGCTCACACCAACAGAGTAGCAGGCCGCCCCCACCCCCCGAAGGGGGGCTATCCCCTTCGGGGGGTGGGGGGGCTGGTATTACTTGCGTTTTTCACCTGTACAACGGCGGCGGCACAGGAATACAAATACGAAATCGGAGGAACGGCAGGAACAGCAATGTACATGGGCGACGCCAATCAAACGGATTTACTTCTCGGATTAAACCCCGGAGTCGGTTTGGTTTTCAGGAAAAATATCAATTTTCGCTGGGCGTTAAAAACCGGTTTGATGTGGGGGAAAATATCCGGCGATACGAAAAATACGGAAAACATATTTTTTAATCATGCGGAATACACGTTCAGCCGGAATTTTTTCGACCTGGGCGGTCAGATGGAATTTAATTTTCTGCCGTACAGCGATAAATTCGCCTATCTGAACACCAGCCGGATTGCTCCTTATTTACTGTCGGGATTGGGTCTCACGATGGCTCCGGGAAAACAGACCGCTTTCGGTTTCCATCTTTCTTTGGGACTTGGCGTGAAATACAAAATCAAAAACAGGATCAACCTGGGGCTGGAATACGCCGTCAGGAAATTATTTGAAGACGGTTTTGACTCTCCCGACCTGAATAATCCCTACAAAATCAATAGCGGATTGCTTAAAAATAAAGACTGGTGCAATACTTTGATGTTTTCCGTAACCTGGGACTTCGGCCCGAATAATAGAGACTGTACAAACGAATAGGATGTCATTAAAAGAAACGATAGATTTGAAACGGCTGCCGTCCCACATTGCCGTAATCATGGACGGGAACGGGCGATGGGCGCAGGAAAACGGAATGGAACGTTTTATCGGCCACCGGGAAGGTGTGGTTTCCGTCAGGAAAATAGTGGAAGCCGCCGGACAGTTGGGCATAAAATACCTGACGGTTTATACGTTTTCTACCGAAAACTGGAACCGTCCCCAAGAAGAAGTGGATTCCCTCATGGCGCTGATGGTTACGGCTGTCCGGCGGGAAACAAAAGATTTGATGGCAAACAACGTGCGCCTGCGCACCATCGGCGACGTTGACCGTTTGCCCCCGCTAACCCGCCGGGAATTAGACGCCAGCATCGACGAAACGAAAAACAATACGGGTTTGAACCTGGTACTGGCATTAAGCTACTCTTCCAAATGGGAACTGACGGAAGCCGTAAGAAAAATCGCCCAACAGGTCAAAGACGGGACTTTGCTGGTTGCGCAGATTGACGAGCAGGTAATTTCCAGTCATCTGACAACCAAAGATATACCCGATCCCGATTTGTTAATCAGGACAGGAGGTGAATATCGAATCAGCAACTATTTACTTTGGCAGGCGGCTTATGCCGAATTTTATTTTACGGATACTTACTGGCCTGATTTCAGGGAAGAAAACCTGTATGCGGCCATCGCAGATTACCAGAAACGGGAAAGACGGTTCGGTAAAACAGGGGAACAGATACAGTTAAAAAAATAGATGCGTACACATTCAAAACAAAATAGCGTTTATATTCATATATAATTTTATTGAAAATAATTCCCCATTATATAAAATGAAACAATATGGCAAACGAAGATCTGCGAAAAGCGAACAAGGCGAAAAAGGATGAATTTTATACGCAGCTGACTGATATTGAAAAGGAAGTAAGGCATTACGCCGAACATTTTCGGGACAAAACAGTGCTTTGCAACTGCGATGACCCGCGAGTGAGCAATTTCTTTCGTTATTTTTATACGAGATTCTACCACCTTGGATTGAAACGGCTTATAGCCACCTGTTATAAAAATTTGAACCCCGATTTATTCACTCAAAATCTTGACAAACAGGCCGTATATTGCATTTACAACGGACAAGACCGTGTTGATGACGTTATTGTGAATTATGAGGCATTTATCAGACAAAATGAATGGAATGTTTTGAAAGGCGATGGTGATTTCCGTAGTGCCGAATGTGTCGAACTGTTGAAACAGGCGGATATTGTTGTTACTAACCCGCCTTTTTCGCTGTTTCGCGAATACGTGGCACAGTTGGTGAAATACGATAAAAAGTTTCTGATAATCGGCAATGTAAATGCCATTTCCTACAAGGAATGTTTCCGGTTGATTAAGGAAAACCAAATGTGGCTTGGCGCAAGTATTCACAGCGGCGACCGCGAATTTGGCATTCCTGATGATTATCCACTCCATGCAGCAGGTCATCGAGTTGATAATGAAGGTGAAAAATATATTTGCGTAAAAGATGTGCGCTGGTTTACCAATTTGGATTATAAAGAACGCCATGAAGATTTGATTTTGTACAAAACATACACCCCGCAAGAATATCCAAAGTACGACAATTACGATGCCATAAACGTAGATATAACTGCCGATATTCCTCACGACTATGCGGGTGCCATGGGCGTGCCAATAACTTTTCTTGACAAATACAACCCGGAACAGTTTGAAATACTTGGAATTGATAGAGAATTAGTAGAAAGTTTGACGGGAAAACAAAGTAGATTTAAGATAAACGGGAAAGAACTTTATGCCAGAATAATTGTTAAAAACAAAAGACTATGAAAATCGAACTCAAAGAAATTACAATCCGAGAATTGACTGAAGGCTACAAAGACGACGGCGAAAACGGAGTAGCCGGTTATGTAGGACGGTTGGATATTCGCCCACCCTATCAGCGCGAATTTATTTACAAGGACAAGCAGCGCGACGCTGTGATTGATACCGTTACAAAGAATTATCCACTAAATGTGATGTGTTGGGCAGTACGGGAAGATGGAAATTATGAAGTGATTGACGGGCAACAGCGTACCATTTCCGTCTGTCAAAAAGAAAACTGCCAAATGCTTTGCAAAGAATGTAATAGACGGAAGTCGGGGAAATAAAATTTGAACGCCATTGTATTGCCGAATTAATCGAAAAAAAAGTTTTTACTCTTGTGGTGAAAGTAAACGGTTTTACTTGAGGAGGCGAAGAAGATGGTGGAAAAGGAAATAGGGAAACGCATAATTAAAAGGGTATGTTGAAATTGTTGATAGATACAAATATTCTTATCCAACTCGAAGATAACAAAATTATCAACGAGAAATTTGCGAGTTTTTACAAACTTGCAATTTCCAGTCATTGCAAAATTTTGTATCACCCCGAAGCAATTCCAAGCGATATTAACAGAGATAGTAATGCGGAGCGAAAAGACATTATTAAGTCAAAATTACAGAAATATGAAATACTTGAAAATTTCGCCAAATTAACAGATGAATTTAATAATCAATTAGGTGCAAACAAAATAAATGACAAGATTGATAATACTCAACTTTTTCAACTTTATAAGGGGTACATAGATTATTTTGTAACCGAAGACAAAGGCATTCACACAAAAGCAAAACGGATAAATTTAGAAGCAAGGGTTTTGAACATATCCGATATGCTGGCGTTTTTGCAGGAGCAATTTGAGATAAAAATTCCACAACACCCGATTTTAAGAGAACACAGTATCAGAGAGATTGAAAACAAATTAAATGATTATTTCTTTGATAGTTTAAGAGCAGATTATGACGGCTTTGATAATTGGTTCAAAAAATGTGTGCGAAACGACCGCAAATGCTATTCTTTGGTTGTTGATAATCAATTACAGGCACTTTTGATATACAATATTGAAGATGCAAAAGACCACCAATTGCCAAACATTTATGAAACGACATTAAAGATATGCACTTTTAAGGTGGCTGACACGGCTTTTGGTATAAAATTAGGCGAATTGTTTCTCAACAAAATGTTTGAATATTGTATCAATCAAAGAATCAATCATTTATATTTGACTGTTTTTGAAAAACAAATTCAATTAATTGAATTATTAAAGAATTTCGGATTTGAGCGAAATGAATTTATGAACAAACAAGGGCATCCTGAAACCCGAATGATAAGATGTTTAGATAAAAGCAAAATAACGATTCAGGAAAATTCGGCAACTATTCACCCGTTTTATTTTGATAATAATTCTGTTACAAAACATGCAATTCCTATTCAACCACAATATTATTCTACATTATTCAAAGATGGAAAATTTAGAGAGCGAACTCTTTTTGATGGTTTAGAAGAAAGCATCAGAGAAATACAGGGTAATACTATTGTCAAAGCCTATATTTCAAGTTCAAAGCGAAAAAAATTAAAACATGGTGATTTGTTATTCTTTTATGCTTCAAAAAACAGCAAATCGATTGAGCCGATAGGAATTTTGGAAACGTGCCAAACAGTTGATAATTTTGACGACTTGTGGAGTGTTGTAAGTAAGAAAACCGTTTATGAAAAAGAACAGTTGCAGCAAATGTTACAAGAAAAAAAGGAACTTTTTGTAATAATATTTCGTCTGATTGCTTATTTGAAAAACCCGATTAAATTAGATAAAATCCAAAAATTAGAAAGTTTCAAAAATAAAATCCAAACGATAACAAAAATATCAGATAGCGATTATAATAGATTAAAAAATGAAGAATATTTTGACAGACGCTATATTGTCAATTAAACCAATATATGCAAATCAAATTCTAAACGGCAGCAAAAAAGTTGAATTTAGAAAAAAGAAATTCAAGAAAAAAGTCGACAGAGTATATATCTACTCTTCTTCGCCGTGTAAAATGATTGTTGGATACTTTACAATCAAAGAAATTGTAGAAGATACACCCGCTAATTTATGGAATAAATTTAAAGATGTCGGAGGTATAGATGAAGAGCGTTTTTTTGAATACTACCAAAATACAGATATAGGTTATTCCATAATTATAAAAAAAGTTGTGCCGGAAAAAGAACAAGACCCGATTGAATTTATGGAAAATTTTTCGGCGCCACAATCTTATATCTATTTGGAAAGAGAAGAAAAAATCAATTGTTAAATTTCCATATCTACATTCATGGAAACCGCAACCTGATAGACCCGGCACAAACAAAAAAAGAAAAATATTACAAAATCTATTATAAAGAAGAAAATTAAAACATTATGCCTTACGACCCTGTCCTCAAATCCGGACTTAAAGAATGCTTCAATAAACCATTAAATATAAACTCTAAAATGCATAAAAATTTCTTACTTCTCTGCCTTTGGGCTTTTGCGGTCAATTCCCTTTGGGGGCAAGATACCGTTCCGGCCGCTTCATCTCAAGAGTTGCCCGTTATTTCCTATTCGTTGAACGACAGTAAAAAATATGCGATTGCAGACATCAAAGTAACCGGCGTGGAAAATTACGGTTACGAAGATTATGTGCTTGTCGGTATTTCGGGACTGTCTGTCGGACAAAAGGTTTCCGTTCCGGGGGATGAATTTACTGCGGCCGTTAAAGCGTTCTGGAAGCACGGCCTCTTTTCCGATGCGGCGATTTATGCAACCCGCCTGACGGCCGACAGTGTCTGGATCAATATTGCCTTAAAACCCAATCCGGTGGTTTCAACCATTGAGTACCACGGCGTAAAAAAAGGCGAACGGGAAGATTTGGAAGGCAAAATCGGTATGGCCAAAGGCTCGCAGTTGACGCCCAACCTGATTAACCGCGCCCGTAAAAGAATCAAAGACTATTTCGACGAAAAAGGCTTCAGCAATGCCGAAATCACTATCCGCCAATACGATGATGTTGCCAGTCAGGGTAAATCCATCATGGATATTACGGTTGATAAAAACGAAAAAACAAAAGTCAGGGAAATATTTATCAACGGAAACGAACAACTGAACTATTTCGACCTGAGAATGGCGATGAAAAAAACCAATTCGGGGTTCAGTCTGAAAAAAAATCCCTGGCTGAACATCCGGAAACTCTTTTCTACCAAAAAATTCGTTCAGGAAGAATATCAGAACGATTTGCAGAACATTATCGCCAAATACAATGAAAAAGGTTTCCGCGATGCGGAAATCGTTTCCGACAGCGTGGTCATGGTTGACGACAGGCATGTTTCCATTTATATTGACGTAAAAGAAGGCAGTAAATACTACATCCGGGATCTCAAATGGGTCGGAAATACGGTATATCCGGCCAACGCGCTGGAGCTGATGTTAAACATGCAGCCCGGCGACGTTTACAACCAGAAGAAGTTAGGCGAACGCCTGCATACCGACGAAGACGCCGTTTCCAACCTCTATGCCAACAACGGTTACATTTTCGCACAGATGAATCCGGTGGAAACGTATGTCGAAAACGACTCCGTAGATATTGAAGTCCGTGTGATAGAAGGCAGGCAGGCAACCATTAACCAGGTTGTAATCAGCGGAAACGACCGTATTTATGAGGATGTTATCCGCAGGGAACTGTTGACCAAACCCGGCCAGCTGTACAGCAAAGACCTGATTATGCGGTCGGCGCGTGAAATCGCACAGTCGGGACATTTCGACCCCGAAAACATGGACATCAACCCCTTGCCCAATCCGGAAGCCGGGACGGTGGATATTCAATACGGTTTGACTCCGAAAGCCAACGACCAGGTGGAATTTTCGGCCGGTTGGGGGGCAACGGGAGTCATTGGCCGGATGAGTTTGAAATTCTCGAACTTCTCTGTAAAAAACCTGCTTCACCCAAGCACTTACAAGGGAATTATCCCGCAGGGCGAAGGCCAGACACTGACTTTGAGCGGGCAAACCAACGGCCGTTACTACCAGTCGTACAGCGTTTCGTTTCTGGATCCGTGGTTTGGCGGGAAACGGCCTAATTCGTTCTCTTTGAGTGCGTACTATATGGTTACTACCGGCGTCGAAGACCGCTATTACGAGCAAATGTACAGTAATCCGTATTATGGTTACGGCAGCGGTTACGGTAGTTATGGCGGTTACAGCGATTACGGCGGCGTCGCATACGATGAAAATAAATCCCTGAAAATATTCGGCCTGTCGGCCGGTTACGGGAAAAGGCTTTCCTGGCCTGATTACCTGTTCAATTTTATGGCGGAACTTTCCTATCAGCGTTATATGCTGAAAAACTGGGACTATTATTTCTCAATTAAAGACGGAAATTCCAACAGCCTTTCGCTGGGACTGACCCTGTCCCGCAATTCTGTCGACAATCCGCTCTATACCCGCAAAGGCTCGCAGTTTTCGGCTTCCCTCAGTTTAACGCCTCCTTATTCTTTATTGGCCGGCGGGGTTGATGAATCAAAAATCTACGAGTGGATTGAATTTCACAAGTGGAAATTTAAGAGCAAAATATTTATCCCCCTGGCAAATCCGGAAACGGTAAAACGCACGCCTGTGCTGATGAGCCGCATCGAATACGGATTTATCGGTTCTTACAACTCGAAAAAGAAAACCCCGTTTGAAACATTTTACATGGGAGGCGACGGAATGACCGGATATTCATCCATGCTTGGCACGGAAACCATCGGATTGCGCGGATATGAAAACGGTTCGATTTCCCACTACGGATACGGTTACGCTTATTCCCGCCTGTCAATGGAGTTGCGCTATCCCATCCTGCTCGAACCGACTTCCACCATTTATGCGCTCGCGTTTGTCGAAGCCGGAAATGCGTGGACGCAAATCAGTTCTTTCAGTCCGTTCGATTTGAAACGTTCGGCGGGCGTCGGCGCACGTATTTATCTGCCGATGATCGGACTGATGGGTATCGACTGGGGGTATGGCTTTGACAAACCCTATTCGGGAGCGGCGGCAGTTTCCGGCGGGCAGCTGCACTTTATTTTGGGACAGGAGTTTTAGTAATTGACAATTGATAATTGATAATTGTCAATTATTTTTTTTATTCTCTTTTCTTAATTTTTTGCATCTTTGGGTTCAAAAAAAATGTTCTCAATTGAAAAGAGAATATTCTTTTTTTAAGAGAACGTTCTCAATCGAAAAGAGAACATTCCCAATTGAAAAGAGAACATTCTCAATTGAAAAGAGAACATTCTCAATCGAAAAGAGAACATTCTCAATTGAAAAGAGAACATTCCCAATTGAAAAGAGAACGTTCCCAATTGAAAAGAGAACGTTCTCAATTGAAAAGAGAACGTTCTCAATTGAAAAGAGAACGTTCCCAACTGAAAAGGGAACGTTCCCAATTAAAAAGAGAAACTTCTCATTTTGAGAGAGAAACATAAAAATAAATAAGTAAATAACGAGAAATAAAAAAGATATAACAGTTCTAACTCCGTGTCCCTCCGTGAAACTCCCTCCGTGAAACTCCGTGTTACAAAAATTATTAAATACAGAGTCTCACGGAGTGGATTTCACGGAGAGACACGGAGTTGATTATTACATGTTATTTATTTTTTATCACTGAATAAAATTGTTACACACTTTAAATTATTAAAAAAAATGGAACAAATTTCAAAGTTAATATCCGACGTTGCCGGATTTATGTGGGGTTGGCCTTTGCTGGTTTTATTGCTGGGAACGCATCTTTTCCTGACGGTTCGTTTAAAATTTATCCAGCGTTATATAGGCACGGCCATTCGATTATCAGTAAAAAAGGATCCCGGTTCAAAGGGAGAAATCAGTCAGTTCAGCGCTTTGGCTACCTCCCTTGCGGCTACCATAGGGACGGGAAATATCATCGGCGTGTCTACGGCTGTGGTCATGGGCGGTCCCGGAGCTGTTTTCTGGGTGTGGATTACCGGTGTGCTGGGTATTTCCACCAAATATGGAGAGGGGTTGCTGGCTGTCAAATACAGGAAAAAAAATCCCGACGGTTCTTTTTCGGGAGGCCCCATGTATGCGCTGGAATATGGATTGAAAAGTAAGTTTTTAGCCGTGCTGTTCGCTCTTTTCACAGCCTTTGCCGCTTTCGGCATGGGCGCTACGGTACAGGCAAATGCGCTGGCTTCAACCCTGAACGAAGGTTTCGGACTGAATAAAATGTATATCGGGATTGCTCTTTTTTTCCTGATAGGCTTCATTATTATCGGCGGCCTCAAATCCATTTCGCGGGTTTGCGATAAACTGATTCCGTTCATGGCGGTTTTCTATGTTGCGGGCTGCCTGATTGTCCTGATTTTAGGATACGACACCCTGCTTGCGTCCATCGGACTGATTGTAAAATCGGCGTTTACCGGCCATGCAGCCGCAGGCGGATTTGCAGGATCTACAATCATGATGGCGGCGCGTTACGGCGTGGCTCGGGGACTTTACTCCAATGAATCGGGTTTAGGCTCGGCGCCCATTGTTGCAGCTACCGCCAAAACGAGAAACCCGGTGCGCCAGGCGCTCGTTTCTTCGTCGGGTACTTTCTGGGATACGGTGATTATTTGTGCGCTCACCGGACTGGTGCTGGTCAACACCGGCGCCTGGAGCGCGGGAAAAGATGGCGTTCATGTTGCTCAACAGGCCTTTAATTTTGCATTTCACGGATATGGCGGCTATTTTTTGTGCATATCGCTGGTTACATTCTCTTTTTCCACCATTATCGGGTGGGCGTATTATGCCGAAAAGTCGGTCGAATATCTTTGGGGAATGAAATCGGTTATTTACTATAAGGTGGTATATTTGCTGATGGTTTTTGCCGGTACGGTACTTTCGATAGATATTGTCTGGAATTTGAGCGATGTTTTCAACGGACTGATGGCCATTCCCAACCTGATAGCCCTGCTGCTGCTGAGCGGCGTGATTGTTTCCGAAACGAAGAAATACCTTTGGAGCGGGGCGCTTGATGCTTCGGAGGAAAATCATCCGGATAATGAACATAAAAAATAAACCAACAACTTATGTTACGCACCACACAATGACCGGCAAAACTCGACGCCGTGAGGCGTCGCCGGTGAATAACCCCCAGATTTATCCGGGGGTGAGAAGCGTCTCTCTATTCCTTTAAGCCTGTAAGGCTTCCCCGACCGGACTGGGCAACCTCTGCCGGGATTCAGGGAAGGGCAGATGTATTTCTCTCCCCTCCGCTCGGCGCAGCATCCACGCCAATGTCATCAAGTTAAGACAAATAAGGTAATAAGGTTTGGGGTATATTATCATTCTTCATTGCTACTCAGGTTGTTTTGTTGGAAAAATCAGGTTGAAATAAGGTTTATACCGGGGATTCCAAATGCGAAAAAACATTATTCCCAACCTTATTTTTCCAACAAAACAACCTGAGTGGCAGAAAATTATTCCCTCAAACCAACCTTATTACCTTTATTATATCCTGTTAATTTATAGATACGTATTCCTTAACTTGATAACATTGGCGTCCACGCTACGCCGAGCGGAGACGGTATCCGTATTTTCTACCGAGCTTAAATCCCTGACGGGATATTTGCGTGCGATTGTTTTGCATGGCGCCTCAAAAAAAAAGATTTAGCTCACTTTTTAAAGAATGTGCGAATATTAATTTTTAATATTACCTTTACCGCGATTTTGCAATGGAGTTTGATGGGGACTTCGACTCTGTGTAAAAATCGAAACAGGTAAAATAAGTTTTCAGAAGTCCCCATAATTTATAAATTAATATGTAAAATGAAAAAAAGAATTTTTACAGTTACAGTTATTGTTTTCGCTTTCTTAGCGAATGTGTCGGCACAGCTTACAGTTGATGCGACAGGACGGGTGGGGATAGGAACGGAAATCCCTCAGTTTAATCTGGATATTAACGGGGATACCCGTGTTACCAAAGGCAGTATTTATCTGGGAGATGCATCCGGTTTTTTGGGTACAATCAACAATGATCCCGTTATATTTAAGGTAGGCCAAGTTTTATCTGGATATACGGGAAATAAACAAAATGGTAACGTATCTTTCGGATACGGAGCACTTTCTCCCAAGACAACGGGCTACTACAATACTGCCATTGGATCGCTCGCGCTTTACTACAACACAACAGGCTACTACAATACTGCCATTGGAGAGAGCGCGCTTTACTACAACCAAACGGGCACCAACAATGTCGCTAATGGTAGTTGGGCGCTTGTAAGCAATACAACGGGTTCCTGTAATACCGCTATTGGTGATGGTACCATTGCCACCGATATAGATAATTCCACGGTCATCGGCTACAAGGCGTTTGCTACGTCAAGCAATCAAGTAAGAATAGGCAACCGCAGTGTTTCCAGCATTGGCGGCTATGCGGCATGGACTATTGTCTCGGATAAACGGACAGAGAGAAATATCCGGATGGATGTACCGGGACTTGCTTTTATCAACCTTCTGCAACCGGTTACTTTCTATTTCGATTTGGACGCTATGGACGGTTTGCTGAAAATTGACAAAACGAAAAGACCCGGTGAAAAAGAGTTGTCTCCGGAATTGGAAGAGATAACCAGAAAGGCAAAGGAAGCCAAAGAAAAAGTGAAACAGACCGGTTTTATCGCGCAGGATGTGGAAGAAGCAGCCAAAAGCATCGGCTACGATTTCAGCGGCGTGGATGTGGATGAAACCGGTATCTACGGATTGCGGTATGCGGAATTTGTGGTTCCTCTGGTGAAAGCCGTGCAGGAACTTAGCGACCACAACAACCGGTTGCAGGTGCAGAACGACCGCTTGCAGACGCAGAACGACCGCTTGCAGGCGCAGAACGACCGCTTGCAGGCGCAGATTGACGAATTGTCGGCTACCGTTCGCCAACTCTCTGAAAAAACAGGCAATGCGAATAATTTTAACGGAACAGGAGGTGAATGATGAAACGAATTATTATTTTTATAATGTTCACGGCTTTAAGCCTGGGGTTATATGCCGGAGACGATAGCGTAGATACGGAAGTAAATGAGCAGGATACAACCACATTGCCGCCCTGCGGACTGAAAACGGCCTTCCATGGCGAGTTTGCAACGGAAGCTGTTATCCTGAAAAAAGAACCGGAAGGCGACTTTTTTTCTCCATACATCAGATATTCTTCCGGTAAAATATATTTGATTCAACAAATGGAAAACGTGCGTATAATAAGAAGAATTTGCAATTATCCCCAGTATGCCCTGGACTGGGATGTGCCGGAAAAGGGATTACCGGTTATACTCAAGGGAAAATCTTATGATTACGATGGAATTCAACCTCATGACCTTCGAATATTTTATGATTTGGAACTGTTAACAATCAAAAAAACGAATGATCCGGGTTCCGGAAGGCAAAGTGTATTTCAAAGAACCGGAGAGTTAGCCGGTAACTGGCAGGTTAAATCACTGAATCTGTCGGGGGAATTGGCAAATATTAGTTCACTTCCCAAAAATCCGCATTTAAATGAACATTATTCAGATATTTCAATACAAATACCGAATACAATAACGGGACCTATTAAGATTACTGGCCATACTTTTCGGAACCATATTGGGGTTGATTTGGAAATAAAAGGTAATCAACAAATTAGTTTTCAAAACTATGGCGGAACCAGACTGGCAGACGATGAACGGGGTATGGCTTTCAGGTCTAATATATGGCGTACCGTAAAATTCAAGATTATAGATCATAATGAATTGATATTAATGGACTCACAGGATAAACCAACCATTGTATTTATTCGACAATAAAAAAAAACGATATGAGGAATATATTTTTTGTCATTTTTTTAACCCTGTTTATTTATCCGGTAAATGCTCAAATTTCATCTTCTTATATAGAAAATGAATTGATAATATGGTTGGAAAAGGGAGTAAATGCAGAAGAGTTTGCAGCCCGTTCTTCTCAGGGAACAGTACCCAAACGTTTACTGTCAAAGCGATTGAATATCTGGCTTTTTGAATTTGCGGAAAATACGGCACAAAGAGAAGAAAAAATGAATAATCTGTCTTTAAACAATCAGGTCAGATACGTTCAAAACAACCATTATGTTACTCCGCGAGCCAGAACTCCGAATGACACCTGTTACAGTCAGCAATGGGCGCCTGCAAAAATCGGCTTGCCCGATGCCTGGGGATTTACAACAGGCGGGATGTCGGCCGATGGCGACAGTATTGTTGTAGCGGTTATTGACGACGGTTTTTCTTTGAATCACGAAGATTTATCCTTTTGGAAAAACACTCATGAAATCCCAAATAACGGAATAGATGATGACAAGAACGGCTATGTGGATGATTATGATGGATGGAATGCCTATGACAATAATGGAAACATACCGACGGATAGTTTGCACGGAACTCATGTTACAGGTATTGTTGGGGCTATTGGAAACAATCGCAAAGGAGTATGCGGAGTAAACTGGAAGGTTGGTATTTTGCCTGTTGCCGGCAGTTCAAAGGATGAAGCAACAGTGGTTGCGGCTTATTCTTATGTTTTTGAAATGCGTGCACTCTATAATGAAACAAATGGAGAAAAAGGCGCTTTCATCGTTTCTACAAATTCTTCATTTGGAGTTGACAGTGGAAATCCTTCTGAATTTCCAATCTGGTGTGCCATGTACGATACGCTGGGAAGTGTCGGCATATTAAACTGTGCCGCTACAGCCAACGGAAATTGGAATGTAGACCAGGTTGGAGATGTCCCCTGCTCCTGCTCCGGCAATTTTTTAATTGCAGTAACCAATACTACTTCATCAGATGAGAAATATGCGGATGCCGGCTATGGCGTAATAAATATTGATCTTGGCGCACCCGGTACAGAGATTTATTCCACATATCCAAAGAATTCTTATGCTTACGAAACGGGAACATCCATGGCAACACCGCAAGTAGCGGGAGCTATTGCCTTGATGTATGCTAATATGCCTCAAAGTTCAATACGGGCATATAAAAATAATCCTGCAAGTTTTGCTTTACTGGTAAGACAGTTATTACTTGATGGTGCAGACAAAATTGCACCGCTTGACGGACTGGTTAATTCCGGCCGGTTAAATGCTTACAATGCAGTGCAAAAAGCACAATGCACAGTGAATTTCACCAATCAAACCGTTGCCGCCGATACAACAGTTATTTCCTGTGGCAACATCAATGTCCGAAACGTTACCGTCAACAGCGGCAAGCTAACGCTCAAAGCGGCAGGCAAAGTGAATATTATCAGCGGTTTTCAAGTAAAACCGGGCGCTAAACTGGAAATTATAGAAATCAAATAATGCTTTACGCAGAAGCGGGTATTACAACAAAAGCTATTCGCTTCCGCTTCATTTATCAACATTCAATATAAGCTATTTATGAAAACAAAAATTGGTGGTGATGTAAAAAGTATGCTGTTATAAAAGTTTAGCAATCAGGGAATAAGTTTGTATTTTTGTTGAATGCAAATAAAAATCACACTTCATTGCCCTGACTGCCAAGGCACAGAGATAAAGAAAAACGGCAGGAAATCATACGGAAAGCAAAATTATTTTTGTAAAGCGTGTGGACGGCAGTTTATTGGCGACCATGCCCTGCGGTAGAGGGGTTGTCATTCCG
>JAIRNV010000223.1 GCA_031257875.1 Dysgonamonadaceae bacterium
GGCGAAATGTTTGTCGAAGGAGCGGAGCTGGCTTGCGATGCCGGTGAGGATTTTGTCGCGCTCGCGGTCGGTATCGGCCTTCAGTTTAGTGTATTCGCTGAGGCGCATCCATTTGTAAACCTCATTTTCCTGATCAACCTTCTTCTTATAGTCGTCTATCATGCTTTGCGCATTAAGAATCGACTTGTTGCGATTGATGATGGCATACGCGCCGAGGTGAAACTCAATGTGGTCGGCGTTGTTGTAGCGACCCAAATCTGCATTTCTAACTTTGATTTCCATAACTTTTCAGTTTTTTTTAGTTTTTAATTAATTTATTTATACCGTTTCTGTCGAATTGTTCGGGATCAACTCCCGATTTTTATTTAAATCATTGATTTAAATCGGAATTTACTCCTCATTCTTATTTAAATCAATGATTTAAATCGGAATCTACTCCTCATTCTTATTTAAATCATTGATTTAAATCGGAATCAACTCCCAATTCTCATTTAAATCAATGATTTAAATCGGAATCTACTCCTCATTCTTATTTAAATCAATGATTTAAATCGGAATCAACTCCTCATTCTTATTTAAATCATTGATTTAAATCGGAATCTACTCCTCATTCTTATTTAAATCAATGATTTAAATCGGAATCAACTCCCAATTCTTATTTAAATCAATGATTTAAATCGGAATCAACTCCCAATTCTTATTTAAATCAATGATTTAAATCGGAATCAACACCTGATTCTTTAAAATGCGCTGCGCAGAAGTCGGAATTAATATCTGATTCTAAAGATTTCCGGCGCAAAAATATAAAATATATTTTTAATAAAAAACAATTTCAGAATAATAATAATTATTATTAATGATTAGTGATTAATGGTTAATGGTTAATGGTTAATGGTTAATGATTATTTAACCTTGCGACAATTTGAAATATACCCCTTTCCATTATTAAATTTTAATAATTGAAATTTAATGATTAGCTTTGCGGCCTTCAAAATATAAATAACGATGAGGAATCCATTTATAGTAAGCGGATATGTGTCGCCTGAATACTTCTGCGACAGAGAAAAAGAGAGCGTTGAACTGATACGTAAAGTAACCAACGGCAACAATCTGGTTCTGATATCGTCCCGGCGTATGGGCAAGACGGGGTTGATAGAACATTGTTTTGGTAATGAAGCAATTGCAGGTCGCTATTACACATTTTATGTTGATATTTACGCAACTTCCAACCTGCAGGAATTTGTTTTCAAACTCGGTAAAGAAATATTCGAATCCCTGAAACCCAAGGGGCGGAAGTTTGTTGACTTTTTTTTCAACATTATCAGTTCGTTACGACCGGCATTCAAACTTGATGAAAAGACCGGCGCGCCAATTTTCGACATCGGCATAGGCGAAATTCGCTCACCGGAAGTGACACTGGAAGAAATCTTCAGCTATTTGGAAAGGGCAGATAAACAATGTATTGTGGCTATTGACGAGTTTCAGCAAATCAACAAATATCCGGAAGAAAACATCGAGGCAATTCTGCGAACGCATATCCAGCGATGCCGGAACACGGTCTTTATCTATTCGGGCAGTCGCCGGACGCTGATGCAGAACATCTTTTTCTCATCATCGCGCCCGTTTTATCAGAGTGCGGCGTTGCTGTCGCTGGAGGCTATCAACGAGAAGACTTATATCAAATTTGCACAGCAGCTGTTTTCATTGGGCAACAAAACAGTCAAGCCTGACGTCATCCGTAAAACCTACCGCCTGTTTGAAGGGCATACATGGTATATTCAGGCGATAATGAACGAATTATACTCGCTGCTCGATGACTTCAAGCCATGCGCTGTAAAGATGTTTCAACAAGCGGTAGCCGACCGTATCGCATCATACGAATCGCTGTATCTCGGCACTTTAAACCTGCTTTCGGACAGGCAGAAAGAACTGCTCTATGCTATTGCCCGCGAAGGTAAAGCGATGGAAATCTTTTCGGGCGATTTCATACGCCGTCACGGATTACATTCTGCCGGGTCAGTCCAAACAAGCGCAAAATACCTGATTGATAAAGATATAATCACGAAAGAAGATAACTTCTATCTTGTCTATGACCGTTTTTTCGGCTTATGGCTGCAAAAACATTTCGGAACAGGTCTCCTGCCGGTAATATAAACAGGATATAACAAATCACTGTTCGGTAGAAACATTTGAATCGTACCATTTATAATACACCCATTCCGGCCCCATATTAAACAACAGGTCAATCATACTGAGGTTGGCCTGAAATCCGAATTTATTTGCAAAAACTTGATAATAGGGTTGAAAACGGGCGACAGCAGTTTCTTTTTTCGGATGAATCGCTTCCCGTAAATCTAAGGTATCCTGCGCTGTTTCGGTAATGTATGTGTCCGAATAACTGACTTTCGGCGAAATATCCAGCAAAGAACAGATTAATTCCCGCAAAGTTTCGTTAAAATCGAACAGAAAGTTTTGCGGTTTTTCGTAGAAAGGGCGGAAATCAGCCTCGTAATACTCAAAAAAGGGGGTGGAATTATAGGCCGAAACAATGGCATTCCAATGCAAATGACGCCAATTCCCGTGTTCGGCAATGCGGATGTCTTTTGTCGGGCATTTGAGTGAATCCGGTTTAATGATTGGAATGCTAAGTGTTTGCAAACCGTTGGCGGAAGCGATGACGCAGCGGTTTCGATATGTCTGCTTGACGTAATTGCAATGCCGTTCGATAATTACCTGCGAATGGGCAATCATCTGCAGGTAATATTCCACCGGCGCCAGATAAGCGGTTGATAAAATAACGGTTTTTGTTTTGGGAATCACGTATCAGTCGGCGCTTACATTTCTGAAAATCCGTTTCCACCGGATTTTACCGTTGAACCAGCCCCGGTCGTCATCCAGCGACAACCAGACCAGAATCGGTTTGCCGACAACATGGTCTTCCGGCACAAAACCCCAGGAGCGGGAATCCCGCGAATTGTGGCGGTTATCGCCCATCATAAAGTAGTAATCGTATTTGAACGTGTAACTGTCTGCTGCTTTCCCGTTGATTAATATCCGGTTTCCGCTTTTCTGCAAAGTATTGCCTTCATAATTGACAATACAGTGGGAATAAAGCGCCAGGTTCTTTTCATCCAATGGAATAGCGGTTCCTTTTTTCGGAATCCACAGCGGTCCGTAATTGTCGCGCGACCATCCGAAATCCGCATCGTAAGGATAAATATCATCCGAAGGACCGAAAATTTCAGGGTGTTTTTCCAGTAATTCATCCGTTTCGGGATGAATTGACCGGCACAGGTTGCCTTTTTGCAGTTTTTGCAGGCTTTCCTGCGTTAAAGGCATCAGATAAACCGGATTGAACAGGCCGTTTTCGTTCCGTTGGATACCTATTTCTTCCAGCAAAACAGGCTCGCCGAAAAGACCGAAGTCCCCGGAGCGTACATCCAGCATGCGGAACATTTTATCGTTCCACAGTTCGCCGTTGGTTTCCACAAAATAGTTGAACTGGGCTTTGGGCGGTGCGGCCTGTTTTTTTCCGTTGATATATATTTCATTATGAATGATTCGGAAATTATCTCCCGGCATACCGACACATCTTTTTACATAGTTTTCGCGGCGGTCAACCGGACGGTAGATGATTTCCCCATACCTCGCCCCGTGGGAACGAAGCGTTTCCCTTCCGATTTTTTTCGCTAAATAATAGTAGTCCGGATTTTCCATTTTCCGGGCGACCGTATCGCCGGCAGGAAAATTAAAAACCACAATATCATTCCGTTTCACGTTGCCGAAACCTTTTAAACGTTTGTAATCCCACTTCGGCCACTCAATATACGATTTCGTATTGACGACGGGCAATGTGTGCTGTGTCAGCGGAAAGGACAGGGGAGTGTTGGGAACGCGAGGCCCGTAACTCACTTTGCTCACAAAAAGATAATCGCCTACCAGTAAAGTCTTTTCAAGCGATGAGGATGGAATTTTATAATTCTGGAAAATAAATAAATTAATCAAATAAACCGCAACCAAAGCAAAAACAATGGCGTCGACCCATTCGGCCACTTTGCGCAAAGCATGGTTTCCGGTATTTTTCCATGCGCCCCATGGAATCAATTTGGAAATGTAAATATCAAATATTACCGGTATGCCAAACAGCAACCAATAATTTCCGTCCCATACGACAAACAAAATATAAAGTATGGCGACACAGGTAAAAAGTATCCACTGATTTTTTGTTGCTTTTCTCATTTTATTTTTTTTTATTAAAAATCTAACATCTCGTTCATTGTTAAAAACCCTTTTTTTCCTTTTACAAATTCGGCGGCCAAAACGGCGCCCAGTGCAAAACCTTTCCGGCTTTTGGCGTCATGCCGGATGCTGATGACGTCCGCTTCCGATTCGTAAAAAATTTCGTGAATGCCGGGAACTTCGCCTTCCCGTTTGGAATGAATCAGCAAATCGGTCGGAGCGCCTTCGGCTGCTTCTTTCCATTGCTTTTTCCGGTCGATATTTTCCAGAATGTCTTCAGCTAAGGTAATTCCCGTTCCGCTCGGCGAATCCAGCTTGTGAATGTGATGGACTTCTTCCATGCCGACCTCGTAATCGGGAAAGCTGTTCATGATTTTTGCCAGATACCGGTTGACGGCGAAGAAAATATTGACGCCTATGCTGAAATTAGAGGCATAAAAAAAAGTTTGATTACCGGTTTCACAGATTTTTTTTACTTCGTCGAGCCGGCTCAGCCAGCCGGTTGTGCCCGCCACTACCGGGATATTTCTGTCGAAACATTTTTGGTAATTGTCGAAAGCGCTTTGGGGTTGGGAAAATTCAATCGCCGCTTCGGCAGAAAGAAACTGCGGGGAATCAAAGTCTTCAGGATTGGAAATATCAATAATGGAAACAACTTCATGTTTCCTGCTCAAGGCTGTTTTTTCGATTTCGCGGCCTATTTTTCCGTAGCCGATCAATGCTATTTTCATTTATAAATAAGTTAAAAGTTAACGGGTAAACAAGTAGACAAGTTAACGGGTAAACGGGGATAATGCATCCCTGTTTACCCGTCAACTTGTTTACCTGTAATCAATATCATTGCCGCCCCGTTTAATTTGCCTGCAAATATAGTCAAAATATCCGTATTTTGTTCCAACAATATCCGTATTTCGTAAAAACAATATCCGTATCTTGTTTGAACAAAATACGGATATTATTTTCGTGTACCAAATGATGGCTACGATTATTAATCATTAATCATTAACCACTTAGTTCCATCCGGCGTATGGATTGTCTCCTGTTATCGAATTATCGGCGCCGTCATATCCCCAGTTTTGCCACAATCCTTTCGGGTTGATATTGCGTTGAGAACCCGGAATCGGGAAACGGTAATTTTTAAGGGACACGTTCTGTTTTGCAGCTACGCCCGATTCTTTCAGGGCTTTTACCAGAATCCTCCAGCGCAACAGATCAAGACGGCGATTCTGTTCGTAAGTGAGTTCAAATGTACGTTCCTGCTGTATCCTGGCTTTGAACCTTTCGTAATCCAGCCCGGCGGGAATGTAATAGCCCGTCGGGTCGGGCGTGTTGATAAAAGCGCGGCGCCTGACGGTGTTAATATCGTCGTAAGCCGTTTCTGCAGGAGCATGATGGTATTCATTGAGCGCTTCGGCACGCAAGAGATACACTTCGGCGAAACGGAGTATGGTACGGTCGATATTGCGGTTGCTTGCCGATCCGTTCGGGTCGAGCGGGTCAATATATTTACTGTAACGGGGGATGTTGAACTGAAACCATTCGCCAGTCAGGTCGTTAAACAGCGAATCGGCATAGGTTACGCCTTTACGCTGGTCGGCAGGATCAAATTCGTCGCGGAACTTAATATCCGAAACTACCACATGCGGCAGCGTTTGAGTGAATCCCGTAGCGAAAGCGCAGTGCAATAAATGGTTTCCGCCGCCGCCGTCGGACGATTGCGAAATGGCATGTTGCGTGGCAAAGATGCTTTCCTTTCCGTTCCGGTTTTCCACCGACCAGTTTTGGGCGTAATTCTCTTCCAGTCCGTAGTCGCCGCTTTCGATTACTTCGGTTGCGAGTTCGACGGATTTCTCGAACAGTTCCTTCCGCTGAACCTCGCTGTATGTGGGCGAAGTCTGTCCCCATACCAAATATATCTTCGAAAGCAATGTTTTAGCCGCACCCCATGTAGCGCGTCCACGGTCGGAACCCGAATATTCGGAGACATGAGGCAATTTAAGCGCCGCGTCTGTCAAATCTGTTTCAATCTGTTTGTAAACATCGTCGATGGCCGCCCGCGTCAACTGTTCTCCCTCGTCGTTTACGCCCTTGTGCAAAACTAACGGGACTTCACCCCAGAACTGAACGGCATATTGATAGTAATAGGCGCGCAGGAACTTTGCTTCGCCAATCAACCGTTTTTTCAACGACGGAGTAATCGCGCTCTCAGGCTTTTCCAGATTATCGATTAAGTTATTGGCATTGGTTATGCCTGCATAAAAAGTTTCCCACATGTAAGTGATATAACTGTTGAACGGTTCCCATTGCTGGCTGCTGAGGAATCCGGCGTCGCCATTGGGATTTTCGCCGGTAACAGTCAAATCGGAAGGCAGGTCTATCGTGTAGCCGAAACGGGTACTCAATTCATTGGCCTGATAAATGCCGTTTACGGCGGCGATAGCGTCTGCGTCGGTTTGCGGAAATTTCGAACCGACAAGTTGATCAATCGGATCAAGGTCTAAATCGTTGTTGCACGAAAACAATCCACCGATAAATATGGGGAGTAGAAAGTAACTGATGACTTCCTTTATCTTTATTTTATTCATTTTATTTACAGTTTTTATTTTATTAATACTATTTTGTGCGTATGAGTTACAGGTAAACGGGTTAAACAGTACCGTTTACTTGTTGATTGAGAAGGATGCCTATCTGCAGGCAGAGGGGATGCCTATCCTAATAAGAAATATTGAATCCCAGCGAAAAGGTTCTTGCTGTCGGATACACGCCCGAATCTGTCCCGCTTGCGATTTCGGGGTCATAACCTTTGTATCGGGTAAATGTCAATAAATTTTGAGCCGTAGCGAAGATATTGAATTTCGTAGCCGGCGCATTCCGCAGTTTAACAGGTAACCGGTAATTCAGCGACAACACTTTTAATTTCAGAAACGAAGCGTCTTCAATGTAACGGCTGTCCAAATCGGATACCGCCACGATAACGGCTTTGGGGACTGTCGTTGACGGATTGGTTGCCGTCCAGCGGTCGAGCAAAGCAGTTGATCCGTTATAACTTGGGTCGGGCGTTTCCAAAGTTCTGCGCAGTGCATTATAGATTTCGTTACCGTAGTTTCCCTGAAATGCAGCGAACAAAGTCAGGGCTTTATACCTGAAACTTGTCGAAAAGCCATAGATAAAATCCGGCTGTTGCGAGCCTAAGACAACACGGTCGTGGTCGAGATCAATTTTCCCGTCTTTGTTCAGGTCTTTGTATTTCACATCGCCGGGCTGTACTTCCGTGCCGTTTTCCAGATTGCGGCTCGGCACCGGAACTTTCGATATATCGTCGGCTTTTTGCACTATCCCGTCGAAAACCAGACCGTAAAACGAACCGAAAGCCTCGCCTTCTTTCAGTATGGTGTTGCCAGAAATGACATAACCCGAACCAAGCGCTACATTCGTTACCGTGTTTATATTTTTGGCGATATTTGCCGATACGTTCCATGTGAGATTTTTCCCGTCGAGAATCAACCCTTTCACCTCCAGTTCTACGCCTTTGTTGGTAATATCCCCCACGTTTTTGAGTTGAGTCGTATAACCGCTCGTGATTTCGACGGGGACATTCAGCAACAGGTCGGAAGTTTCCTTATAATAAGCGTCGGCGACTACGTCGACACGGGAAAATAATTTTAAATCAAGTCCCAGATTGTACTGCGTGGTTGTTTCCCATTTCAACTCAGGATTGGAGCGGTTGGACTGTACATAGCCCACCACGATTTTGTTGTTAAATGAATATTTCACCGTGCTGTAAGTTTCTTCATACCTGTAGTCGCCGACTTCCTGATTACCTACGGTTCCCAGACTTGCCCGCAGTTTCAAATCGTTAATCACCCTGTTGCCTTTCAGGAACGATTCTTCGTTCACATTCCACGACAAACCCAGCGAAGGGAAATATCCCCATTTATGTCCCGGAGCAAATCGCGACGAACCGTCCGCTCTCAAGGTAGCCGTAAGATTGTACCGTTCTTTCAACGTGTAATTCAGACGTCCCAGTACGGAATTTAATACGGATTCCGAACCGCCGGTAACTGGCGCCAGAAGACCTTCGCTGGCTTGCAGATTGTGATACGAAAGCGTTTCGTTCAGGAAATTGGTCGACGCAACCGTAGTACGTTCCACATGAGTGGTTTGCGTACTGTAGCCCGCCAGGATATTGAATGAATGATCATTTATCAACTTATTGTAATTTAAAGTATATTCATACTGCCACGAATCGCTGCGTTTGTTTCCGACCGAGCCGTAACCTTTAGCAAGAAAACCCGCAGCAGACGTAGACGGTCCGAAAAAGTTCTGTGTGGAATTATGCAGGTTAACTCCGGAGGCTACTTTGAGTCTCAATGAAGGCACAATATCGTAATTCACATAAAAATTGCCTGTTACGGAATTGTTTATATTTTGCGATACGGTATTCAGCAAATCGGAGATAGCGTTTACGGTACGGTCGCCATAGCGTAAATCGCCTTTTTCGTGGACATTGTTGTAGTTGAAACTTCCGTCGGGATTGTAAATCGGGACTGTTTTTGGGATAAGGATTACGTAACCCAAAGAGTTGGAAGCGCTGCCGGTTTCTATTCCTGCATAATCAGCCAGTCCGTCCTGAACAAGTTTGCCGACGTTTCCGGTGAGTCCAACGGTGAGATTTTTGAACAAATCGCGTTCAAAATTAAAGCGTCCGGTGTAACGGCGAAAATTGGTATTCAGTATGATACCGTCCTGATCGGTATAATTACCCGACAACAGATAGCGTGTTTTCTCGTCTCCTCCGCTGACGGTCAAATGGTGCGTCTGGGAAATGGCGGTACGGAGAGCGGCATCCTGCCAGTCAGTGCCTTCACCCAAAGCCTCCAGCTGCGATTGCGTCCAGCCATTATACGGTCCCGGGTCTAATTCGCTGGAAGGATATATTTCCAGATTCAATTTCGCCCAGTCCTTTGCACTCAGTAAATCAAGCTGTCTGTTTACTCTTTGCACTCCGATATTATATTGGTACTCAATATTGTTCCGTCCCTTTTTACCGCTTTTGGTGGTAATAATAATGACGCCGTTCGAGCCTCGCGAGCCGTAAATGGCTGTAGCCGAAACGTCTTTCAATACTTCAATTGACTCAATATCATGGGGATTGATGGCAGCCAAAGGGTCTAAACGTCCCGCAACACGGTTCACGCCTGTCGAGGTAACCGACGACGATGCATCATCATAGACGATAACGCCGTCTATTACATACAGAGGCTCGTTTCCGCCGATAACCGAATTTCCGCCACGGATACGGATATTAAATGCTGCGCCCGGCTGTCCGGAAGTCTGCGTTACATTCAACCCCGAAACCGCTCCTCCAATCAGGCTTTCAAATGAAGTAGACACCTGCGACAACGCCTCCTTCGGGATGGAAGTAACGGCGCCCGTCAGTTCCTTGCGTTTCTGCGTTCCGTAGCCCACGACAACGATTTCGTTCAGCAAATTGGCGCTTTCGGCAAGCTGTATAATCACCGGTTCTACCGATTCGTAAATATCTACTTCCTGCTTTTTGTAGCCTAAATAGTCGATCGAAATGGTAGCAGGAAGCGATCGGACACTGAGGGAAAAATTTCCCTTCGCGTCGCTAACGGTTCCCTCTTTTGCACCAACGAGTGAAACGCCGGCTCCAATAACGGGTTCCTGCGTTTTCTCATCCACAACCCTTCCGTTTATTTTCACATCGTTTCCCTGTGCATAACCGGAAAACGGAAAGAAAATAACGGCTAATAACAAAAAATTTACTACTTTTGTCATGATTTTACATTGTTTAAAATCAAGCGTCCTCCTATCCAGTTTGCAGAACGGTATGGAGGACGCTCTTTGTTAATTATTAAGATTTATTTGCCTTTAGTTATATTATTGTATGCATGTACCTGTAAAAACCGAAAATATTCATACTATCTGTTAATTTTTTGACAAAGGTAGAATGTTTGGAAAATTGCTGCAATACCCTGTTTATGGTATTTTTTTATTCAATTCAAATTGTCGCAGTCAAATACGCCCAAATAGAAACACAAGATTGTATTTCAAAAAAAAACAGTATCTTCGCAAAAAAAACGAATATGGAAAAGCGACTTAAAAAATTGCCGGCAGGCATTCAAACTTTTGAAGAAATAATCAAAGATAACTACATTTATGTGGATAAAACACGAATGCTGGTAAACTTAATTGAAAACGGGAAAGTATATTTCTTTGCCCGGCCGCGCAGATTCGGAAAATCATTGACACTCACAACGCTTGAAGCCATGTTTCTGGGCAAAAAAGAGCTTTTCAAAGGCTTGTATGCCGAAGCGTGGATGAATCGCCCCGATTTTGTGAAGCATCCGGTTATCCGGTTAAGCATGAATAATGTAACAACCGATTCGGGCATGGAAATTTTACGGAATTCTATTGTACTCCTGTTGAGGGAAGAAGCGCGAAAATTAGATGTGGAAATTTCGGACATAAATGTTCCCGGCGATTTGTTTAACGAATTAATCATTAGGACATTTAACAGGTACAAAGAAAGGGTTGTTGTGCTGATTGACGAATATGACAAGCCGTATATTGACTTTGTTGATGATCCCGAAACGGCGGATAAGGTGCGCGAAACACTGGCAAACCTGTATGTACGTATAAAAGGCAACGACGAATACCTCCGCTTTGTGCTACTGACCGGCATTTCAAAATTTGCAAAGCTTGGCGTATTTTCCAAACTTAACAATCTGACCGACATCTCAATGAACGACAAATATGCTGCCCTGTGCGGTATTACGCGCGACGAGCTGCTGCAAAATTTTCCCGACCACCTTGAACTTACAGCCGAAAAA
>JAIRNV010000124.1 GCA_031257875.1 Dysgonamonadaceae bacterium
TGTGTTTGCCGTCATGAACCGCGAAACTCCATACGTTAATACAAGAAAATTTGCTGCATAAGTTTTAATTATTTTTAACTAAATATATTTGGAATTTAGCATAGAATGCAAAGTATAAACTGCTTTCGCGGGAATGCAGGTCTTGCGACAGTGTTGCGGCAATCTGAAATGCACCCAATGCACCCGTTATTTTGGGGCTTACCGTTTTTTATTTGTACCTTTGCGCTTCAAAAAATTAAACTTTTATAAAGATGAATTTTGTAGAAGAATTGAAATGGCGCGGCATGATACACGATATAATGCCCGGTACGGAAGAACAGCTTCAGAAAGAAATGACTTCGGCTTATTTAGGTATTGACCCGACTGCCGATTCTTTGCATATCGGCCATTTGGCTGGCATTATGATGTTGAAGCATTTTCAGCGGACGGGACATCGTCCGATTGCTTTGATCGGCGGCGCTACCGGCATGATTGGCGACCCATCGATGAAATCGCAGGAACGCAATTTGTTGGATGAAACTACCTTACGTAAAAATCAGGAAGCGATTAAAGCCCAATTGTCCAAATTCCTTGATTTTGATTCGGATGCTCCGAACAAGGCATTGTTGGTGAACAACTACGACTGGACAAAAGATTACTCTTTCCTGAATTTTATCCGCGACATCGGGAAATATCTCACCGTCAATTACATGATGTCGAAAGATTCGGTTAAAAAGCGCCTCGGCGCCGAATCAGGCGAAGGCATGTCGTTTACCGAATTTTCTTACCAGCTTTTGCAAGGCTTTGATTTTCTGCACCTGTACGAAAATTATGGTTGCCGGCTGCAAATGGGCGGCTCCGACCAGTGGGGCAATATCACAACCGGAACGGAATTAATCCGCAAAAAAGCCGGCGGCGAAGCCTTTGCCCTC
Source organism: Dysgonamonadaceae bacterium (assembly GCA_031257875.1). Classification (GTDB taxonomy): domain Bacteria; phylum Bacteroidota; class Bacteroidia; order Bacteroidales; family Azobacteroidaceae; genus Azobacteroides. Next base: position 912 of record JAIRNV010000124.1, read on the forward strand.
ACCTGTCCGTTGATTACCAAGGCCGACGGCGGGAAATTCGGGAAAACCGAATCGGGCAATGTGTGGTTGGATAAGCGTTATACCAGCCCCTACAAATTTTACCAATTCTGGTTGAACGTAAGCGACGCCGACGCCGAAAAATACATCAAAATTTTCACGGCATTAAATAAAGAAGAAATTGAAAGTTTGGCAGCCGAACAAAATACCACGCCGCATCTTCGTCCGTTGCAAAAACGTCTGGCGCAAGAAATTACGATAATGGTTCATTCGCAGGAAGATTACGGGGCTGCCGTAGAAGCGTCGCAAATTCTTTTCGGCGGTTCCACTTCGGAAACACTGAAAAAATTGGATGAAGCCACATTGTTGGATGTTTTTGCCGGCGTTACTCAATTTGAAATCTCCAAAGAATCCCTGGACAAAGGCGTTAAAGCAATTGATTTGTTTGTCGAATTTGCACCCGTTTTTCCGTCTAAAGGCGAAATGCGGAAACTGGTTCAGAGCGGGGGGGTCAGTGTAAACAAAGAAAAATTAACCGTCCCCGATGCTATCATTGATACTTCCTGTCTGTTGAACAGCAAATACTTACTGGTTCAGAGAGGGAAGAAAAACTACTTTTTATTGATTGTCAAATAAATTTACAGTTCAAAATTTTGCCGAATCAATAAAAAGATATATCTTTGCGCCGTTTTTTACGTTTAATAATTGTCTCATGGTGTAGTGGTAGCACATCTGATTTTGGTTCAGCCAGCCTAGGTTCGAGTCCTGGTGAGACAACAATTAGCATTCAATTATTTATAAACAAAAAGGACTAAAATGGGGACTAATTCATTTTAGTCCTTTTTTGTATTAAAAAACACTGCAGTTAATAGCTCCATCCTCAATAACATCTGAAGGGGTACATTTCAAATTGTCGCAATCCTGCATCTTTCAGATGATAGCGGGTGCGGCAATTGGTAAAAAGGATCATTTATGGAGAATAGAAGTTTACTGTACCTGTTAGGCTTTTCTGACATGGATAAGGTGGTTAAAATCCGGAATTGTCAAAATGGAATATTCGTACAATCCTGATTTACCTTTGGATTTGTCGGGTATTAAAATTACACTGGGAGAAAATCAATCTAAAACCCCCTAAAATAGATAAAGTGCAACTGTCTATTAATTACCGGTTATTAAAACAGGTTGGCAGTTCTGTTCTTATCTCTTTAAAAGAACATATTTATTTGGAAGACAGCATCTTTATAATAGAAAGACACTAATCCTAAAAACTGGACAAAGTCGGCTGCTTATGATAATGCGAGAGTTGAGATTGATAAACTTTTTGATAATTTCACATACAGTTTTCAATTCAACCATGTGAGAATACGGGATAATCAAGTAATTGACCCTGTCCATATTTTTTGACTTTACACAGTAAACAGCGATTCAGGGAGAAAAAAAGCTAAATACTAAATAGTTGAAAATAAATACGCTATAAAATTAGGAAAAATAAAAAAATCCGGCTAAATTTGCAAACGGAACACAAGGAGGGGCCTCAGCCCCCAAGTTATTGGTGCCGAGCTTCTAACTACAGTGTTCTTTCATTTTAGAAAAATAAAGGCCGCAAGGGAGTTGAGATAACTGAGCCTTGCGGCTGTTGTTTTTACTGCTGTAAAGTTAATAATAATTTATTGAAATACAAATAAATACTGCTATTTTTTCATACGGCAGATTCAAGTAGTAAATGCAACTGCTATTTTATTTAGATTAAAGGTT
>JAIRNV010000038.1 GCA_031257875.1 Dysgonamonadaceae bacterium
CTGTTTTGACTGGCGCCTTTCTAATTTTGTCTCTATTTTGTCTTTCATTATAAATAATTTAAAGGCGCAAAATTAATTGTTTTTTGGAAAATGGAAACTGGACTTTGAACACCCTACCCCACCGGATGGTTTTCACCCTTAAATGCTACCGTAAAGCTATCCCAATCACCGGTTGTCGGGAATTGACTGATACCGATAACACTTTCCGGATACTAATGTTTTTAAATTCAGCAATATCCCTGATCCCCATGCCACGAACGGGCATCAATAATACTTTTCGGGTCAGAGAAGAATGACAGCCCCTGTATTGCAGTCCCGTCCCGTAAATTTTGCAATTTGACGGCGAAGATGCTTCTACTGTTACTGCCTTGTGGCAGTCAGGAATAGAAAGTTCATCTTCACAAATTTCAGGAGAAAAATTAGATAACTCAATTTCATTAACTGTTATGTTAGAGAGGAAAAGTGAATCTACATGTGGTGGAATATATTCTTCCAGTACATCCAGGGCATAACCGACAGGTGAAACAAGGATTGTTTTGAACGCAAATTACGCACATTTTACATTTTTCATTTGAATTTTATCAAACAAATTTGTGTAATTCGCGTAATTCGCGTTCAAAACAGATTCATCCACGAAGCAATCCGGAATAAGTACAGTTCATTTGTTTAAATTTGCGTAACATGAGTTATTATAATGATATACAAGATTTTCTTTCTTTAATAAATTACCTTATACAGGGTCACATTGACCGAAGAAGAGCGCGAAGCATTGCTATCACTGACAAAACCCGGCAAATGTTCTTCACGAAAGGTTATTCATTCCTTCATCCGGTTGAACGCTGATAAGGGAGAGTACAAAGAGAGTGATAAAAAGATCAACAGTAGAGATATAGCCTCTTTTCTAAAAGTAGGCGAACGAATGATAGACCGGTACAATTTTAGATAATATCAAACGTTTAAATCCTGCTATCCGCAAGGTTTTTTGCAATCGGGTACACTTCAAATTGTCATTCCCGCCTGCGCGGGAATGACAGGACGCAGAATATGACAATGTATTTTAATTACAAATTATATGAAAAAAGTATTTGTTTTTTTATCTGACGGCTTCGAAGAAACGGAAGCCATTGCTACAACAGACGTAATGCTTCGCGGTGAATTGGATGTAACAACCGTATCCGTTACCGGAAAATTACAGGTAACAGGAGCTCACGGCATTGCGGTCAATGCGCAGGCGCTGTTTGAAAACACCGATTTTTCTAAGGGTGAAATGCTGGTATTGCCGGGTGGTATGCCCGGGGCTTCCAACCTGAATGCGCACCGGGGTTTGAAAAATCTTTTGAAACAGTACGCACAGGAAGGAAAAAAACTGGCTGCTATCTGTGCCGCACCTTTGGTTTTGGGCGGATTGGATTTGTTGCAAGGGAAAAAAGCCACCGCATATCCCGGGTTTGAATCGACGCTCAAAGGCGCGGAATATGTGACGGCAGGCATTGTGAAAGATGGAAATATCATCACCGGAAAAGGGCCGGGTTTTGCGCTTGATTTCGGATTGGCAATTGTGGAGGAATTGCAGGGGAAAGCAAAAGCAAAAGCAGTTGCAGAAGGATTATTATTAGAACAAAAGGCGAAAGAGGGTGTATTTTAAATTGTCACGCCCTGTCATTCTAATGAGGAGCGCTTCCCTATTCTAATAGGGAACACTTCCCTATTCCAATGGGGAATGCCTCCCTGTTCCAATGGGGTAACTTTGGGTACATTTGACTGCGTCGATTTTCAATTCAGATTGTCATAGCGCTTTTGCGCCTTGTTATTCTCGCTTTCGCCTTTCATTTCTTCGTGATACTCCGTCTCGGTATTTACAGCCCAAACATTATCTTTGCCTGTTATCCCTTCTCTAATATTGCGCACGGCCTCCATAGCTGTCAGCATGAAATGATCCAGGCCAATCCACACCGTATCTTTATCATCTTTACCGGAAAATTTTTTAAGAAACATGTCTTTAATTACGGCCAGGCATCATCTGCTCCCACCAGAGCATGATCTCTTTGTTTTTCGAGAAAAAGCGATGCCCGCCAATATCCATTCTGTTTCCTTTATATTGAACTGTTTGAGAAATACCGCCAATCGCGCCGGTTGCTTCAAAAACGACCGGATGAACATCTGTGTTTTTCAAAAGTTCGTATGCTGCCGTCAGTCCGGCCGGACCCGCGCCTACCACAACGGCGCCGGTAATGTTTTTATTCTTCATTTTTTTATGTTTATAAATTATTGTAAATCTGCTTCAAATCATTTTCTATTGCTTCCATAACAAAAAACTCCCGAACCCGTTTGGCCGCATTGGCGCCGAGTTTTTCCCGTAAACCGGAATCATCCAGCAAACGGTTAATCGCTTCGGCCATCGCTTTTGAATTGCCATTTTCCGATTCAAGGCCAGTCTCGCGGTCTATGCAAACCCAGTTTACGCCCGAAGCGGGAACGGTAAACGTTACGGCCGGCAAACCGCAATACATGGCTTCCGCCAGAGCAATTCCAAAGGCCTCGTTGCGGGTAATGGACGGAAAAGCAAAAAGACAGGACGCGTAGAGATACCTGCGCAGTTCGGTGTCATCTAATTTTCCGGTGAAATATAAGTTCGGAGCGCCGGACATTTTTTTCAGTCGCTCCGTCAGCAGCCCGCTGCCGGCAATGACAACCACACATTCGGGTGATATATGGGGAATTGCCTTAATCAAACAGGCAAGTCCCTTGTAGGGAACATGACGCCCGAAGGTAAATACGATTTTCTTTCCGGCATAACGGTTCCTGATTTTTTCGATGGCTTGTACGTCTCCTTCTTTCAGGGTAAGTTTCCGGGTATTAACGGTATTGGGAATCACATGCAGTTTGTTTTTCCAAAAAGATAAAGGCTTGGAGGCGGACGCGTAAGCAGGACTCGTAACCAGTATTTTATCTGCTCTTTGCAGCAGTTTTTTCTCTATCGAACGGTAGAACGTGTATAAAAAACCCTGTTCAACAATATCGGAATGCCAGTGAACAATCAGCCCGGCATATTCAGGAATCAGGTTTAAAAGATAAACGCTGCCCAAAGGATTCGGCGCATGAAAATGAACAATATCGGGCTTAAATCCGGCAAAAAGATTTTTTAAATGCCTGTAAAAAGAAATGGAAATCGGCTGACTGAAAAGTTTTTGAACAGTACCGCACCGGATAACCCTTATCCCTTCATAAATGCCGGCTTCATCCGTTTTTTTACCGTTGAAACAAATAACCTGATGATTGTAGCCCGACAATCCCGTTGCGATACTGCAGCAGACATCTTCGATTCCACCGATATGAGGCGGGTAATAATTGGATATATGTAAAATTCTTTTCATTAAAATTTGCTAAATCTGCGGGAGAAAAATGATTTTTTTGCAAAATTAGAATTTTCTTTTGAAAATGGAAAAAGTAAACGGTGCATTTCAAATTGCGCAGGAAAAGTTTGACTTTTGCAAAAGAAATGGAGTACTTTAAAGCTAAAGTTGGTCTGTCTGTATATTTTTACAATTTTATCAAACCACACTGTTCTTTAAGCAAAAATCCTGACAAAACACGGACTCCTCGAACACCAGCTTTCTATGCCGGGATAACGGATAGAGTATGGGATGTTGAGTTTGCTTTTAAGGTTCCTTACATTGATGACAACTGAAACATGACACCATCAAATTTTTTACGCATCTTTGCCCTAAAATTTGTTGCATTTAGAACTTGAATCTGCGTTTGCGGTAAAAAAGCGTTTTTTAGAAAATTGTACGGAAATATTTCGTATTTTTGCAGGCAAATAATCATTTATGTTTCGCATAAAAAGACTTTATTCTTTTCTGATAAAATCCTTTTTGCCGTTACTCCTGGTAACGTTCAGCGTGTGTCTTTTTATCCTGCTGATGCAGTTCATCTGGAAATATGTGGGCGATATGGTCGGCAAGGGCGTCGAGCTTAAAGTACTGATAGAAATGTTTGCTTATGCGGCGCTCTATCTGGTGCCGCTGGGATTGCCCCTGTCCATTCTCCTGGCTTCGCTGATGACTTTCGGAAATTTAGGCGAACATCTTGAACTGCTGTCGATTAAATCGGCCGGAATCTCCCTGATGCGAATCATGAAACCTCTGATCATTCTGGTTGCTTTTATTGCGGTGATTGATTTTGTTTTTCAAAACCAAATCGCTCCGAAAGCGCAGGGTAAGTTGTGGACTATCCTGTGGTCGCTCAGGCAGAAGTCGCCGGAACTGGACATTCCGGAAGGCTCGTTTTACAAAGAAATTCCGAATTATAACGTTTATGTCAGGGAAAAAGATAAAAGCGGCGTCCTCAAAGACATGATGATTTATGATTTTTCGGGAGGCTACGGCAATGCTGTCGTAATCGTGGCTGATTCGGGACGGTTGAAAATGTCGGACGACAAAAAATATTTAATACTTACACTGTACACCGGCGAACAGTTTCAAAACATGAATGTCAGGCAGTCTAACCGCAGGGCGCCAGAACAAATTCCTTACGAGCGGGAATCTTTTTCTTTCCGGCAAATCCTGATTCATTTCGATTCCAATTTCAACATGGCGGATGAATCTTATATGCAAAATAGAGATATTACCAAGAGTACCAAAGAATTAATTTCATTTATCGATTCGGCCAAAGTTGTCAACGACAGCATCAGGAGACGGGAAAGTCCCCTTTTCATTAACAGGATCTATGCCGGATTCGCAGGGGCGGGGTCTGCCCGCCCCGGTAACACCGAACATACAAACGATTTTGAGAAGTATTTCAAACAGGCTTCCCTCGGCGACCAGATACGGGCGCTCGAAAGCGCCAAATCAAAAGCCGACCTGCTGAACAATGACCTCAATTTCCGGCTGATGGACCAGACAATGCGGAAAAAAGAATTTCGAGGACACAGGATTGAATTGAACCGGCGGTTTTCCTATTCCCTGGCCTGTTTGCTGTTCTTTTTCATCGGGGCGCCTTTGGGCGCAATTATCCGCAAAGGCGGACTGGGCGTACCCGCCGTAGTGTCCGTTTTCATATTCATTTTGTATTATACTGTTGATTTGTTTGGTTTTAAGATGGCCAAACAAGGGGTTTGGCCAGTATGGCAAGGCATGTGGCTGAGTACCCTGCTCCTTGTTTTATTAGGCGCTTTCTTTACATATAAAGCCGTGAACGATTCGGTTATGATGAACCCCGATGCATGGAAAGACGTTTTGCAGCGGCTTGTCGGGAAACGCGAAATGCGAAACTACAGCCGGAAAGAAGTTATCATGGTTTCGCCCGGTTATGAGCGGGATGTGTGTGCCATGACAGAGACAGATAAAATAGAAGAAATAAAAAAAGAACTGAACATAAAAAACGAAGAATCATGGGAAAATTAAATACGATTGAAGAAGCGATTGCGGATTTCAGGGAAGGAAAATTCCTGATTGTAGTTGATGACGAAGACCGCGAAAATGAGGGTGATTTTATTATTGCCGCAGAGAAAGTTACGCCGGAAAAAATCAATTTTATGTTGACTTACGGACGTGGACTTCTTTGTGCTCCGATTACCGAAGAACGTTGTGAGGAACTGGAACTGGAAATGCAGGTATCGAAAAACACATCCGTTTTCGATACGCCGTTTACCGTTACCGTTGATAAGACGGGCGGCGAATGTACGACGGGCGTTTCGATGTTCGACCGTGCGGAAACCATTAAAGCCTTAGCCGACAGTCATACCCAACCGGCCGATTTGGCGCGTCCGGGGCATGTCAATCCCCTGCGCGCCCGTTCCAAAGGCGTCCTGAAGCGGGCGGGACACACCGAGGCCACCGTCGATCTGGCGCGCTTGGCGGGGCTTTATCCGGCAGGGGCTTTGATTGAAATCATCAGGGAAGACGGCACGATGGCCCGCTTACCGGACTTGCTGGAAGTATCCGAAAAATTCGGCATTAAAATTATCAGCATCAAAGACCTGATTACCTATCGACTGAAATACGAATCATTGGTTGAAAAAGGCGAAACGGTGAATATGCCGACGCGGTACGGTCATTTCAAACTGATACCTTTCCGCCAGAAATCCAATGGCTTGGAACACATCGCGCTGATAAAGGGCGAATGGACGAAAGACGAACCGGTGCCGGTGCGGATGCACTCTTCCTGCGCTACGGGCGATATCTTCGGTTCTTTGCGCTGCGAGTGCGGCGAACAGTTGCACGCTTCTATGGAAATGATTGAAAAAGAGGGAAAAGGCGCTGTGATTTACCTGAATCAGGAAGGACGCGGTATTGGCCTGATGGACAAAATGCGAGCATATAAATTGCAGGAACAGGGTTTTGATACGGTCGATGCAAATCTGCATCTGGGACACGATTCCGATGAACGGGAATATGGCGTGGGCGCTCAGATACTTCGCGATTTGGGTATATCCAAAATCCGGTTAATCACCAACAACCCTGTCAAACGGGCGGCGCTCGAAGGCTACGGCCTGGAAATCGTGGAAAATATTCCCATCGAAATGATTCCGAATCCCTACAACGAATTTTATATGCGTACCAAGAAAGAGCGGATGGGGCATATATTGCAGAATTTGAAGTAGGGTAAAGGGTAAAGGGTAAAGGGTAAAGGGTGAAACTAACGCAACTTCATAGTTTCACCCTTTACCTTTTACCTTTCACCTTTTACCCTTTTTCCTCCAATGCGCGCCTGATTTTGGCGGCAAGCGCGTACTCTTCTTTTCCAACGGATTTTTCCATGAATATGTTCAGCTCGTCGACGGGATAGGAAGTCATTGTTTCCGGAGGCATTCGGTTTAAGACGTCGAAAGCATACGCTTCATAGAGGTCGTACCAGTTGATTCGCGCGTGTTTTTTTTCGTCGCAGAGACCGAAGACCTTTTCACGGACGTAGAGGGGAGTGCCGAATCGGGCTACCAGTGAGAGCGCATCGTATATGTCAATATCAATGGTTCCTGTCCCATCGTCAAAAAGGAGGTTGAGTAGTGCGGAATATTTTTCACCTTCGAGGTTGTATATGACTATTTTGATAATATCGGTGCCTAATGCGTCAAGGACGGTTTTCAGGAAGTCGCAGGGAAATACCGGCGGTAAATCTAATATCCTCATTTTGCAGAATGGATCCACCAGCAACTCTATGGTCAGTACATTCTCTATAGGGAGCATCATGGATATTGTCCTGTTTCCGTTTTCTTCCTGAAGTTTTATTCCCACTGCGTGTGTCGTCGGATTGATAGACGTGAGGCGATATTTGTCTATTTTTACTTCGTTGTTTTCTGCGGTCATTTTGTGATGGAATTTTGTTGTTGCAGAGCCTTACGGATTTTTTCGGCCAGTTCGTAATTTTCTTTCCCGATGGCGAGATTAAGATATTTTTCGATATCTTTCCGGGGGAAGGCCGCTATATCTTCAACGGATGTTTTGCCGAGCATGTCGACAGTATAATCAGGGTACATATCCTCCAGCCAGACTGCCGTATTGTCGTCATGGACGAAGTCAAGGATTTTGTTTTTCGCATAGAGCGGCGCATGCATGATAAATGCAAGCGGCACCGCATAAACAAGGGAAGCTTCCACGATAATATTTGCCCCGCTTGCACCGGCGAAGTGCAGTTGTGCAATGAGGCTTCTCCCCTTGTGGTCGTGTATAACGGCTTTTTCGAAGGTTATATTTTGTACTTCAATGACTGCATTAATAATATCGAAAACAGTTATACTGGGGAGCGGCGGCAAATCAGGCAGGTTTAACCCGAATATTTGCGCTTCCATTTTGTCTGTTTGTATGCATAACGAGCGTCCGTCGGCCGTCTTCAGTTTGAGGATGAAGAAGTCTTTTTCCGGATGATCGCCTACTTCAAAGTTTGTTATCGGGACTTCATCATCCGGCATTGAACCTGTCTGTTTGTCTAACCTGTCTGTCATAAGTTGTTCGTTTTATTTTTCCGCTACAAAAGTATAAGTTTAATTTCAAATTGCAAAATTAAACGGGATATTTTAGATTGTCGCACCCTGTCATTCCCGCGCAGGCGGGAATCCCAAGTAAAAGCGTACGGATTATTATGAGATTCCCGCCTGCGCGGGAATGACAGAACGGGCAGGGACTTTACCCGTACACGTATCCTGTCCTTTCCGGTGCTGACGTTAATGATACCGGACACGTTAATAACGAAATTAATATCTATCCTTGTCAGAAAAAGCGCTATGGACATCCAACTGTATCTGTACCAACAGATTAAAATCATCCATATCCAGTTCCGTTCCTTCGCTGATGCAGGCCAAGTCAACACTGTTTGCCAGCACCTGGCTGGCAATGTATTGCCTAAATTCCGTTACCGCTTCATTTACACGCGGATCGGACTGAATCGTTACCCTGATTTTGTCGGTGATTTCGTAACCACTGGATTTGCGGATATTTTGTATCCTGTTGACCAGTTCGCGGGCAATGCCTTCTTTCTTCAATTCTTCCGTAATGGTAATATCCAGAGCCACAGTCAGCTTACCTTCATTGGCAACCAGCCGGCCGGGGATGTCTTCCGAAAAGATTTCCACATCGTCAAGGGTAACTTCGGCAGTCTGTCCGGCGACCGGAATACTCAAATGACCCGACTTTTCCAAAGCGTTGATGTCCTGTTGCGACAAAGCGCCGATAGCCGTTGCCAAGTCTTTCATAATCTTTCCGTAACGCGGACCTAATTTTTTGAAATCCGGCTTAATCCGTTTCACCAGAATTTCTGCGGCATTGTCCACATATTTGATGGCCTTTACATTTACTTCGTTCAATATCAGCGCCTGCACCGCCTCAATGGCCTCTTTCTGGTGTTCGTCCAAAACAGGAATCATTAGCATCAACAGCGGCTGGCGGACTTTAATATTTACTTTCCGGCGCAAAGCCAACACCATGGATGAAATTTGTTGCGCAATCTGCATTTTTTCTTCCAGCGCTTTGTCTACCAACGCTTCACAGGCAACAGGGAAATCCGACAGATGTACGGAGAGGGTGAAGGGTGTACCCTGTACCTTGTACCTTTCACCTTGCACCAGATCCCTGTACAGTTTATCCGCATAAAACGGTGCAATCGGCGCCATCAGTTGAGCAACCGTTTTCAGACAGGCATACAAAGTCTGATAAGCCGAGCGTTTATCCGTATTCATCTTACCGCCCCAGAAACGCTTGCGGTTCAGGCGGACGTACCAGTTACTCAGGTTGTCATTGACAAAATCGCCGATTGCCCGGCCTGCTTTCGTCGGCTCATAAGCGGCATAATATTCATCGACTTCCTTGATTAGCGAATTTAAGAGTGAAAGAATCCACCGGTCAATTTCCGGCCTGTCTTCCAAAGGAACATCCGTTTCGCTGCCGTCGAAGCCGTCCACATTGGCATACAGGGCAAAGAAAGAGTAGGTATTGTAAAGCGTTCCGAAAAATTTCCGGCGCACTTCTTCGACTCCCTCAACATCGAATTTCAGATTGTCCCAGGGACTTGCATTGGTAATCATGTACCAGCGCAACGGGTCGGAACCGTAACCGGCAATCGTTGCAAAAGGATCAACCGCGTTGCCCAAACGTTTGGACATCTTGTTCCCGTTTTTATCCAGTATCAGGCCGTTGGAAACCACAGTTTTAAACGAAACGCTGCCGGAAACCATGGCGGCTATCGCATGCAGGGTAAAAAACCATCCGCGCGTTTGATCCACGCCTTCGGCAATAAAATTGGCCGGAAAAACTTTTCCCGAATCGAAATCTTCTTTGTTTTCAAACGGATAATGAATCTGTGCATAAGGCATTGCGCCCGAATCAAACCAGACGTCAATCAAATCCGTTTCGCGTTTCATCGGCTGGCCGGAAGGGGAGACAAGGATGATTTTATCTACGAAAGGACGGTGCAGGTCAATCTTGTCCGTAGCGTAATTTTCGTCCGAATAATCGCCGGGGATGACTTCTTTGAAAGGATTTTCTTCCATCCATCCAGCGGCAACCGATTTCTCGATTTCCTCCAGCAGTTCTTTTACCGAACCGATACAGATTTCTTCCTCGCCGTCTTCGGTACGCCATATCGGCAGGGGCGTTCCCCAATACCTCGAACGCGACAAATTCCAGTCTTGAAGGTTTTCCAGCCATTTACCGAACCGTCCGGCGCCGGTAGACTGCGGCTTCCAGTTGATGGTTTCGTTCAGCGCAATCATTTTGTCCCTGCAGGCGGTAGTGCGGATAAACCAGCTGTCCACGGGATAATACAGCACCGGTTTGTCGGTGCGCCAGCAATTCGGATAGGAGTGAGTGTGTTTTTCGATTTTGAATACCCTGTTTTGTCCTTTCAACATGACGCACAGGTCAATGTCCAAAGTTGATTCTTCCCTGGGCAAGTCAATGTATTCGTTTTTCACATACCGACCGGCATATTCGGAATAGAGCGTTACATTCACAGACCGGTGCAGGAAACCGGAATCCAAATCGACGACAGGATAATATTTTCCGGTCAAATCAACCATCGGGCGGCGGTTGCCGTCTTTGTCGACCATCATCAGGGGCGGAACGCCATGTTGCCGGGCAACGCGGTCGTCGTCGGCGCCGAAAGTCGGCGCAATATGAACAATGCCGGTACCGTCTCCGGTAGTAACGAAATCGCCGGTAATGACACGGAAAGCGCCCGCTCCCGGATTCACCCACGGAATTAGCTGTTCGTATTCTATGCCGGCTAATTCATGGCCTTTCCACGAACCGGCTACGCGATAAGGAATCAGTTTATCGCCCGGCCGCCAGGACGATAATTCCAAATCTTTTGCTTTCGGATTGAAACAGGCGCTCAACAAATCTTCCGCCAAAACGGCTGTCATCGGCTTGCCGGAATACGGATTGAAAGTTGCGACAGCCACATAGTTAATATCAGGACCAACGCATAGAGCCGTATTCGAAGGCAAAGTCCAGGGCGTAGTCGTCCAGGCCAAAAAGAAAGCGTCTCCGAAATCCGACATGCGGGGTAAGGGATTTTTTATTTTAAACTGGGCGGTACAGGTAGTATCTTTTACATCCCGGTAACAACCCGGCTGGTTCAGCTCGTGAGAACTCAAAGCCGTACCGGCAGCCGGAGAATACGGCTGAATCGTATATCCTTTATATAACAAACCTTTGTTGTACAACTGCTTGATAAGCCACCAGAGCGTTTCGACATAGCGGTTGTCATACGTGATATACGGGCGGTTCATATCAACCCAGTAACCCATCCGGCGGGTCAAATCCTCCCACTCTTCGGTATATTGCATCACGGCTTTGCGGCAGGCGGCATTGTATTCTTCGACGGAAATTTTTTTACCGATGTCCGTTTTGGTGATACCCAAGGCTTTTTCCACGCCCAGTTCGACGGGAAGCCCGTGCGTATCCCAGCCGGCTTTCCGGTTGACCTGAAAACCTTTCATCGTTTTATAGCGGCAAAATATATCCTTGATAGTGCGGGCAATCACGTGATGTATGCCTGGCATTCCGTTGGCGGAAGGAGGGCCTTCGTAAAAAACAAAGGGAGGAGCGCCCTCCCTGATATCCAAACTTTTTTGAAAGATATTTTCTTCTTCCCAAAACGCCAATATTTCCCTGTTTATTTCAGCCAAGTCTAATTTACTGTATTCGGCAAATTTCTTATTCATAATTATTTTTTAAAAAACGGGTACAAAGTTAGCATAAAATCCTCAAATACGCACAAACGGATAAAGATTGGCTCAATCTTTTTTTGAGGTGCCGGAGAAAATCCCCCTCCCCTGTCAATGAACTGTACTTATCCCGGATTACCTCACTACTTTGCAGTTCGCAATGACGACTGCGATATTTCAGCCTCACCGCGTCATTGCGAGGGCGAAGCCCGAAGCAATCCGGAGTCATCAATTACGAATTACGAATTACAAATTATTAATTACCGGTAATTCGTAATTCTACTTTAACAGATTAAAAAAATAGTTCCAACAGTGTTATATGAGACATCTGCTTTTCAATCTGTTATACTTTACGCGGTATGGTTTTGTGCATCCGGATTTATCAAAAATTAATAATTTGTGGTGAACGGTGAACCGGCATCTCGTAGAGATGCAAAGCTCGGTAGAAAATAGCGTTCCCCCACCTTCACCGGCATCTCGCAGAGATGCGGCATTTGTCCGCATAACTGACGTCATGCGGGGCGCTGTGCGATCAAACGTTTCTACCGAACTTCAATCCCTGACGGGATTATTGCCGGCAGGATACCTGTAATGCACAAAACCATACCGCGTGAAGTATAAAGTAGAATTACCGGAAAATTAAAAGCAGTTGCAGGAAGATTAAAAGCAGTTGCAGGAAAATTAAAAGCAGTTGCAGGAAAATTAAAAGCAGCTGCAGGAAGATTAAAAGCAGTTGCAGGAAGATTAAAAGCAGTTGCAGGAAGATTAAAAGCAGTTGCAGGAAAATTAAAAGCAGTTGCAGGAAGATTAAAAGCAGTTGCAGGAAAATTAAAAGCAGTTGCAGGAAGATTAAAAGCAGTTGCAGGAAGATTAAAAGCAGTTGCAGGAAGATTAAAAGCAGTTGCAGGAAGATTAAAAGCAGTTACAGGAAAATTAAAAGCAGTTACAGGAAAATTAAAAGCAGTTGCAGGAAATTTTAAAGTAATAGCGGGAAAATTAGTTTCAACAGCGGGAATTTTAGTTTCAACAGCGGGAAATTTAGTTTCAACAGCGGGAAGATTAGTTTCAATTGCGGGAAAATTGGTTTCAATTGCGGGAAAATTGGTTTCAACAGCAGAAAAATAAAATGAATAACCCCCGGCGTAGCGAGACGCAGGGCCGGACGGGGAAAAACCTGATTCCCACCCTTATTTATACTTCACTCGGTTTTATTTTGTGCAGTGTTTTTTTTCCCTGATTGCTTCACTGCTTCGCAGTTCGCTGGTGACGGCTGCAATATTAATCATTAATCATTATTTCTACTTCTATTGCACAAATATAGACCGCGCAAAGTATAACGCTAAATTTCCAATTTTTTGATCAAACCAATGCACAAAACCATGCCGCGTGAAGTATAAAAAGATGAAAGGAGGAGACTTTAAATGCTGTCTGGAAAAAACGGTTCTGAAAGATTTAGACGATTGGAAAAATACTCATTTATCTGAAAATAGAACTGTTATGCGTAAAAAATTATTGGCTGCATAAAAATACTTTGATGCGCTTTGAACACCCTGCCCGGAGGGGCATTCGCCCCGATAAAAAAAACTGAAATTTTTGTTTCCTGTATATCCTTGTCCCGGTGAATTTCAAATTGTCGCAGGGCTGTTGCAAGACCCTGTCATTCC
>JAIRNV010000044.1 GCA_031257875.1 Dysgonamonadaceae bacterium
CAAGGCTCCTGCCTTGCAAAACATTAAAACAGGAGATAAAACAAACGGGAAGTGTAAATGAAAATATTGTATACAAGGCAGTAGCCTTGCTTTTAGCCCGACGTAGCGAAGACGCTACGCCAAGCGGGGGTTAGGCGAACTTGTATGTCAATAGAATTATAAATTATAAATTATCAAAATGAAACAAACATTTTTCAAACAGCTAATGCAGGCATTCCTGCCAATGCTCTTTCTCGCCGCAGGTAGCGGCGCTCTGTATGCAGCCGGAAATATTCCGGAACCGAAATTCGGCGAATACACAGTCGGCGACGACTATTTCCTTGCCAACTACACCCAACTTGTTGAATACTGGGACAAGCTGGCAGCAGTTTCCGACAGAATAAAAATTGTTGAAATCGGAAAAACCCCGGAAGGTCGCAGCATGAAAATGGCCATCATTACCTCCCCTGAAAATCACAAAAACCTGAAACGGTATCAGGAAATTTCCGTGCGCCTTGCCAAAGCGGAAGGCTTGACCGACAAACAGGCGCATGAGCTGGCCTCCGAGGGAAAGACAGTTGTCTGGATTGACGGCGGGCTGCATGCTACCGAAACGGTGAACGCACAGGCGCTTTTTCTCGAAGCGTACGACCTCGTCAGTAACGACGACCCCGAAACGCTACGTATTCTCGACAACGTCATTCTGCTGCTGGTTCCGGCAAACCCGGATGGTATGGACTTGGTATCGGACTGGTACATGAAGGAGAGCGACCCGAAAAAGCGCAACATGGCCATCCCGCGCCTGTATCAAAAGTATGTGGGGCATGACAATAACCGTGATTCGTACATCGCCAACCAGCTTGAAACGGAAATCATCAACCGGCAAATGTATATCGAGTGGATTCCTCAAATCATGTGGAACCAGCACCAGTCCGGCCCGGCCGGGACGGTGCTTTTCATGGCGCCTTTCCGCGACCCGTTCAATTATAACCACGACCCCCTGGTTTTCATGGGTATAGATTTAGTGGGTACTGCCGTCCACAACCGGTTTCTTGCCGAAGGAAAACCGGGAGCGGTGTTGCGTGATGCCGCTTCCTATTCTACATGGTTCAACGGCGGCGACCGGACTACCGCAGGATTCCACAACCAGATAGGTCTTTTGTCGGAAATTGTCGGCAACCCAACACCTGCCAATATTCCGCTGCTCCCCTCAAGGCTGCTTCCCGGAGGAAATCAGCCTTTTCCAATCGGTCCCCGGCAGGAGTGGCATTTCCGCCAAAGCATTGAGTATATTCTCAGCGGTCAGCGTGCAATCCTGGATCTTGCAGCCAAGTTGCGCGAAGATTTCCTGTACCGCATTTACCAAATGGGGAAAAACTCCATTGAGCGCGGCAGCCGGGATTACTGGACACTAACGCCCAAACGGGTGGCCGGGCTGGAAGCCGACTATGCAAAGTATCGGGAGGAACAGCGCAAAATCAACAGGGATAGCAACCTGTCTTCCGGTGAAAGATTAAGTGGCAACGGCAGCATTCCGGCCGACTACTTCAGCCGGGGTATCCCGTATGAATTTTGGGAAAAGCTGCATACGCCCGAAACTCGCGATCCGAGAGGATACATCATTCCTTCCAATCAACCGGACTTCCCGACGGCAACCAAATTTGTCAATGCGCTGCTCAAAGCAGGCGTGGACGTGCATCGCGCCGCAAAGGAATTTGAAGTTGCCGGAAAAACCTATCCTGCGGGTTCTTATGTAGTCAAGTCGGCACAGGCTTTCCGTCCGCATTTGCGCGATATGTTCGAGCCGCAGGACCATCCGAATGACTTTCAGTATCCGGGCGGGCCTCCCAAACCGCCTTACGACGTGGCCGGATATACGCTGGCGTTTCAAATGGGCGTGGAGTTCGACCGCATTTTGGATGGCTTTGACGGCCCTTTTGAAAAGGTGTCGGGCCTGCTCAAACCTCCGGCGGGCAAAATCACCGGAGCGTCTCATGCTGCCGGCTACCTGCTTAGCCATCGCGTCAACGATTTTTTCGTTGCTGCAACGCGCCTGCTGAAAGTCGGGGAAGAAATTTACTGGCTGACGGCGCCGCTCACAGCCAACGGTAAAACATGGCCGGAAGGCAGCATCTACATACCGGCGAAATCTTTAACCAAAGTCTTTCTCCAAACTTTGGCAATTGAAACAGGGCTGAGTTTTGACGCAATTTCCGCCAGGCCCGCGGGAGATGCTTTGAAGCTCCGTCCCGTCCGCGTGGGACTGTGGGATCGCTACGGCGGCTCAATGGATTCCGGATGGATACGCTGGCTGTTTGAACAGGCCTTCCCGTTCCCGTTTGATCTCGTTTATGCGCCCGAACTGGATGCCGGAAATCTGAGGAAAAAATACGATGTGCTGATTTTTCCGGACGGCGCTATCCCGCAAGCCGGCGGTCAAAGCGGTCGCAATGCTTTCCGCAACAGCCCGAACAGGGATAGCGTACCCGACGAATATAAAAACCGGGTTGGAAATATTACGGTGGATAAAACCATACCGCAACTGCGCAGGTTTGCCGAAGAAGGAGGCGCCCTGATTGCTATCGGAAGTTCTGCGGAACTTGCATATCACTTCG
Source organism: Dysgonamonadaceae bacterium (assembly GCA_031257875.1). Classification (GTDB taxonomy): domain Bacteria; phylum Bacteroidota; class Bacteroidia; order Bacteroidales; family Azobacteroidaceae; genus Azobacteroides. Next base: position 2,595 of record JAIRNV010000044.1, read on the forward strand.
GTTTGCCGGTTGCGGACGCCTTGTCGGAAATCACTCCGGACGGCAGCAGAAAGAAATTTTCTTCCGATAAGTTTTATATTCCCGGCTCGGTACTGCAAGTCAGGGTAAATACTGCAAATCCCGTTGCATACGGCATTACGGAAGACCTTGATATTTTGTACCGGAACAAACCGGTATTCCGTCTGCTGCCCGATGCGCATCTTAAAGGAGTAAACGTTGTCGCGTGGTTTTCCGGCACAGAACCGTTGCGTAGCGGCTGGGCATGGGGACAGCATTACCTCGATGGCGGCGCGGCAATCGTAGAAGCCACAGTAGGTAAAGGAAAACTTTTTCTTTTCGGTCCCGAAATTACGTTCCGGGCGCAACCGCACGGCACGTTCAAATTCCTGTTTAACAGCATCTACTACGCGGGGGCAACGCCTGTAAAGTTACGGTGAAGGGTGAAGGTTTTGGGTATATTATCATTCTTCTTTGCTACTCAGGTTGTTTTGTTGGAAAAAATCAGGTTGAAATAAGGTTTATACCGGGGATTCCAAATGCGAAAAAACCTTATTCCCAACCTTATTTAACAACAAAACAACCTGAGTAGCAGAACCGGATGAATTTGAGCAGGCCTTCCTGTCATGGATAAAGGACATATCAACACTGAGGGAGGGAGACGTTGTCAGTGCGCGGTCAAAAGCTAATCAATTGAGTTCGGGACAGGTCGGGAGCGATGCAAAGTCGAATGAAATTACGGCGACACCCAAATTACCGGAAGTTTTAGCGCTTCAGGGATGCCCGGTTACCATAGATGCGACGGGCGTCAGCGGGATATCGCCGCCCAAATAATAGAAAAAGAAGCCGGTTATCCAAAATTCCATCATCCGGGGAAGACACAGGCGCTGACGGCTGACATGTTGTTTTCCCAATTCTGCCGGATAACCGTGATACACCTGTACATGACCGTCTACATAATATAATGCGGGCATGTCCGGTTCTGTCCATTGGATGGAAAGGTCTTTGCCCCAGTCCGAACACTTCTTTTGTGAAGTCAGTTCGCTTATCATGCCGCGTATTGTTTTTATTTCAGGAATACGTTCATAGCCGGCTAATTTCCCTATTTCTCCCGGATTGTACGGTTTGAACTGTTCGTTTGATTTTATGCGCAATAAAATGGCAAACGACAGGGTTATCAAATGATGGCTGAAACTGTAACAGCCTTCCCGCTCTGTATAATGTTCCCTGTAACTCAACAGGCCACAGGATAACAAAAACGGAAGAAGAAGCATGACGCCGCCGTAAGGAACACTTAACCTGTTCTCAAATGACGGTGATACAGGTATCGATGATAAGCCGAATGCATGACTGACACGCTCTTCCATGCGTGTCGTTGCCATACCCGTACCGGAAACTGTCGCTAAACAGTGCCGGTTGCGTTCTCCGGGCCGACTCCCGGTGACTGTGTCTATTTGCGTGAAAAAAAGTATTCTGCCCCTTTTCCCCTGAAGGTCTTCGCGTAACGTTCTACATTTTTGCGATGTTCGCCCGGGACATTGCTTAATTCTGTTATGCTGCACAAGCCCTGAACTGCTAAGGAATACAAAATAAATAACAGGTAACCATCAACTCCGTGTCCCTCCGTGAAGTCCACTCCGTGTTTAATAATTTTTACAATACGGAGTTTCACGGAGGAACACGGAGGAAAAGAATAAAACTGCAATATCCTGTTTATTTCACATTACTTATAAATATGAGTTATGGGTAAACAGTTTGACTGTGCTCCCGTTTTGGGGGACTTTCGTACCGGTACAAAACCGTCCCGACGTCTTTTTGGAGCTTTCGTACTAGTACGAAACCGTCCCGACGTCTTTTTGGAGCTTTCGTACTAGTACGAAACCGTCCCGACGTCTTTTTGGAGCTTTCGTACTAGTACGAAACCGTCCTGACGACTTTTTGAGACTTTCGTACCGGTACGAAAACGTCCTGACGACTTTTTGAGACTTTCGTACCGGTACGAAAACGTCCTGACGGCTTTTTGAGATTTTCGTACTAGTACGAAAACGTCCTGACGACTTTTTGACGCCGTTGATCGCGATCAAAACCGTCCTGACGACTTTTTGGCGCCGTTGATCGCGATCAAAAACATCCTGACGGCTTTTTGACGCCGTCGATCGCGATCAAAACCGTCCTGACGGCTTTTTGGAACTTTCGTACAGTTACGATACCGACCCGACGACTTCTTGGCGTTTGCGGAGTGCGGCGAAACCGTCCCGACGTCTTTTGGCAGTTTGCGGAGTGCGTCGAAACCGTCCCGACGACTTTTTGGCGTATGCGGAGTGCGGCGAAACCGTCCTGACGACTTTTTGACGTTTGCGGAGTGCGGCGAAACCGTCCTGACGACTTTTTGACGCCGTCGATCGCGATCAAAACCGTCCTGACGACTTTTTGACGCCGTCGATTGCGATCAAAACCGTCCTGATGACTTTTTGACGCCGTCGATCGCGATCAAAACCGTCCTGATGACTTTTTGGCGCCGTCGATCGCGATCAAAACCGTCCCGATGACTTTTTGGCGCCGTCGATCGCGATCAAAACCGTCCTGACGACTTTTTGACGCCGTCGATCGCGATCAAAACCGTCTCGATGACTTTTTGGCGCCGTAGATCGCGATCAAAACCGTCCTGACGATTTTTTGACGCCGTAGATCGCGATCAAAACCGTTTGTTGACCTTAAAGCGTGCCGTATCGGTATATGGGATATCAAGGCTATAAACCGGATGACGTCCGGATTAAACGCCCGTAAAAAAGCCGGAGGGACGTGGGAAGTGTCAAAGTTCTGAGAGTCATAAAAGACGGGGCAGGCTCGAAGCCAACAGTTTTGCCGAAAGAATCTTTTGCGTTGCATAATTTCAGAATTAAAATCAATCCGTGGCATTACGAATACTAATTTACATAACCTCTATCTATTTAAATAAAATTCGATTTATGTAATAAAAAAATCGTTACCTTTGTCGCCGATTATTTTGAATCAAAAATGAACTGTTACAGCACCAACAAACAATCTCCGGCCGTCGGCATGCAAGAAGCTGTCGTTAAAGGATTAGCAAGCGATAAGGGACTTTATATGCCGGAGCGGATTCCCGCCTTGCCTCCTTCGTTTTTTGAAAACATGTCCACAATGGATTTCCGGGAAATATCATACGAAATTGCTTCGGCATTTTTCGGGGAAGACATGGAAACCTCCGTTTTGAAAGAAATCGTTTACGATACGCTCAGTTTCGACACTCCGCTCGTAAAAGTGACGGACGCCGTTTATAGCCTTGAACTTTTCCACGGGCCGACTTTGGCGTTCAAAGACGCAGGTGCGCGGTTTATGGCGCGGCTGCTCGGTTATTTTGTCAAAAAACAGGGCTTGAAACAGGTCAATGTGCTGGTCGCGACTTCGGGCGATACGGGAAGCGCTGTTGCCAACGGATTTCTCGGCGTGAAAGGAATTCATGTTTATGTGCTGTATCCCAGGGGAAAAGTCAGCGCAATTCAGGAATGTCAGTTTACGACTTTGGGACGGAATATCACAGCGCTTGAAATCGACGGTACTTTCGACGATTGCCAGGCTTTGGTCAAAACGGCATTCATGGACAGGGATTTGAATGAAAAAATGCAGTTGACTTCAGCCAATTCAATCAATGTAGCCCGTTTTCTTCCGCAGGCGTTTTACTATTTTCATGCTTATGCACAGTTACGGCGTCTCGGAGTCAAGGAAAATATCGTAGTCTGCGTTCCCAGTGGAAATTTCGGAAACATTACCGCCGGATTGATTGCCGGGAAAATGGGATTGCCTGTCAAACATTTTATTGCCGCCAATAACAAAAATGATATTTTCCTGCAATATTTACTGACCGGTTTGTACAGTCCGAAACCATCCGTGCAAACTTTGGCCAATGCGATGGATGTGGGCGATCCGAGCAATTTTGCGCGTATTTTGGACTTGTACGGACATTCTCATCAGGCCATTGCGGAAATGATTTCGGGATTCTGTTGTACGGACGAAATGATTCGGGAAACAGTGAAAACCTGTTACCGGGAAACAGGTTATCTTCTTGATCCTCACGGAGCATGCGGATACCGTGCTTTGAAGAACTTTATGCAGGCAGGTGAAACCGGCATTTTTTTAGAAACGGCTCATCCGGCCAAATTTAAGGACACGATTGAAAGTATTATCGGGCAAGAGGTCGAAATCCCTCAAAAATTGCGGGAGTTTATGAAAGGAGAAAAACAGAGTATCGAACTTGGTAAAGATTTTTCGGAATTAAAAAAAGTGTTGACGGGTGAGTCGTAGCGCTGTTGCAAAGCCTGTCATTCCGGCGTAAACCGGAATTAAGCAAAAAAAGCCACCCGAAGGTGGCTTTTTTCTTTCAGCAAAAGCGATATAATGACGCACAGAAACTTGATACAGGGCAGCCCGCTCTTCCCGCCGCTGTCAAACACAGTATTGGACGGGTTGGATAAGGAGCTGGAGCGCAGGGGGGGCAATCCCCCCTACCTATTCGATTATCCCTTAATATTACTTAATCACCCGATTCAATTTTGACTTTCCACCGGTGCAATCAGTTTATAACCCTTACCGTGAACATTCATAATTTCCACACTGGGATCGTCTTTCAGTAATTTTCTCAGTTTGGTAATGTACACATCCATACTGCGTGCGGCAAACTGGTAAAAATCGTGGTGAGGTTTCCAAATGGTGTTTACGGCATATTCCCGGTCAAGAATTTCATTCATGTGCGCACACAGATAAACCAGCAATTCGCTTTCTTTGGTCGTCAGTTTCGTAACATCCGAATCGAAAGTCAACGTCTGTTTTTGCGTGTCGAAAGCATAATTCCCTATCTGGTAAAAGGAAATGTCTTTATTTTTCTTGCCGTTGATGCGGCGGAGAATCGCTTCGATACGGAGCAAAAGTTCCTGCGTATTGAACGGTTTTGTCAGATAATCGTCGGCGCCGGCTTTGAACCCTTCCAGAATGTCATCTTTCATATTTTTGGCTGTCAGGAAGATAATGGGTACTTCCGTGTCTATTGTACGAATATCCTGCGCCAATGCAAAACCGTCTTTTTTAGGCATCATCACATCTAAAATACAAAGATCGTATTTCTTGTTCTGAAAAGCGTTATAGCCAAGTTCTCCATCGGGAAACAGGTCTACCGCAAAATCTTTTGTTTGCAGGTATTCTCTCAATAGCATACCTAAATTTTCGTCGTCTTCACACAGGAAGATTTTAATTTTTTCATCCATGATTGTAATAATTTATTTAATTAAACATAATTTTTTTTGTTACGAGTTACGAGTAGACGGGTAAACGATACTCTTTCATCTTTTATTCGTTAACTTGTTAACTTGTCTACTCGAAACTCAATTACTGTACGTAAGGCAAACTGATAATAAATTTCGTTCCCGCATTTAATTCACTTTCTACCTTAATCGTACCGTTCAGTTCGTCGATAATTTTCTTTACATAAGCCAGTCCCAGGCCGAAGCCTTTCACATTGTGTACATTACCGGTGGAAACACGGTAAAAACGGTCGAAAATCTTTTTCAAATTCTCTTTTCTGATACCGGTTCCGTTGTCCGAAATGCATATCACTATTTTGTCGCCCGCGTTCTTTGTCCCGGCGCAGAGTTTCAAAGGCACATCAGGGCGTCGGTACTTCACGGCATTTTCCATCAGGTTGAAAAGCACGTTGGTAAAGTGCATTTCGTCTACATAAACAACCGCTTCGGTAGCTTCCGGTTCCAGTTCAAGCGTGCCTCCGTATTTTTCCACCTGTATGCCGAAAATCTGTACGACATTCAGTAACAAATCGTTGACATCCACTTTTTTGATTTTCATAATCAACCGTCCGTCATCCATCAAAGACATTTGCAAAACTTTGTCTATCAGAAAATGTAAACGTCTGGTTTCATCACCGATGGTTCGCGTAATTTTGTTGAAAGAATCCGATTCCCGCAAAGGTCCTCCTTTTTCCAGCATATCAATCATACTTTCATCGCTCAGCATTTGCGCCGCGATGGAAATACTTGCTACCGGCGTTTTCAGTTCATGCGTCATATTGCTTATAAAATCCTTTTTCATTTCGGATAAACGCTTCTGTCTCATTACAATCCAAAGCGTAACTGAAAATGCAACTAAAAGGAAAAAGGTAAAAACTATTGACGGTATAATGAAACGGACAGAATTAAAAATACTGCTCCCTTCGTTCGGAAAAGTAACCAGGAGCGTATAGGATTGAGCCGCAGGCGGATCTTTGGGAAACAATACCTGTGAAAATACGGTTCCCGAAGCGGAAGAGTCATCATAACCCGGACTTTTCCGGTAAACCGAATCGGGATTATATCCTTTGATGGCATAACGGAAAGGCAAAATCAGATTGTTATTCGCCAATTCCGTCTGAATATACAATTCCAGTTTCCTGAAATCAATCCGTGCTTCAATCGGTTTTTCGTAGGCTTTCATGGAAGTCCGGATTACTTCGTTCACCAGATTTTCCCTGTAAGCATATTGCTCGATTAAAAATTCCTGAACAGTCCTGGACTCGTAACGCAAATCGCTTTTCCCGTAACTCGCTGTGATATTGCCGGGACTGTCTATTTGAATATCGGGAATATCCAGCAGATTTCGATTAACGGCAATACTGCTTTGTCCACGGTTTTTCCGTCCGTTTTTTTTATTAATATGATAAATTTGACTTTGCAGTAAACGCGCTGTTTCGTCCAGTTCAAGATTGTGGGCAACCTGAAACAGGCTCCTTTTTACAGCTTCATTGAATTGATCTTTCTGATTTTTTACAATAATGTGGATATAATACGCCTGTAAATACAGCAAACCGGCAAAAGCAAAAAACATTACGCCGGCCAGTAACCATATCACTGATTTTCTCATTTTTTTATTCCCATATCAAATTTCAGGCAAAGGTAAAGACTTTTTTTTTTAACATTTAGCAAAAAAAACAAAAATTTTTTTTACATAAAAACAAATGTTTTTAACAGAACCATCGAATTGTTAAGAACGCAGAAAAAAGTGTTAAAATGATATGGATTTTGTTCGATTTAACTTTAAGAATAAAAAATAAATAACATCTCACCATCAATGGCACGGTTAGTCTAAATCTGCGATTAATAATTAATCATTCAGGGGCAATACATTAAAATTTGTGTGCGACACCCCGCATTCTATTTCTTTTTGAGCATAAATGGGTCTCTTTGCGGGGTAAATAATAGAGTTTATGTAAATTAAATTTTGTACATCACACGCACGCGCGTATCTTTGCAGGATGAAATATTTGGATTATCACAACAACGAAAAGAAATTCCGTTCTTTGACTGGCCTTAGCCCTGAACAGTTCCCCGGACTGCCCCCCCTATTTTGAGGAATCTCATAACGGGTATTTCACAGAT
>JAIRNV010000125.1 GCA_031257875.1 Dysgonamonadaceae bacterium
CACCGTAAATGCCCCTGCCAAGCAAGACCAGACCATCACAGGTCTTGTGGATATAACAAAAACGTTAGGCGATGACCCCTTCGATTTGACGGCAACGGCAAGCAGCGGTTTGGCAGTGCTCTACGCGAGCAGCAATACAGGGGTGGCAACCGTCAGCGGCAGCAGCGTAAGAATTATAAGCGCAGGCACAACCACCATCACGGCCACGCAGTCGGGCAATGACACCTACAATCCGGCGATGCCTGTAACGGCAGCGCTTACGGTGAATTCCCCCACGAAGCAAGCTCAGACCATCAGCGGCCTTGCGGATCTGACAAAAACGGTAGGGGATGCCGATTTCGATTTGTCGGCCGTGGCCAGCAGCGGGTTGACGGTGAGCTACAGCAGCAGCAATGCGGCGGTAGCAACCGTTAGCGGCAGCACGGTGCATATTGTCGGCGCAGGCGAAACCGTCATTACGGCTTCGCAGGCGGGCAACGACAGTTACCACCCGGCTGCGCCCGTCACGGCAGTGCTTACAGTGAATCCGGCGCCCAAACAGGCCCAGAGCATCACAGGCCTTGCGGCAATAACGAAAACCGTAGGCGACGCCGATTTCGATTTGGCGGCCACAGCCAGCAGCGGCTTACCGGTGAGCTACAGCAGCAGCAATACTGCGGTAGCAACCGTTAGCGGCAGCACGGTGCATATTGTCGGCGCGGGCGAAACCACCATTACGGCTTCGCAGGCGGGCAACGATGTGTACAATGCTGCGCCGAACGCAACGGCCACGCTCACGGTGAATCCTGCCGCGAAGCAATCCCAGACCATCAGCGGCCTTGCGGCTCTGACAAAAACGGTAGGGGATGCCGATTTCAAACTGTCGGCTACGGCAAGCAGCGGCTTGGCGGTGAGCTACACGAGCAGCAATGCGGCGGTGGCGACCATCGTTGGCGGCGATACGGTACATATTGTTGGCGCGGGCGAAACCACCATTACGGCTTCGCAGGCGGGCAACGACAGTTTCGAAGCCGCACCGAACGTAACGGTAACGCTCACGGTGAGCAAGCAATCGCAGAGCATCACGGGTCTTGCGGCTCTGACGAAAATGCTAAGCGACGCCCCGTTTGAACTGTCGGCTGTGGCCAGCAGCGGCCTGGCGGTGAGCTACACGAGCAGCGACGCAACGGTAGCGACCGTCAGCGGCAGCACGGTAACGCTCACCGGTGCGGGAACAACCGTCATCACCGCCTCACAGGCGGGCAATGACAGCTTCGCAGCCGCCCCGAACGTAACAGCCACACTCACCGTGACAGACAACACCGGCATTGCGGATGTGAAAGCGCCGCTGCCTGTCCGCAGGCAGGGCGATGATTTGGTAGTCGGCGGCGCCGCAGCAGGCAGCCGGATAGACGTATACACGGTAATCGGCAGGCGGCAGCAAAGCGCTGTGTCTGCCGGCGGTGACACCGTACTCTCCGGACTCCCGAAAGGCGAGTTATTAATCGTTCGCAGCGGTAATGCCGTGGCGAAGGTAATACTATGATTTTTGTGATTTGTTTGATTGTTGTGATTTTTGACTGTGGTGTCTTTGCACCTCAGTACATAAAATCATAGCAATCAAACGAATCATAAAAAATCACAGTTCAGATTATTATTTTTTGATTGTAGTGTCTTTGTGTCTCAGCGCATAAATCACATCAATCAAATCAATCAAAAAAATCATAGTCCAGATTATTATTATGATAGATTTTGTATTAGATGACAATCCTTTAACAAAGGATAACCCGAACGACCGCCGTGCGCGGGTAGTAAACCAGCGCACATACACGGAAGTAGACCTTGCGGAAGCCATAGCCGACCGCAACATCGGTATCAGCAAACCCGAATCCCTCGCGGGACTGGAAGCGCAGGCCGAAATCATCATGAAATGGGTTGCCGAAGGCAATACTGTCAACCTGAGAACGGCGCATTACCACTTCGCGATACCCGGCGTCTACGAAGAAGACGAATACCCGAAAGAAGCCGTTATCCGGATTACCCCCTCGAAAGAACTGGCCGAAATAGCAAAGAAAGTACCCCTTCGGCATGTCGAGCCGGTAGCCCCGATGCGCATCAACTTTATCCACGACGTAAAAAGCAATACGACGAACGACAAGGTAACGCACGGCGGCACGGTAAAAATCAGCGGCCACAACCTGAAAATCATGGGGAAAGAAGGCGTCGCAGTCGGCGCCGAGTTCATCAGCCGTGAAGACCCGGACGCCATCTACCCCATACCGGCAGTTGACCTTATCGTCAACAACCCTTCGGAGTTGATGGTCATCGCCCCGGCGGCGATGGTAGCCGGCGAGCCGGTGGTGTTCCGTGTAACAACACAGTACACGAGTGGCGGTACGCTCCTGAAAGCCCCCCGTTCGTTCACCTTTGAAAAGGAACTGACTGTGGTATGAAAAAGTTCCGGTGAGGAGGCGTTCCCTATTCCAATGGGGAACGTCTCCTCATTCCAACAGGGAACATCTCCCTGTTCCGGCAGTCGCACGCCGTCATTCCCGCAAAGGCGGAAATCCCGTGACAATTCGTAGTCTTTTTATTCGAGACGCCCGCGCAGGCGGGAATGACAGGATGCGACAATTTGAAATTCACAGAGAAGAATTATATGCAAATGGGTCATTGTGCCAAAAGGGTGAAGAACCTTTTAAAATAGACCCGTTAAAATAAAGTGCGATGTATATAGGAGTAAAAGCGGTTGTCCCGCAGGAAAACTACAAACTGTTGCTCACGTTTGAAAATGATGAGCAAGGCATTTTTGATATGAAGCCTTATCTGGATTTTGGTCCGGTATTTAAGGTGCTGAAAGATCCCCGCCTGTTCAATACGGCCCGGGTATGTTTCAAAACGGTAACATGGGCAAATCAGGCCGATATTGATCCTGAAATCCTGTATCCGGACAGCGTAATCCTCTGAGCCATGATTCATAGCCCTGAAATAATTGCCGAAACCAAAGACCGGAATGTGTTTTTCGGCGCGAAAGATTTATTTCAAACCCCTGAAAACAAAGAACTGTGTTTGCAATAAGTTTTGACATGAACATATCCGACCTTAAAACCCAATACTGAATATTTCCATCATTAAACCGTAAACCTCTTCAGCAACTCCTCCTCGGAAAGCACTAAGATAATTAACTTCCCGTCGGGAGTGTAATTGGGCGAAGACGAGGAAAAAAGCCTCGCAAGCAATGCGGACGCTTCTTCTTCCGAAAGGGTTTTCCCGTAGGAAAGAGCAGCTTTTTTAGCCAAAGTCAGCGCCAAAGTTTCCGTAATTTCCTCTTTCACTTCGCAACCGGTTTCTATCACTTTGTCCGTCATGTCCCGAAGGATGCCGACAATATCTGAAGACTCCAGCCCGGCCGGAATGCCGTTGATGAAATAAGAATGATTGCCCGAATCCGACAAATCAAAGCCCATATAAGCCAAATCGTCGAGCAAAAAAGGCAAAACGGTTGCCTGTGCAGGCGTAAAAGAAATGATTTCCGGGAATAATACGCCCTGCGAAACGCCTTGCCTCTGGCTCATCCGTTGCATGTATTCGTCAAACAAAATCCGCACGTGCGCACGGTGCTGGTCGATGAGGCTTAATCCCGATTTCAAGGACGTAATCAGGTATTTTCCCTTGTATGAAATAATTGCTTTCTTTTCTTCGATAAGCATTTCGGTTTGGACAGCGTTGGTTTTTGCCGGAAACGAATCGTCACGATACAGTTTTTCCCACTCTACGGCAGCCGGTTTGGAAGAATAATCAGCCGGATTCTGCGAATTTTTAAACGGGTTATAATGCGTATTCAGATTGATTTTAGGAGGATTGACAGCAGTTGCATGTTTATTGTAAACGGGCATATCGACAGCGCCGTCCCTGTCAAATTCGAGGCTGGGAATCGCATTGGTTTTTCCGATAGCCTCTTTCACCGCCGCGTTAATAATCATCCAGATGGCCTGTTCGTTTTCAAATTTGATTTCCGTCTTGGTCGGGTGAATGTTTACGTCAATGCTGCCCGGATCGACCGTCATGTAAAGGAAATAGTTCGGCATTTCGCCGGCCGGGATAAACGGTTCGAAAGCATGCATCACCGCTTTGTGGAAATACGGATGCCGCATGTAACGGTTGTTTGCGAAAAAATATTGCAGCGTTCCCCGTTTCCTGCTGGAATCAGGCGTCCCAATAAAACCTGTTACCGAAACTAAGGATGTTTCGACAAGAACGGACAATAACTGTGTTTCCAGCCTTTTCCCGAAAACATTGAGAATTCGCTGTTTCAAATTAGCGACCGGCAAATTCATTACTTCCGTATCGTTGTGACGGAAATCGAAAGCTATCTGCGGATTAACCAGTACAATGCGTTCAAATTCGCTAAGGATGCTCCTTAATTCCGTTTCGTTTGATTTGAGGAATTTCCTGCGTGCCGGCACATTGAAAAACAGGTTTTTCACGGAAAAGATGCTTCCGGGATTGGTCGCAATGGCCTGTTGTTTCTCCACTTGGGAAGCCGAAACCAGGAGTAGCGTCCCCGATTTGTCTTCCGCTCTTGCCGTTTTCAGTTCGACCTGGGCAACGGCGGCAATCGAAGCCAGCGCCTCGCCGCGGAATCCCATTGTACGCAAGGAAAACAAATCGCCGGCCGCAGTGATTTTAGAGGTTGCATGGCGTTCAAATGCCATGCGGGCGTCGGTTTCGGACATCCCTTTTCCGTTGTCGACAACCTGAATCAGACTGCGTCCGGCGTCTTTGACATTCAACACAACCGTTGTGGCGCCGGCGTCAATTGCATTTTCCATCAGTTCTTTCACTACGGAGGCCGGCCGCTGGATGACTTCGCCCGCGGCTATTTGATTGGCAATCGAATCGGGTAATAAATGAATGATATCGCTCATTGAATTAAGTCTTAGGGGTGAAGAGGTGAACAGTGAACGGTGAACGGTGAAACGGTACGGGATACCGCTTTCACCGTTCACTGTTCACCTTTCACACTCCCACGCCTGCGTGGGCGCGGCACATCCTCCTTTTTCATTTCCACTTTCAAAAATATGCCTTCCTTATTTTTCGGCCGAAGGTAATCGTAATTGATAAAATCTTTCAGGAATTTATCTTCGGGAGTTAAGTCCGGAATGGGCAGAATATCACAGTCCGGTTCGGGATACCAGACAATCCGGGCGGGCTTCCGGTTTTTGATGTCGAAATTGATGTAACTGCTCTCCGATTTAAACAGACCGATAAAAGAGCCGTCCTTCTCGTCAACCGGATAATAAACGGATTCCGCATTTCCGTCCACGTACATTTTGTATATTTCCCCGTCATAAAACCAGGCCGTCAGGTTCTTGCCTTTCAACTGGTTAAAATAACTCGAATCAATGACGGATTCCAGTTTTTGTATGGCAAAAGCGTATCGCAGCACATTCATCCGCTCAATGGTACTGTCGTTGAAAAAGATTTTAATCGTATCGCCGTTCATCTGATAACCGGTATTCCACAGAATCGGGTTTCTGTACATGTTCAGAACGGAATCGGCGGTATTGAACAGCAAAGAATCGCAAACTCCCTGCAAATCGACACGGTAAAACCGGACGCCGTAATAAGCCCTGACTTCCCTTTCTTCGCCGACGGTCGTCATCATCATGGTATCGGCATGGGCAAAAAGAGAATCCTTTTGAGAATATTCAATCATCTGCGCCGAATCGGTGGCGAAAGCAAACTGTATATTTTCATCGTAATATCCGTAATCCCCCAGCAGGATAATCTTTTTCACCGTATCGTTCAAAACCATATCGCCGAAAGCCTCGATAAAACCTGCCGTTTTGTTATAAAAGAGCGAATCGGCCGTTATCGTTTTTGTCCGGTCTCTGCTCACAACCAAGGAACGGTTTTGCAGCAGGGATTCTTCGGTGAAAGTGTTGTACCAGCCTTTGTCGGTGTAAATCGTGCCGCTGTCGGACGTGATGACGGTCGGGCTTACAATGTCGGCGATTCGGGTTTCCGTATCGTATATCAAAGAGTCGCAGGTAAGTACAAACTGCGGATTGGTCAGTTCAACAGACTTTTTGAAATGGGCAAGTTTCGTTTGCAGCGAATATTGCCCGTAAACAGATTTTAATTCATTGATGGAATCAAGCATCCGGCCGTTATCGAAATAATAGGCGAGATTGGCGCCCCGGTCGTAGTTGAAACTGTCGGTAAGCAAAGTAACATTCCGGTTGATCATGCGCACCTGATTGCGAAGTCGCGCTAACCGGATATTGGCGTCGTAATGCAGGTAATCCCCGTAGATAAACAGGGTATCTCCCTGCTCGATGCGGACTTGGTCGAACGCTTCCATCGTATTGGCCGACTGGTCGAAATACGCACTGTCGCAGTACATATACGTGCTGTCGTGCCGGAAAATAACATTTCCCCATAAAATCTGGATATTGTGGTCGCGCAGGCCGGAAGAGTCGGCATATTCGACAATGACTTTGCTCGCTCCTTTCTGCGCCGGAGGAGTTTGAGCCGTTCCGGTGAAAAATATTACAGCGAAAAGGAAGAGGAAGCCCGTCGTTTTCACGACATTATTTTTGTACCCATCCATCTTTTTCGAAATCGCAGTTTTTCCAGTTATCATGGATGCGGATATAGGTTTCTTTCTGTTTTTTAGCAATCCATTTGTTGATGATTTGGTCGCGTTTTTCGGCTTCCACCATGGATCTCAGCGCCTGAAAATCCTCCGACAGATTGGCTTTGTGTCCGTCTATCCTGGATTTCAGTTTTACGATAGCGGCTATTTCCTGCCCTTTGGAATTAATCATGGTAAACGGTTTGGAAATATCGCCCGCTTTCATGGTGTAAACCACTTTTCCTATTTCGGCCGGCAACTCGTTCATCTCAAAACGGGCGGTTCCGGTTCTGTCGGAATATTTGCTTTCGTCGCTGTTCACCATCAAACCCTGATTGTTTCGGGTATCTTTGTCGGCAGAAAGATAGGGAACGGCTTCTTCAAACGAGAATTTACCGTTTACAATTTCCGTCCGGATTGAATCCAGTTTTCGGGTAGCATCGGCAAGTTCTTCCGCAGAAATTTCCGGTTTAAGCAGAATGTGGCGGACATTAATTCTATCCCCTCTCTTTTCAATGAGTTGGATGATATGATAACCGTATTCGCTTTTGACAACCCGCGAAACCCGTTTCGGGTCGTTCAACTCAAATGCTACAGCCGCAAATTCGGGATCCAAAAGGCCTTTTCCTACAAATCCCAGTTCGCCGCCTCTTTCGGCCGACGCCTTGTCCTGGGAATAAAGACGCGCCAGGGTGGAGAACTGTTTTTTCCCGCCGGCAACCTGCTCGGTAAAATCTCTCAACTGTTCCTTGATGTTGTCTATTTCAGCCAGAGAAACCGCCGGCTCAATAGTCATGATTTGAACTTCTACGGTTGTTTCGATATACGGAAGACTGTCCTGAGGGATTTTGTTGAAAAAAGTCCTTACTTCGGAAGGCGTAACTTTCAAGTTTTCAACGAGCTTGGATTGCACTTCCCGGACGATGTAATTTTCTTTCATATTGGTGCGCAGTTCTTCACGGTAGGCATTAATGGACTTTCCCAAATATTCTTCCAGTTTTTCCCGGGAACCAACCTGATTGACGGCATAATTCACCTGAGCTTCCACCTGCTGGTATACTCTCGAATCGGGAACATCTATACTGTCTAATTTCGCTTGGTGCAAAAACAGTTTTTGAATGGCCATCTGTTCGGGAATCACACAATAGGGGTCGCCCTGTATGCGCTGTCTTTCCAGTTGCATCTGCAAACGCATGTTTTCAACATCCGACAAAAGAATGGCGTCGTCGCCGATAACCCATATCACTTCATCTATTACATTGCTTTGCGCTTGCAACATCACTCCGTTTAACAGAGCAACTAGAACTAAAAGTAAAAATTTCTTCATTTTTTTTATTGTATTATTCTTTATGGTCGCATCCTGTCATTCCCGCGCAGGCGGGAATCCCGTGTAGAAGCGTACGGATTATCATGGGATTCCCGCCTGCGCGGGAATGACAGTGGGGTTTTAGACCGCGACAATTATTTATCATCATTATAAAACTTGATTTTCCCTTTATCCAGCGCCCGTTGATAAATATCGTTTTCCGTCTGTTTCAGGAAATCAACTTTCTGCTGATTGACAAGCATTTCCCGGACAATGGGCTTGGCGTATTCAAACGGTACAATGTCGCCCCGCGACAAAGACTCGGCAAGATTCAAAAAAACTCCCTGTGCCGGATATTTATCCAGCCTGAATTTTTCCCTGTTGTTTTTGTAATACTCATAAAGTTCCTGCTCGGTGATTTTTTTAATCAGTTTCTCATTAATCAACTGTTCCTGATAATGATAAATCACTAAAGACTTCCTGTAATTTTCAACCAGCCGGTTGATTTGCGCCATATCGCCCGTGTTTTTTTCGGCAATATCATACATTAAAACATCAATAATCCAGGTCCTGACGTAATGTTCCGCCGCGAGAAGACTGTCATTATAAGATAGCCCGGGCGGAATATTCTCTTCCAAATCACTTTTAGCCAGCGTTTTGTTTCCCACTTTCACAACGAGCGCATCCTCGTTTTCTTTCGATTGTGTACAGGAAATCAGCAGTAAAGATATAACGATTGCCGGAATTACCAACCTCATAACCAGTTGTTAAAGAATATCATTGTACGGTAGTTAATACGTCTCTGTATATCTCAACCGGATATTTCCTGTTCAGTTCTTCGATCCATCCTTTTTCCAGATAATCCTGATAGTCGGTAATTACCGTACCGCGGGCATCCGTATACGTATCCGGACTGTCCATTACTTTTCCCAGCAGGAAGAAATCGCCGAAGCCCTCCGGTTTTTCGGCTTTGCCTGTTTTGAAAGCCCATTCATCAACAAACGGATTTTCGCCTTTTTTGGCCAAAACTTTTTCGGTTTTTACATAAGAAACGTCGCCGACTTTATAGTTTTCCTCCAGATAGGCAACCGCTTCTTCAGGTTGCTTTTTGGAAATTTCTTTTTGCATTTTCTTTCTGGTCGCCGCATCTTTCGCAAAAATTACGTATCCTTTATAATGCGGTTCATCCCATGTGTATTGTTGTTTGTTGGCTTCAAAAAACTTCTGAAGACCGGCCGAATCGGAAGCTGCCTTGTCCCAAACTTCACGTTTGCTGACTTCAAACATCAGCGAACCGTCGCGAAACTCCCGCATTAAATCGGCAAATTCAGGATAGCGGTTTTCCAAATCTTTATCCAGCGTTTTCAACAATATGGAATATTCATACGCTTTTAACCTTTCGGCTATTAATTCCGTAGATATTTTATAAGGAGAATGAGGGTCTTTTTTCAAAAACCGAATAAAATCGGCCACCGTATAAGAAATGTTGTCTACTTTGAATAAAACATCGGGACTGTCGGAATAATTGACTTCAAACAAACTGTCGGTTGGATACAGGGTAATTGCCGCAGCAATCAACTTTTGGTAGATTTTGCTGTCTTTGGAAAAAACAAATTCTTTTTTCAGTCCGGCAATGCCAGGCGCCAGTAAATCAACGGTATATCCGCCTTTTTTCAGCAGATCTTCAATTCCGCTTTTCTTTTCTTCAAAGGATTCCAACGGTTTTTCTCCGGTCAGTTTAGCGATATGAAATCCGAATGATGTTTTGAACGGTTGGGTAATGTCTCCTATATTTTTCAATGCAAAAACATTGTCCCTAAACTCTTTTACCATACTGCCGTATCCGAAGAATCCCAAATCGCCGCCTTTGGCCGCGCTACCCTTATCGCCGGAATTTTCTTTGGCCAAAGCGGCAAAATCGGCTCCGTTCAATAAAGCATTATAAATCGAATCAATTGTATTTTGAGCGGCGGAGATTTGCTCTTCGCCGGCATCTTCCGGAACCGGAATTAAAATGTGGGAAGCCTTGATTTGTCCGGAATTTTCCCGTTTCCCAAGCAGTTTGAGAATATGATACCCGTAGTTGCTGCGGGCAATCCCGACCTGTCCGACATTCAGGCTGTAAGCCGCATCTTCCAAAGGCAAATTCAACTGTAATCCGCTGAACCATCCCAGATAACCGTCACGGTTTTTGGTCTGTTCATCAAGGGTATGTTCCCGCACCAGTTTTTCAAAACTTTCTCCCTTGCGGATGCGGGTGTAAATTTGCAAAGCCTTTTTGTATATTTCCAAAGTATCGGCCGGCAGGATTTTGAAATGATTATCGGGTACGCCCGGAAAAGGAAGCAGAATGTGACTGACTTCGACATAAGATTTCATCCGGTCGTATTCTCTTTTTGCAAAATCGGCATTGGTTTCCAAACTGTCGAGGTAGGGTTTGGCCAGTTGAATGCGGTATTCCGACATCTCGCGGATAAAGTCGGGCAACGTATCCAAACGTTGTGCTTCGGCTTCCGCTACCTTCAGTTTGAAATTTTTAAATAATTCGGTATAATCTTCCAGTGATTTTTTTTCAATGGATTCTTCACCGTTGTTTTTATTATAAATGTATTCAAATTCCGATTTCCTGACGTCATTCCCGTTAACGGTCATAATTACAGGGTCATTTTGTTGGGCGGCAATGGAAATCGAAGTTGCTATTACAAGAAAGAAAAAATACTTTTTCATAAAAAAATTATCATTTTTTGTTAGACATAAATTTATTTTCAATTAAACGGACACACGTAAAAATTATTGTGATTATCCCCGATTATAACTGTAATTCGGCGCTTCCTGCGTAATGGCCACATCATGCGGATGACTTTCTTCCACACCGGCATGGGTGATGCGCGTAAACTTGGCATTGTGAAGGACTTTAATATTTCCCGCTCCGCAATAACCCATTCCCGCCCTCAATCCGCCGGCCATCTGGTAAATCACTTCATACAGGGAGCCTTTGAAGGGAACGCGGGCTGTAATTCCTTCAGGAACCAGTTTCTTTACATCGTCTTCCGAATCCTGGAAATAACGGTCTTTTGAGCCTTTTTGCATGGCTTCGAGCGAACCCATTCCCCGGTAAGTTTTAAACTTTCTTCCGTTGTAAATAACCGTTTCGCCCGGCGATTCTTCCACACCGGCAAGCAGCGAACCCATCATCACAGAATAAGCGCCTGCGGCCAAAGCTTTTACAATATCCCCGGAGTAACGCAGCCCGCCATCGGCAATAACCGGAATATCCGTGCCCCGAAGTTCTTTGGCTACATTATAAATAGCCGAAAGCTGGGGAACGCCTATGCCGGCAATGATTCGCGTCGTGCAAATCGAACCCGGCCCGATTCCGACTTTTACCGCGTCGGCGCCAGCATGAGCCAGCATTTTAGCGGCTTCGGCCGTTGCAATGTTACCGACTGCAAAATCAATATTAGGAAATTCCTTTTTCAGCCTTTTCAGCAAATCAACTACGCCGCGGGAATGACCGTGCGCCGTATCAATTGCGATAGCGTCCGCGCCCGCATCCACCAGGGTTGCCGTTCTTTCCGGAGCGTCGGCTGTTACGCCTACACCGGCTGCAACCCGGAGCCGTCCCTGCCCGTCCTTACATGCCGAAGGCTTGTCTTTTGCCTTGGTAATATCCTTGTAGGTAATAAGTCCTATCAATTTATTTTTGGCGTCAACCACCGGCAGTTTTTCGATTTTATATTGTTGAAGAATTTCGGCGGCAGCCTCTAAATCAGTTGATTGATTGGTTGTAATTAAGTTTTCTTTGGTCATCACATCTTCCACCATCAAGTCCATGTTGCGCTGAAAACGCAAATCCCGGTTCGTGACGATGCCAACCAAATGATTTTCGCCGTCCACGACAGGAATCCCTCCGATTTTATATTCGGCCATTAAAGACAGGGCGTCGCCGACCTTTTTCCCTGTCCTGATGCTTACCGGATTGGAAATCATACCGTTTTCCGCTCTTTTTACCGCGCGAACCTGCCTGGCCTGTTCATTGATACTCATGTTTTTATGAATAACGCCCATACCGCCTTCGCGGGCGATAGCAATAGCCATATTTGTTTCCGTCACGGTATCCATAGCAGCGGAAACCATAGGAATATTCAGCGTAATGTTTCTTGAGAATTTTGTCGAGAGATCGACAGTTTGAGGTAAGACCTCCGAATAGGCGGGGATTAAAAGAACATCATCAAAGGTTAATCCATCCATAACAACTTTTTCTGCAATAAATGACATAAATATAATGTATTAGAATTTTATTGCGTGCAAATGTAGTTATTTTTTTGGTTTTTTTTAGTGTAAATTGAATAATTTGTGAAAATGGTCAGGGCAAACGCATTTTAATTCGTTAGGATTTTCAATAAATAATCATTATTCCAGCCGGCATCAAGTCTTTTACCCTTCACACTTCTCTTTTTTGACTGTTCATGTTTGATGGGATTGAGGGCAATTCGATTGAGCATGGAAAAATTCCTGGCAGCATATCCCTCTCTTTTCCACTTGATTTAATGTAGCGGATGGCTTCGATTTTTACCAGGCTGTTAGATTTTTCCATGCCGAAGCATTGTCTATAAATAAAAGATTATTGATGTTCTTCCCGCAGCAGGTCATTCACCGTTTTCACCGGATTAAACGTTTCGATGGGGATTTCCACGAAAACCGTGTTCCAATCCGACATGGCGCCATTCCATAATCCGGGTAGTTCCAAGGCTTTGAGTTCTTTCCCGTTTTTCGATTTCAGGGAAATGAAACCGGTATTTTTGTCCACATGACGGAGCAGGTCGAATTTCTCTCCTTTATAATTTTTCACACCGCAAACCAAATCAACCGGATTGAAATGCGTTCCCTGTTTGAACAGGCGTCTTTTTCCCGGATCGTTCAGGTCAATTTGGGAACTTTCCAGGATTTGCGGGGAAACCGTGTGATCGGCATTTACCGCTAAGAAAGGACCGCCGCCGGGTTCGCCCTGGATCCTCACCATTCCGCAAACCCGCAAAGGCCGGTTCAACTTGGATTTGATATACAAAACCAATTCCACATCTTCCAGTATTTTGGTCTCCGGATTCTTTATGCAAAGCTCATCTTGAAGGAAGTACAACATGTCAATCAACTGTTCATGGTCGTATTTTCCAGAATCTATCAGATTTAAATAGTGGAAAATCGTGTCTTGATAATCAACCAAAACGCCTGCCAGCAGGTTCTTGTAATGAACCGTTATCGGTTTGATATAACCGGGCGTTATATTGTCCACATTTTTAATGAAAATGACATCCGCATCAATATCGTTCAGGTTTTCAATCAAAGCGCCGTGACCTCCAGGGCGGAAAAACAGCAGCCCGTTATCGTCACGGAAAGGCCGGTTTTCGGAATCCACAGCAATCGTGTCTGTAGAAGATTTCTGCTCGCTGAAATCAATCCTGTATTTTACCCCAAATTGTTCGGCATAAACAGGCGCTTTCTGTTCGGCCAGTTGACGGAATAATTCCCTGTGTTCGGGCGAAACCGTAAAATGAACCGTTACTTCCTTCATTTCATTACAAGCATGCAAAGCGCCTTCAACCAAATGCTCTTCCATTGCCGTGCGCGGGCCTTCGGGATAAGAATGAAACAAAATCAAACCTTTGGGTAGATTACCGTAGTTCAAGCCTTTATCCAAAAGTAAGTTTTCAATAATTTTCTTATATTGATGCGCTGCGCATAAAGAAGAAATGCATTTCCCTTCATTTTTTTTACAGGCAGCTTCCAGGGAATCATAAAAAGCAAAATCCGTAATCCGGCTAAAAAATTCCTGTAAGGAAAGACTTTCCGGTTCGGAACTGTCGGAATCGAGAAATTCAAACAGGTCTTTAAACATGCGGCTGGCCGCTCCCGAAGCCGGTACGAATTTTACGGTTTTTTTATCCGTTTTCAAATAAGCCTCCCATTTCTTTAGTAAATAAACCTGCTCATACGTGGGAATACACTTGATTCCTTTTTCGACGGAAGCCGAAGCGTAAACAGGAAGATACGGGAATCCTTTTTCGAAATATGCCAACTGTTCTTCTATCTGCCCAATTGAAATCCCTTTTGCGTTTAATTGCTGTAAATCTGTTTGAGTAAACATAGCGGTATTTTTAATGTGTTTGAATTGCATTTTGGCGACGGTGTGCATTCAATTAATGTGTATGGAGACGATAAAGATTTTGAAGTTTGCCGAAAAGCCACTGCATATCGGGAACTCAAGCTCTTCAAGAAAGAGTTCTACGGCATGTTCCATAGATTTTGCCGTAATGTCGGTACGGCCACGCGTGGCGGCTGATTCACAGATTTGCGATATGTCCGGCGAACGTTGCGATTCTACCTTTGCGATGTAGTCGTTTTGGTTGTCTGACAATGTATTCTTGTACAAGAACGCATTAATTTTAGAAAAAAATTACTCATAGTAGTTTAAATTAAATAATTAATATTGATTATTAGAACGGTAACGGTGAATAGTTTACCGTTCTGAACCGGATGCGAAGGTAAAAATTATTTTTTGAATTACACACAATAACATTTAAAATTATGAGGCAGGTAAATTTGTGTTTTATGAATTATAGTTTACAGGAAAAGCGGTATATTTGCAGAAAATATAATCAATAACGAATATGAGCAGAGAAGAATTAAGGACGAAAATCTATCATTTAGTCTTGAATACCGAAAATGAAAGCATATTGGAAGAAGTGCTTTTTTTCCTTGAAAATTCCTCAATGAATGATCTGGAAATTATTCCCGGCCTGCCAAGGACGGATGAAGAAAAAATGGCTTCTGTGGAGCGGGGTATGGAGGATTACAGAAATGGGCGTTTATATACAACAGAGGAACTTTTTATAATACATCCGGAATGGAAATTCGATGGACAGAAGCAGCTAATCAATCATTAGATGCTATTTTTTGTTTTTGCAAAGAAAGAGGTGAACAAGCGGCGAACCGTATAATCTGCGATATATTTGACGCAGCGAGACGCCTTGCCGTTTTTCCGCAAATGGCGTCAGTTGAGCCGTCTCTCGGCGGCCAGAGTGAAACTTTTCGCGCTTTACAGGTTAGAAACCGGTATAAAATAATTTATTATGTTGATGAACTTGCCGGTAAAGTTATTATAGTTACTGTTTGGGATTGTCGCCGGAATCCCGAAAAATTAACAAATTGAGCCACATGAAACAATTATCAATTATTACACTCTGTCTGTTTGTTGTCCTTTCCTCCTGCCGGAAAGAAACTGACACTGCCGCCGGCAAGAGCGCCGCTTTTGCCGGCGACAGCATTTATTTTGCCAAAGGTTTCAGGATAGAAACCTACGACGGGTATACGCTTCTGACAGTCCGTAATCCATGGAAAACCGACCGTGAACTGCAGCGTTTTGTGCTTGTTCCCAAGTCGGTTGCTTTGCCGGAATCTTTGCCGGAAGGCATCCTGATTCGGACGCCGCTCACGCGAACCGTAAGTTTCGGCTCCGTGCAATGCAGTTTTTTTGCAGCGCTGGATGCATTGCAGACCCTTGTCGGGGTTTGCGAACCGCATTTTATCAATATTCCGTTTGTACAGGACGGTATTCGCGATGGAAAAATTGCCGACGCCGGACAGGCGGCAAATCCCGACCTCGAAAAAATTATGTTTGTCGAACCCGAAGCGCTCTTTACCGCTCCCGTTGAAGAATCCGGAACAGGACAGATTTCCGCCATGGGAATCCCTTCCGTCGAATGTGTCGATTATATGGAACCTTCGCCTTTGGGACGCGCGGAATGGATTCGGTTTTTCGCCCTGTTTTTTGAGAAAAGGGGGTTGGCCGATTCTTTATTCGCCCAAACCGTAAGCAGTTACAAAGCATTACAGGACTTAACCTCACAGTTCGAAACCCGGCCAACGGTTTTTTCCGAAACCGTTTACAGCGGCGTGTGGTGGTTGCCCGGCGGAAACAGTTATATGGCTCATTTCTTTAAAGATGCAGGCGCCGATTACCTCTGGAAAGAAGATACGCAAACCGGTTCCATCGGTTTACCGTTTGAGTCGGTGCTGGAAAAAGCCGAAAAAGCCGATTGCTGGCTTATCAAATATAATTCTTCCATCAAATTGACTTTAAGCGGGATGGTGAAGAATTACCCGAATTATGCTTTTTTTGATGCATATAAAAAAGGAAATATTTACACCTGTAATACCGGAAAAGTGACTTATTACGAAGACCTTCCCGTTCATCCCGATTACATTTTGAAAGATTTGGTTTGGATTTTTCATCCGGAGGCGCTGGCAGGTTATTGTCCGAAATACTATGGGAGAATTGATAATTGATAATTACTGCTATTGCGTTAACTTTTAACAATTATTGAATAAATCATATTGTAGTTCTTTGACGTTTTGAATGATTTGACAATCAACAAGCAGTTCACGGATTGCCATCTGTTTTTACATAGATATGCAACTTCGAGTGCGGACACTTCAAAATTATTCGTCAGAAATACAAGTAATTCGTCGTTTTCTGCATCGTAAAACTCAACCCAACGCAGTTTTTCGGGATAAAGTTTTTTTGATTTTATCCCTGTCAGCACAACGGTTTTGTCGGTACGCAGACCTGTAGTTTCGTCAATGTTGAAATTTTGCTCAATAACATCACAACGCATATTTTCTTTGGCTCGTGTAACAAAAAATGCACCCTCCAAATGATAGCGATATAAAGCGGAATGGGAGAATCTGCATACATCGGCCGGACAACTTTTATCAGGTAATTGCCAAAATCGGCAAAAATGCGCCAGTCACGACTTTCGCCTGCACGGGACAGGGTTGAAACATTTACAAACTGCTTGATACCCAAATGGTAAAGGTTGCGTTTGTGTGCTTTCAAATAAATGAACTGTACTTATTCCGGATTGCTTCGTGGATGGATCTGTTTTGAACGCGAATTACGCACATTTCACATTTGAATTTTATCAAACAGATTTGTGTAATTCGCGTTCAAAACAATCCAATTATACGTTGCCTGTAGACTGTCGGAAATTATAACTTTGCGTAACATGAGTTATCAATTAAAGCAGTATGATGTTGTCGATTACATTTCGCCCCGCGTGACTGTTTAGTTTGTCAATCATTTGTTCGCGGCACAGCATCAATTCGCTTTTGAGTACGGAAGAAGTCAGTTTGACGTAAAGCGTCCGTTTCCTGATATATAGATTGTCCGTAAACCGTGAAACGCAAGAACCTAAAACCGTATTCCACGAGTCCATTAACCGCGTTTCGGCCAGTTTATCCGCTAAAGCGGGATTTTGTTCAAAAAAATCACTCAGCACACTGCCTATAGACTGGGTATTCACTCGTTTCATAGTTCCTCGATTTTTCCGTTTTCTACCTGAAACAACTTATAATCATGATTCATTCCGGCCAGGATTTCATCCAGATGTTTCCGGTTGGTGTCGGTAATAAAGATTTGTCCAAATTCGGAGCGAGCCACCAACGCGATGATTTGCTCGACTCGCCTGGCGTCCAGTTTATCGAAAATATCATCCAATAAGAGAATCGGTGTGGAATGGCCCTTTTGCGCCAAGAAATTGAATTGCGCCAGTTTCAAAGCAATCAGACAGGTTTTGTTTTGTCCCTGCGAACCGATTTTACGAATAAGATATGTACCCAGCAAAAACAGGAAATCATCCTTATGTATTCCAACGCTGGTATAACCTAAAATTTTATCCCTTTGCCGTTTGGAAGCAAGCAGACTTTCGGCGTCGGCATTATAAAGTTGAGATTCATACTGTAAACCGACAGGCTCGTCTTCATTGCAAATCTGTTGGTAGTATTTTTCGAATACAGGTAAAAATTCGGTAATAAATTCGCACCGCTTTTGATGAATGAACACTCCATCGGCAACCAGTTGCCGGTCGAAAATTTCAAACAGGGAATCATCAGACAGAGCAACAGCATCCCGCAACAAAGAATTTCGCTGTTGCAGTATTTTATTATAATGTATCAATGTTCTCAAATAATCTTTGTCGTACTGGCTGATGACCATATCGACAAATTTCCGCCGCTCGTCGCTTCCGCCTTGAATCAAATTCATATCGGCAGGCGAAACCATCACCGCAGGAATCAATCCGATATGTTCCGACATACGTTCATATTCCTTTTTGTTGCGTTTGAACACTTTGCGGTGTTTGCGTTTGATGCCGCAGTAAATATCTTCGACCGTGTCGCCGTCTTTGTAATTACCCTGCAAAACACAAAATACCTGTTCATGCCTGATTATCTGATTATCAAGCAGACCGGTATGATTTTTAGTAAAGGAAAGATAAAACAAAGCATCCAGTAAATTGGTTTTTCCCATTCCGTTATTACCGAAAAGGCAATTCATCTTTGGGGAAAACGACAATTCGGCTTCCTCTATATTTTTGAAATTCATTATGGTTATACGGTCAATAATCATGCTGCAAAAGTACATTTATTTTTAATAACTTTTTATTTTTCAAAAATAAAAAAACTGTGCAACGGGGTGAATTTCAAATTGTCGCACTATTATTGCAATATCTGTCATTCCCGCAAAGGCGGGAATCTCATGTAAAAGCGGACGGATTATTATGGGATTCCCGCTTTCGCGGGTATGACAGCAGGGTTTCAGACTGCGACAATTTGAAATACTTCAAGTTAGCCGACAAAAAGAGCAGGTTGCAGGAAATGGATGAAAGGTATCGCCGGCGCCTTCGGATGTGCTGATATGGAAATGCCGGAAGAAAGTGAAGACTCGTTTTAAGA
>JAIRNV010000152.1 GCA_031257875.1 Dysgonamonadaceae bacterium
TGCAGGCTCAGAGCCGGCAATTTTGTCAGTCATATCTTTAAAACCTGTGCTGCCCTGCATAATTTCAGAATTAAATTTAATCCGTGGCATTACGGAATCTAATTTACATAAACTCTAATCCCGATGATAAAAATTTCTACTCCTGACAACCGCAAAATACGGTGAATCAGTTTGCTTCTTATATTGTTTATAATCAGCACCCCGGTTTTCACTTACTCCGGTTTTTTTTTATAATGGTGGAATGCTTCGGGAATATACGGGCGGTGTGTTGGGACTGGAGTATCAGCCGCGTCAAAATCATTTCTTTGCTTTGGAAATAAGAAGCCGGTATGGATTTTATGTTTTTTCGGAATTGTTCCGAAATTTTACCTTCATCTCGTAGAAACCCTGTCCCTTTTTCCGGAAAATGAATTTTCCTGTGGATTAATGACCGGTCAGTTTAAATATAACGGGAATATTTCCCCAAAAAAGCATTTTACGGAGTCCATCTTTTATTACTGCATAAGTGCGGGCGTGGAATTAAAAGATGATAAGAAACGGTCGCTGTTAATTTCCGCCGGGTATTCGACTTTGGATTTCAGAAAATAAGATAAAACGGAGACAGCCGGCTGGTTATCGCTGGGAAATCCCGAATCAGGAAGCGGTTGTCATGCTCGACATGATTTTCAAAATTCCCTTGAATAAAAATTAAGCGGGTAAAACAACCGTCAGAACGGATAACCGACAGCGATATGCCAGGCCCAGTTGTCTGTAAAATCGGGGTTCTTAATCACCCACGCTTCCTTACCCAATCGGGACGGATCGTAAGCTTTCCATCCGCAGTCGAAACGGACTAAAAAGTAATCCATTACCAAACGCAATCCGATTCCGTACCCCATGGCTATTTCTTTGTAAAACGATTTGAATTTGAATGTCCCGTTTTCCTGACCTTCGTAATTTTGTATCGTCCATATATTTCCGGCGTCTACAAATGCTGCCGCTTCCAGTTTCCAGAAAAACCGGCTGCGGTATTCGATGTTAAAATCCATCTTAATGTCGCCCGACTGATTGAAAAATGTTGTTGAATCGACCCGCTGATATCTTCCCGGTCCCAACTCCCGCACCGACCAGGCGCGCACGCTGTTGGCGCCTCCCGAATAATACCGCTTTTCAAACGGAAGCATCTTGCTGTTACCGTAAGGAAAACCAATACCGCCGCCTATCCGCCAGGCAATTGAGTTTTGTTTGTCGAAGACAACCGTTCTCGCGTAATTTACATCCCCTTTCACAAATTGAGCGAAAAGCGTGTTGAGCAACCGGTACGAACCTTGCGCCCCTTTTTCTGCATTCCATGTTTTGTTCAGCATATACAGCAAATTTCCCGCCGACTCCAAAGAAGCGCGGAAAGAATAAGCATTCCGCTGTGTCTGTGCCGGGTCAAAAGTCGTTTTAGTGTAGGAATATCCCGAACCGACAATAAACTGGTCGGTATATCCGAAATATTTGGCTCCCGATGGCAGGCGGCTCATAAAAATAGGGTCTGTTTTCGGCAGATATACATAATCAATATCCAGTAAATCAATTTGATGCCTTGCAGCAAAACGGTCTTCTTTCCGCCAGGTGTATTGGATTCCTCCCGAAAGCAAAGTCCGGTTGTACTCGGGACGGTTTTGGTGATTGTAACTCAAGGAAAATTCGGTCGAAGCCCTTATATTTCCCGGTATAAAAGCATTAACAAACGGAACAACAAACTTTGGAATGTGAATCGAAGCTTCTCCGCCGATTTCCGTATAGGGATCATTAAAATTTTTGATGCTTTCGTAAGCGCCCCGCACTTTGAAATTAAAAGTTTCGGAACCGTGGAAAAGATTCCGGTGACTGTAATTTGCAGACGAGGCAACTCCTAAATTTCCGGATGTATTAGTCCCTTCTACAGAGCAAGTTACCGTTTGTTTTTTTGCGGGCATGGTCACGATGTTGACGTTCAGCCAACAGGTATCGTTACGCAGAAATTCATCAAAATGAATATGAACATTATTGAGGGCATTCAAAGCCGAAAATGCGGAATATGTTTCTTCTTCCAGCGACTGGGAATAAGCGTTTTGGGGAACCATAAAGCAGTTGTTCAACAGCGTTTTCGCCCGGATTGAAGGTTTTTTCCCCTGGTAATAAACCGTATAGCCGTTTATGGAAAGCGAGTCGGAAGGTGCATATCCGTGCGGATCATTCGATTTCAACGGATAGAAATCAGGATACAGACAGATTTTGTCGAAATAATACTTCCTGTGTGGCGTTTCTATCGTTTTTCCAGCAGATGACAGTTCCCGGGAAAGCCGCAGTTTCAGGCTCAAATCAATGGAAAAGCTATTCAAAGCGCTGTCGGCCTCATAAGAAATAAACTCTTTGTTGAATGCGTAATATCCTCTATCGCGAAGGAAATCGGAAATCTGCATCCTTTCCTGATCCAACATGTCGCGGTCGAACAGCATACCTTCTTTTATCAAAGGGGTACGTGCAGTCAGTTCTTTATTGATCCCTTCATCTTCAATATTTTGCGAATAATTCCGGATCCGGTAAGGCTCATTTCCTCTGATCCGGTAAATTACACCGGCTTTTTTGTTCTTCAACCTAATTTCGGACGAAACATCAACATTAAGATATCCCTTGTTAATGAACAGTTTTTTAAATTCGGAAGTTGTTTTATAAACCAAAGTCGAATCGAAAATAGCAGGCGGTTCTCCTATTTTTTGAACAATCCGGTTAATCCGCTTCGAACTGTCTTTTCCCGCCAAATTATAGATTTGAAATTTTGTTTTGTTCAGGCCAAACATTTTATAATTGGGTAATTGCCGGACATACGGTTTTAATTCAAAGGTTTTATAGTCGGGAACGTCCGATTCTATTTTGACTTTATCCAGGAGATATTCTCCATCGGGAACGAATTTGGTTGCGCTACACGAATACAGGAACAGTATGGTTAAAAACGGTAAATACTTCTTATAAAAGATTTTCATTCGAGCAGTTTATTCAATCATTTAATTTACAATGCCGTGACCCACCGGCTCAACATGCGTTCCTCCGCACTAAATTCCGCCCCTACCTTTACGGTTTTACGTCCGTCGGCGGTATAGGGTATCAAATAACCCCTGTCGTCAATTTGTTTCAGCGCATCTTCCGCCGTGCCGTTAGTATCCATTTTGAACTCGAAGACAAAGACCGTATCCGAAGTTTTTACAACGGCATCGGCGCGGCCTTTGGCGCTTTTCACTTCCGTTTGTACAAACTGTCCCATCAGCGTGAACAGCAGATAGAAAACCAGCTGGTAATGCCGTTCCGTACGATCACTCAAATCGTAGGGGATGGAGGCGAACATGGCCTGCATCCGGCTCATAAAGCCGTCAACATTGCCAGCCATTAAATCGCGGATAAAATCGCCCGCATAAAATGCGTTCATCAGGATGCTGTCAGCAGGTGCGTAAGCGGGCAGCAGGTTGCGTAAAAAACCGTATTTCACTTCTTCATTGGGGAATCCCAGAAAAAAAGTATTAAACAGCGGGTCATAACCTTTAATGGTCAGATAGCCGCTTTGGTAAAGCACCGGAATCGGGTCTTTACTGTCTACGCGGTAGTCGGTTAAAAATTCGGCAGTTGCCGAAACCTGACCGTCTCCTATTTTCCGTATGTCGAAGTTTACATCTTTAAGCATTTTAACCAGGAAGGTAGGCGTTCCGGTTTGGTACCAGTAGTTGGCAAAATTTTTCTTTACAAATGCATTCAACAGGCTGTACGGGTTGTAAATATCTTCCGTACCTTCCATATCTTCACAGAAACGGTAACCGTCATAATGTTTTTTCAATTTAGCAAGTGTTTCTTCGTAAGTCAGCTTTTGTTTTTCGGCAAGAGCCGCTATTTCCGGCTGGAAATTTACAATAAGCTCCGTTTCGGAAATACCGCAGATACCGGAAAAGCGACTGTCCATGCTGATGTCCTGTAACTGGTTCAAATCGCTGAAAATGCTGACTTTTGAAAATTTGGTGACGCCTGTAAGCAAAACGAAACGCAGACAGGAATCGGCGCTTTTGAGTACGCCGTAAAAACTTTTCAATGTCCTGCGGAATTCATCGTTAATGTCCGGCCTGTCCATTGTCTCGATCAAAGGTTTGTCGTATTCGTCCACCAGCACAACCGCTTTTTGACCGCTTTTTTCACAGGCGCGGCGAATAAGCCCTTCAAAGCGGTTGGCAATGTCTTTTTCTTCGGCATCTTTGCCCCATTGCTTTTCCAGTCGGTGTAATTTTGTATGCAAATTGTCGCGAAGCGATTGTGCATCGGTGTAAACTCCCACGTTAAAATCAAAATAGAACACCGGATACTCCGTCCATTCCTTTTCCAGACCAGCAATCGCCAAACCGTCGAAAAGTTCTTTTTTCCCAAGAAAATAATATTTGAGCGTGGAAAGGAAAAGACTTTTGCCGAAACGGCGCGGGCGACCGAGGAAATACGGAGCATCGCTCTGTATCAGTTTATAAATATACTCGGTTTTATCCACATATATGTTATTGCCGGTACGTAATTTCTCGAAATCCTGTACGCCTGTGGGCAATTTTCTGGTGTTTGACATAACTTTGTTTTTTTAATGATTTGTATGATATTGCTAATGCGCCGTGATCCACCGGCTCAACATGCGTTCCTCCGCACTAAATTCCGCCCCTACTTTTACAGTTTTGCGTCCGTCGGCGGTATAGGGTATCAAATAACCCTTGTCGTCGATTTGTTTCAGCGCATCTTCCGCCGTGCCGTTAGTATCCATTTTGAACTCGAAGACAAAGACTGTATCCGAAGTTTTTACCACCGCGTCGGCGCGGCCTTTGGCGCTTTTCACTTCCGTTTGTACAAACTGTCCCATCAGTGTGAACAGCAAATAGAAAACCATCTGGTAATGCCGTTCCGTGCGGTCGCTCAAATCGTAGGAAATGGAGGCAAACATGGCCTGCATGCGGCTCATAAAACCCTCAACATTGCCTGCCCATAAGTCTTCAATAAAATTGCCCGCGTAAAATGCGTTTAGCAGGATGCTGTCAACCGGCGCGTAAGCAGGCAGTAAATTGCGCAGGAAACCGTACTTTACTTCTTCGTTCGGGAACCCCAGATAATATTTGTTCAATTGCTCATTATAGCCTTTGATTGTCAGATAGCCGCTTTGATACAGTACCGGAATCGGGTCTTTATTATCAACGCGGTAATCGGTTAAAAATTCGGCAGTTGCCGAAACCTGACCGTCTCCTATTTTCCGGATGTCGAAGTTTATATCTTTAAGCATTTTAACCAGGAAGGTAGGCGTTCCGGTTTGATACCAGTAGTTTCCGAAGTCCAAATCTGCAAAGGTATTCAGCAAACTGTACGGATTGTACATGTCTTCGCTTTCTTTGGCAAAACGGTAGCCGTCGTAACGCTTTTTCATTTCGGCAAGCGTTTCTTCGTATGTTTTTCCCGTTTCTTCGGCCAATGCGTGCAGTTCCGGCTGAAAATTATTAATCAGTTCCGTTTCGGTAATGCCGCAAATACCGGAAAACCGGTTACTCATACTTATATCGCGCAACTGGTTTAAATCGCTGAAAATGCTGACTTTTGAAAATTTGGTAACACCTGTAAGCAAAACGAAACGCAGACAGGAATCGGCGCTTTTGAGTACGCCGTAAAAACTTTTCAATGCCCTGCGGAATTCATCGTTAATGTCCGGCCAGTCCATTGTCTCGATCAAAGGTTTGTCGTA
>JAIRNV010000179.1 GCA_031257875.1 Dysgonamonadaceae bacterium
TTTGCTTGCATAAATCATAAGAATAGGGATTGAAGCTCGGTAGAAATGTTTGATTGCACAACGCCCCGCATGACGTCAGTTATGCGGACAAATGCCGCATCTCTGCGAGATGCCGGTGAGGGTTGGGAACGCTTTTCTACCGAGCTTTGCATCTCTACGAGATGCCGGTTCACCGTTCACCATTCACCACAAATCATTAATTTTTGATAAATCCGGATGCACAAAACCATACCGCGTAAAATATATGTAATGCGAAATAAAAAAGATATTGCAGTTTTAATCTTTTCCTCCGTGTCCCTCCGTGAAATCCACTCCGTGAGACTCTGTGTTTAATAATTTTTATAACACGGAGTTGCACGGAGGGAGTTTCACGGAAAGACACGGAGGGGAAACTTAAAACTGCCATATCTTTTTTATTTCACGTTACTGAGTAAACAACAACCCCCGCCCGGAGGCAGGGGGTTGTCGATCAATCAATCAATAAAAAACCCGAAGGTTATTTTAAATACACTTTGCTAACCCATCCGGAAGTACCTTTGATAACGGTAACTCCTTTTGCGCTCACCGGTACCACAACACTTCCGGCCGTTTTATCAACCGAAGAAATAACATTACCGGTAACACTGTAGATGTAAACTCTTTCAGCCACAGGAGAAGTAATGCTCAATGCGCCGGACTTGGCAGCGATTGTCACCTGGTCGAGCGTAACCGCTTTAATTCCCGTAGGCAACGACTGGTTGACGATTGTCAACGTGTAATCCCGGGTGAAGTTGGTGTTCGATGCAACAACCTGAATATCGACAACTGTCGTCTTGTAGACCAGGTCGAAAGTTACGCCAACGTTCCTGCTTGATGCTGTTTCCAACTTAACCACGGCGTTGGGGTCCTGCGCCCCTGCGAGGACGCGCAAACTCCTGACCGAATCGGCAACCACTAATTCATACGCTGCGATATCAGGGCTGAACGAGGGCGACACCAAACCCACCGAAGTGGTTAAGTAGTCGAGGTTGGCATTCGAGGTCGGATAAGACAGATTAACATGGTAATCCCGCGTATTTCCGTCAGGGTCAACGACCGTGAAAGTGAAAGCAAACACATCGCCTTCCAGGCGCAGCGATCGTTTGAAGCCTACTACCTTCGATTCTGTTGCGAGTGTCTTGTCAATCTGGATATCCAGCAAACTGCCTATTTCAAAGTCAGAATCCAGCAATACATCAAAATCAGTTGAATCTTTCAGTGCATTTGCTGTCCTCGAAAATAAAGTCTTACAGGATTGTGTAATTGAAAGACTCTTAAGTTTCAAATCGTATGCTTTTTGAAGCGTAATTGTAACCTGTTTGCTGTTTCCGGCTTCGGCTTTATCTTCAATTATTAAATCTCTGGAAACTCCAGCATCCCAAGAATCCCAGCTTTTAGCCTCATACTCATAAACCTTATAGTCTTTATTTACAGAATACTCCGACGTTTTAGGAGTGCCGAAATCACCCTTGAGGGTAACTTCCCCATGACTTCCAACTACAGCAAAGACCTTCTTGATTTTATCAGGGACATACCCTACAGCCTTGTAAAGATCAACCGTATCACTGATTGGTTTATTGAGTTCTACCGGTGTACCCGTAATACTGTCGTAAAACAGTTTCAAAAACTTAAACCCGGCTTTATTGTCTTTCAAGGTGAGGACGTATTGGACGGGTACTTGGTAAGCACTGTCTACGTTTTTTGGTTCTGTTTTTCTCTCTATAAGACTATCCGATTTAACTATTACGTTTCCCCAGTACGTATCATTATCAATGTTCTTATCCGTAGACTCTTCACCCTTCAGGGGTTTCCTCAAGGTAAGTACCAGTTCAACATCACCGGCAGACTTAATTGTAGTTTTCTTGGCAAATGCATACTTCTTGCTCTTAAATTCTGCTTCTTTGCCTTCATAGAATGTATACACCGGCTTTAAAGTGGCATCTGTTTTATCCGGTACACTAACCTCATACCTGGCGGGATTCACACTTTTTAAAATCGGGTTAAAATTAGTAATCGGGAATGTATCTACCCCGTTCGTCAGTGCAAAAGTTTTGAAAATCAGGTCAGGCTCTTGACCTTCAGCAGGACCAGTCGGCTTAGTAATCGCTGTTGCATCACCAGACCACTTAATATGCAATAGGTTACGCTCTTTATCCCTGAACGCCAAAGTATCTCCATCACCGCCTTTGAGACTGTGCATATAATACAAAGCCACGTTACCGGTAGCTAATTGAGTAATAACAGTATCCTGACCTTTTATCTCTGCAAAATAAGGAATCCCCTTTTCATTGACAACAGTAGAGTCGTATTGAGAAAGGTATAGCAGCGTATCAGGAGGAGTGCTAGGAGAAGTAGCAAGCAGCTTACCTTCGCCATTCACGTATATACCCAATGATAGCGGAGACAAAGGCTTAACTTCTTCTTTCGGTACTATATTAACCGTATACTTTTTACGTGTTTCGCCATTCGTAGCCGTAACTATGATCTCAACAGGACCTCCCGGTGCAGGAACATCAAAATACGTAAGCGTAGCTCCACCCGCTACACCCGGAAAAGTATCTCCTTTGTATGTAACCTTAAAGGTAGAACCGGGCACGGTAGCTTCAAAATACAACCTTGTTCCGTCGGTTCCAGTCCCTGTGACATTATAATCAAATACATCCTTATTAAAGTTTTTCAACAGGTTCTTTTCTTTGAAATCATCCTCTTCCTTCCTGTTAGGTTCTTCTCCTGCACCGGCATTAAACAGATACAAACCTTTCAAAGTAGCAATCGTCTTAAGATTGGCATTCTTCTTGATTTTAGTCGTCCAGGTACGCACCAAACTCGCATTTTCATGATTGGCAGGGTAAGTTACCTTCCATGAATATGTCACCTCTGTATGGCTGCCAATTGCTACACGGTAGAGAATGGTGGGTATGCTCCCCTCTTGCTTAATCCGTGCTTTAAAAGCATCCCAGTCGGCGTCGGTGTCGAAATGAGCCAAGGTATCAATCCTGTTCATGACACTATTACCACTGATGCTGCCACGCAGGAACGTCTCATGCGGTAAGACTTTACCGTCTACATCAGTAACTGTTACCTCAATGATAGGAAGATTAAAAACACTCTCACTCGGGGTCTTCTCGTCGTAGTCAAAGCTTGTTCCTTCTAATCCATGCATCTGAGCCCATAGATAGATGTACTCTGTGTTGTCATCGGCATCGATGAAGTAGTTGCCACCCTGAGCAAAGGTACCGTTGTCCGGACTGTCGTGCACGAACAAAAAAGAATTCCTGCCCAACCAGTTGTAATGGAGGATCGTGTCCAAATTCAACGTCGCAACATTGCTATACCCATTGGCATTAGCTCCCTCAATGGTAATCTTTGCACCGTTGTCCTTCAGCTTATCCCCGTTGTGCTTGCCGGGGCCAAACTGATAGGCATCCTGATGGAAGCCAAAAGCCGAAGCCCTGCCTATTTCCAGGTCAACGACTTCGGCCATCACATTAGACCCTATAAAAAACAGGGCCGTACTCAAAAATAAAAAAAGTTTCTTCATTGTAAATAAATATTTTTAGTTCCGTCCGGGAATATCCACAAACGTTATACAAAGATATGTACTTCCCGGTAATAACGCCAAATCCTGAATGCGCTAATGTACAAAACACCCGTTTTTAAGGTACGAAATCCATTTTTCAGGGACGGAACCGAATGGGTAATGATTAATGATAATGATTAATGATTAGTGGTTACCGCACACGTCACCAGCGAAGGCGAAGATTGAAGCAATCCGAAGTTATTTTAAATATTTTCCTGGATTGCTTCACCCTTCGGGTTCGCAATGACGCAGCAGGGTTGAAATGTCGTAGCCGTCATTGCGAAGGCGAAGCCTGAAGCAATCCAGAAAAAAAACAATGCACAAAATAAAACCGCGTGAAGTATAATCATTAATCATTATTCTCAAAACGTCACCTCAACCCCCGCGAGCCATCCCTTTGAAGAAGGATAAACGCCGAAGTCGATACCCTGATAGAGGCTGTTCTGTTCGTAGCTGTTCGCTTCGGGGTCATAGCCGCTGTAGCGGGTAAGCGTAAGCAGGTTTTGTCCGGTTGCAAACAGTCTTATCTTTTCGATGCCTGTCCGGTTTATCAGGTTCTTTGGCAAAGTATAGCCTAACGAAAGGTTTTTCAGCCGCAGATACGAAGCGTCTTCCACCAGCCGGTCGGTAACTAAGGCGTTCGGCACGTTGGTGGCGCGGGGATATTCGTTCGACGGGTTTTCCGTTGTCCACCTGTCGCGGAATCCGCCCAGCACATTATCGTTTGTAGTCGTAATTTCCAGCTGCGATCGCAGGGCATTGTAAAGTTTGTTGCCGTAGCTGCCCTGTAGAAGCACACTGAGGTCAAAGCCTTTATACGAGAAAGTGTTGGTAAAGCCGAAAGTGAATTTGGGGTGAGCGCTTCCGAGTACGATGCGGTCGGCGTCGTTGATTACGTTCTCGTCCCCGCCGTGATTCACGTATTTGCGGTCGCCGGGCTGCACGCCGGTTGCCCAGCCGGGTACCGGAGTAACGGATGCCTCCTCTTCCGTCTGAACAATCCCGTCGGTTTCGTATCCCCAAAACGTTCCCAGCGCATAGCCCTCTTTCACGATAAGCGGATTGAAGCGCCCGATGCCGCCGTTCGGCACGCGCGGCGTGTAGGAGTCTACGTCGTCGCCCAGACTTTCCACCCTGTTCAGGTTGTGGGCAAAGGTCAGGATGGTATGCCAGTTGAAGGATTTCGCCCTCCGGCCCCTGATAACGTCGGCATTTACGCTAAATTCAACGCCCCTGTTGGAAACGCTGCCCACGTTTTTCAGCCCTTTGGAATACCCGCTGGAAGTGGGAACGGGAACTTCAACCAGCAGGTCGGAAGTCAGTTTGTAGTAAACATCAACGATGAAGCTGATGCGGTCTTTCAGCAGACCGAGATCGAAACCGGCATTATACTGCGTGGTGGTTTCCCACTTCAAACCCGAATTGGCAATATTTTCGGGAGCATAGCCGCCTGTCAGTTTTCCTCCGAAACTGTAGATTACGGGCGAATACCTCGAAAGGTACTGAAAGTCGCCGATTTCCTGATTGCCGATGCTGCCGGCGCTCAGCCTGAGTTTCAAGCCGCTGACGGTTCTTACGTCCCTGAGAAAAGCCTCTTCGTTGATGTTCCACGACAGGCCGAGCGAAGGAAAATATCCCCATTTGTAGTTGGGCGCAAATCGCGACGAACCGTCGGCGCGAAACGACAGTGTAGCGTTGTAGCGGTTCCGGTAGGAATAATCCACCCGTCCCAGCCACGAGCCGAGCGTCGAAGTGATGGCGTCGCTTGACGGCTGCGAGGGCGAACCGCTTTCCAGGTCGTTGAATCCGGTAATGTCATTCAGGAAGTTGGTAGCGGAGGCGATGGCGCTTTCCGTATGGATATTTTCCGTTGTGTATCCGGCCAAAGCCGTCAGGTGGTGATGTTCGTTGAACGTTTTGTCGTAAGTAAGCGTCCATTCCGTTTGCCACGAGCGGGTAACGCTGTTTCCCACCGAACCCGCTCCCTGTGTACTCAATCCGCCTTCGGTGTATGACGGGGCATAAAAATTCTGCTTGGCGCCTATCAGGTCGGCGCCGGCGTTTATTTTGGCCGTCAGTTCGGGGATAAGTTTGTATTCGGCAAAGAAATTCCCGAACGTGCGGTTCACATTTGTTTCGTTGGTAACCTCCGCCAGGGAGGCGATAGCATTTTTGTCCAAGTTATAGGTATCGTCGTAGTGGTAGCTGCCGTCGGCCTTGTAGACCGGCACAACGGGCGGAGACAGCAGCACGTCTGCGAATGCGTTAGCCCACGAGTAGCCTGCGCTGATATCGGGGACGCCCGCCTGCTTCGACGAACTGACCGAGAGGCTTAATCCCGTTTTGAAGCGTTCGCTCAATTTGCGTTGCAGGTTTGCACGCAGGGAGTAGCGCTCGAAATCGCTGTTCAGGATTATGCCTTCCTGATTGTAATAACTTCCCGAAATGAGGTAGTTGGTCTTTTCGTCGCCGCCCGAAATGGAGAGCTGGTGATTGTGCGTCAGCGCCGTGCGCAAGACGGCGTCCTGCCAGTCGTAGCCTTCGCCGATAGCGTCGATTTCGGCCTGCGTAAACGGCGTGTTCGAAATGGCCAGGTCAGGGTTGGAAGCAATAATATCGTTGCGCAGCAAGGCCCATTCGCGCCCGTTGAGCAAATCAAGTTTTCGGCCGACAACGCTTTGCCCCACGCTGCCGGTGTAGTGTACGCGGTCTTTCCCCGTCCCTTTTTGGGTTGTTACCAGGATGACGCCGTTTGCCCCGCGCGAACCGTAGATGGCCGTAGCCGAAGCGTCTTTGAGCACTTCAATCGAAGCGATGTCGGCAGGGTTAATCGTAGCCAGTGCGTTCAGTCCGGCGCCCGAAATACTTATGCCGGCAGAGGTAGCTTTGTTATTGTTGTACATGATTTGCCCGTCGATGACATAAAGCGGCTCATTGCCGCCGGTGATGGAGTTTCCGCCGCGGATACGGATAGACGACGATGCGCCGGGCTGTCCCGAACTCTGTGTAACCTGTACGCCGGCCACGGCGCCGCTCAGCAGGTTGTCGAAGGAAGTCTGCGGCTGTTCGAGGTTCACTTTCGGCACCGAGGCTACCAGGCCGCTGATGTCGCTGCGTTTCTGCGTTCCGTAGCCTATTACCACGATTTCATTCAGGAGATTGGCGCTTTCGGCGAGTTGAACAATCAGCGGTTCCGTGGATTCGTAAATATCAATTTCCTGCCTCCTGTAACCTAAATAGTCAACGGAAACAGTAACAGGCAACGACCGGACGCGAAGAGAAAAATTTCCGTCTATGTCGCTGATAGTCCCACCTTTTGAGCTTACTATCGAAACTGTGGCTCCAATAACGGGTTCCTGCGTTTTCTCATCCAGAATCTTTCCGCTGATTTCCACTTCGCCTCCCTGTGCATAGCCGGAAAACGGGGAAAAAACAAATGCTAATAATAAAAATTTTATTACTTTTGTCATGATTTTATATGATTTAAAATCAAGCGTCCTCTTATCCGGTTTGCAAGGTGATAGGGAGGACGCTTTTTTTATTGAAAATGATATGATTTTATAATGTCGCGCACTGTCATTCCCGCGAAAGCGGGAATCCCATAATAATCCGTGCGCGTTTCATGGGATTCCCGCCTTCGCGTGAATGACAACAGGGGAAGAAATTACTTGTTCGCCAGTAGCTTTGTTTCCAGCTCGGACAGTTGCTTTTGCTGCCGGGCAAGCGTTTTACCGTCTAAGCGGAGAAAACCGCAGGAGTGAAGATAGTCCTGCCCTTTTGAAAGCGTCCATTCCAGAAACTGAAGTGTTGCAGGATTTATTTTCCCCGGTAATACGAATGTCAATTCTTCTACCGGTATCAGGCCGATGTCTTTGTTTTCCAGTAGCCTGATTGTTTCATCCAAATCCTGTAAGTTCAGGATTTCGGCATATTCTTTCTTTACGTCTAAGGGAAACAGCACGATGCCGTCGTTTAATTGCCTTGATTCGGTATTGAAAACATAACTCAGACTGTTGAAACTGATCCCTTTGACATCTTTTTTCACCGCGCTGTTCAGATAAATGTCGTCGCCTGCAATCTTTTTGCCTTTCAGGTTGCCCGCATCATATCCGAAATGCCCGGCAAACAGGTGGGATACGGAACAGGAATGATTACCCGAATAAACCGTAACGTCGTATTTTTTCTTCGTATCCGGTTCGTAGTCGTCCGCAAGGAAGTCTTTTTCAAAAAACAACTCTTTGATCCGCTTTTCGTTCAGTTTTTTCTTTTTCAACTCGTCCGGCAATACGTTGTCTTTTCCCGCAATCGGCAAAACAGCGTACCGGCCGAAAGAGACAGTTGCCGCCTGAGCCTGTAAAGAATCCCCTTTCTGTTTCCCGAACGGCACAACCTCAATCGAATGTTCGCCGGCATCCTTACCTGCAATGGACAGCGCCACATCGGAATGTTCCTTTGAATACTCGGAAATCCATTTTTCCAGTAAAGCGTCCACAAACCCAAGCCCTTTAATAAAAACAACATCCTGTTGTCCGGAATGGACGGTTTTGCCTGCTGTCTGCGCACTTACCGAACCGCTGAGGGCTATTAACACAATCAAACCTAATTTTTCTAAATGCCTGTTCATACTCGTAAATTTTTAATAGTTATTAATCTGCACTTTATTTTTTTATGCAAAGGTAGAGGAATCGAAAAAGTGCCGCAATACCCTATTTATGGTATTTTTGGTAATAATTTATGAATTAATGCAGCGGAAAAATGAAACATCGACCGATAGCCACATTATTTTGATTTATACCCGAAATCTGTTCAAAGCGTACATAAAAGTTATATTTTTCTTTTGATCCATTTGGCAAAATAAAATCGAACGGCAAACCATAAATGCCTGATTTGGGTAGGAATTTTTCCGTAATATCTGCACATCGCCTCATAACGCTCTTTCAAAGAAGCTTTGCGGTTTGCAGCACTAAAACCCGCTTCAAGAAAATAAGACAGTATCAGGTGCGTATTGAGAATATGATCCGCCTTTTTCAGGCAACGGATACACCACTCGAAATCAGCCGCATAACGGTACTGTAAATCATAAGCCCCGGCGATTTCCCGTTTGACGATAAACGACTGGTGGCTAACGAGCATTCCCATTTTGAAACTTTTCCAAGTCAATTTTTCGGGCGCTTTCAACCGGCGCATGCCTGAACTGTTTCCCCGGGTGTCGGAAATTTCAGTTTCGCCGTAAATAATTGACGGTTGACGGTTGACGGTTGATAATTGATTTACGATTTCCCGTATGGTATCCGGGGAATGGATGCTGTCGCCGGCATTGATGAACCAGACGTAATCGCCGGTAGCGAGTTTCAAACCTTTGTTCATTGCATCATAAATACCCCCGTCCGGCTCGCTAATCCATCGAAACCGACACCCCTTATCCGTAATCCGTAATTTGTAATCCGTAATTATATCAAGCGTTCCATCGGTGGAGCCGCCGTCCACGATGATATATTCGATGCCGGAATAAGATTGAGAGATAATGCTTTGAATGGTTCGTTCTATCCATTGGGCGGCGTTGCAGGTAACAGTGATAATGGAAAAAGTCATAGTGATTATTTTTATATCGTTTCGGGCGCAAATATAACACTTATTTACTACATACCCCAAGTTTGAAATGCAAAGTATAATTGACTTTTCATCCCGCGCACAGTATATTTGTGGCGGTTAATTATTTATTATTTAAATATTAATATTAATATTAATATTATGTCAACATTAACAAACCGGGACAGGCTGAAACACAAACTCGTTGCCCGCATCGCCGCCTCGAAAGAACTGCGCGAACTGCCGGCCAAAACGCCCGTGCACGTGCCGGGCGAAGCGCCCGGCAACAGCGTAATCAATCCCTAACTTTTCCGCAAAATACGTAATATGTTTTTGTATCTTATTATAAATAAACATATTATAAGTTTTAAAAAATTATTACATATTGCGTATTTTTATATTTTACGTAATTGGAA
>JAIRNV010000200.1 GCA_031257875.1 Dysgonamonadaceae bacterium
GCATAAAATCAACAGAAGACCAAGAAAATTGCTTAACTTTGATTCTCCTTTAAGCAGGGTCATTAGTAACATCAATAAAAAAGTTGCATTTATAACTTGAATCTGCGTATAACCAAAAAAACGGAAATAAAATGGTTATTAATAAAAAATGTACTACTTTTGTCATGTTTTTATCTGTTTGTCAAGCGCCCTCTCATATCCGGTTTGCATAGCGATATGGAGGGCGCTTTTTTGTTTATAATTATTTAGTTGCATGCTTGTCGCATTCTGTCATTCCCTACCATACACATACACATGCACATATAAAAACCATATAAATTCATCTCTTTATTTGAATTTTTTCTGCAAAGGTAAACAGCATGGAAAAATTCTTTCCGTCGAGACGCCTGAAAAGATTACCGCCGGTTTTCCCGAAAAACCGTATCAAGCCCGTTCCGGAAATAATTATCTGCTGTTGCTCGAATTAAGAAAGAATCCCGGAGTGAAATCCGCTTTTATGTCGGGGGAATATTTGCATATTGTCTTCAACGGAGATGCAGATAAAACGATTCCGAATTTGACGGAAATCATGCCGACTGTTGAGGACTGCTTTATTTATTTAATTGATAATTGACAAATGACAATTGTAATTGATCATTTGAGATGTACGGCAAGTCTCAAAACTTTGTCGGGAGACTTACTGCGATCATAGCATGACTGCCAAATTTTTACGGCAGCATACTTTTTATATTGCCATTTAAATATATAAAAAAAACAATTGCCGAAGAGGGAAAATGTGCCGCAATACCCTAATTGTAGTATATTTTGTTAATCCGCAGAAAAGGCGGACACTATAATTTTCGCAAAAACGATGTCGACTGTTCAAAAATTTATTTTACCTTTGTTTTGATTTTAACGGCGTTTTTAACGGACTTCGACGCTGTGAAAAATCAAAAGCAGAGTGAATGAACAGAAGTCCCTGTTTAAATTATAAAAATTAAGAAAATGAGAAACATTGTTATTTTGGCGGCATTTGCCGTCATTTTTTTGTATTCGTGCAAAAGCGAAGATTTGAAGTTAGATGAAAAGGTAAGTGAAAGTGTAGAGGTGGCAGGCGGTAAAGTGGAAGGAACATTAGAAGACGGCATTTACGTTTTCAGGGGAATACCTTTTGCCGCGCCGCCCGTAGGCGATTTGCGATGGAAAGCGCCGCAGCCCGTTCAGGCTTGGGATGGCGTATTTAATACCGCCGGTAAGTTTGCCCCGTCCTGTCCGCAACAAAAAATGATTCCGGGCGCCGATCAACTGGAATTTTCGGAAGATTGCCTGTACCTGAATATATGGACGCCGGCAAAAACGACCGGCGAAAAACTACCCGTCATGGTCTGGATATACGGCGGTGGTTTCGCTATGGGTTCGGCCTCTTTGGCGCAGTTCCACGGCGATGAACTGGCGAAACGCGGCGTTATTGTCGTAACTGTCGGGTACCGGGTAGGAGCCCTGGGATTCCTTGCTCATCCCGAATTGACCGCCGAATCGCCCGACCAGGTTTCGGGAAACTACGGACTGCTCGACCAGATAGCCGCTTTACAATGGGTGCAAAAGAATATCGAAACCTTTGGAGGCGACCCTGCCAGGGTTACTGTTTTTGGCGAATCGGCGGGAGGGTTCTCCGTCAGTATGCTTTGTGCATCGCCTTTGGCAAAAGGGCTTTTCAGTGGTGCGATAAGCGAAAGCGGCGGTTCATTCGGCCCGGTTCTTGAGGATTCGGTTCGCTTTGTGGATCGTATTCTGCCCTCACAGGCAGTTCAAGCGCTTCAACAGGGTAAACTTGCTTTGCCGCATGATATTCAGCCCTATCTGCAACCCTTACGGACAGCCGAACTGAAAGGAGAGGATTTTGCGAAACGTATGGGTGCGACGACTATCGCCGAATTGCGGCAAATGCCGGCGGATAAATTTGTAGATGATCTCAGCGGCCTCATGGGAGGATTTTGGCCTGTGATGGATGGTCGTGTTATTGTTGGCGACCAGTATAAATTGTACGAACAGGAGACATATAATGACGTGAACGTGTTGATAGGAACCAATTCGGACGAAGGCTCCTTATTTGCGATTGAGGCTGAAAGCGTAGAGGAATATCAAACGGTCATTCGCGAACGTTTTGGGACGTTTGCCGAC
The DNA here is from genome assembly GCA_031257875.1 of Dysgonamonadaceae bacterium. GTDB lineage: Bacteria > Bacteroidota > Bacteroidia > Bacteroidales > Azobacteroidaceae > Azobacteroides. Next base: position 2,161 of record JAIRNV010000200.1, read on the forward strand.
CGCATTCTGGCAGCTTATCCCGCAACTACCATTGAGGAAACCTATACTTCGGCTGCCGATATATTCAGGGAAACAATTTTTGCCTGGCCTACCTATGCCTGGGCTAAACTTCAGTCAACACCAGGAAAAAAATCAAAAGTTTATCTTTATTATTTCGACCAGCCACAACCGTCTTCGCCGCGCGGTGCGGCTCATGGTTCCGAAATAGATTATGTCTTCGGTCATTTAACCGGCGACCGAACGACAGAAGACGCTGAACTTTCGGACATCATAATGAAATATTGGACTAATTTTGCAAAATACGGCGACCCCAATGGCGAAGATTTACCGGAATGGGAACCCTATAACACCGACAATCCGTCTGTGATGCTGCTTAAAGATAATCCGCACACAACGACTGATTTGCCACATCAAGACAAATTGCTGCTTATGGAGGACTTTTTTAAGGACTTGAGAACAGCAAGGGGTGAATAATTTCTTCAATTAGTTACAAGTTACAGGTAATCCGTCCACTTGTAACTTGTAACTCGTAACTCGTAACGGGTACATTTCAAATTGTCGCCGTGCTGTTGCAAGACCTGTCGTTCACTGTTCACCCTTCACCATAAAAAAGCCGCCCGATTTTTTATGGACAGCCCTTAAAGGTAAGAAGCGGGGATATGCTGCAATATCATGATTGTGGTATATTTTGTTTGTAGGGTTTGGGTGAATTCCAAATTGTCGCATGCAAATATCCCGTCACCTTATTACCTTAATATAAAAACCTGTGTCTATCCGTATCATCCGTTTTATCTGTGTGCTTATTGTCTCAAAAGAGTGATTAGAACACAGACGAGACGGATAACACGGATTTTCATTGAATATTTCTTTTTGTAGAAAAACGTAATTATCGGCCGGGCAAAAATAGGGATTATATCCCGGTAGAAAATACTTTTTTCATCACCTCACATCCATCGAATGTATTGTTATATATAAAGCAACGCATTTATTCAAAATCAATCATTAACTGCCCCTCGTCTTTCTTCTTCTCCTTCGGCGGAGCAGTCAAAGCCCTCCGGATGTATTCTGAACCGGCTTCCTGCACGGTAAATGCCTGCAATTCATTGCAGGTAATAAAATATCTGGCGCGTTTCATCACCACGCCCATTTTTTTCAAATGCTCGGAAGTGAGCCGTCCGAACCGCCGGGAAGAAACAATCAAATTGGCCGATTTTACGCCGATTCCGGGTACCCTTAATATCGTTTCGTAGTCGGCGGTATTGATATTTACAGGGTAATTTTCGGGATGCCGCAAAGCCCATGCCAGTTTCGGGTCGATTTCCAGGTCAAGATTGGGATGTTTTTCATCTACAATTTCGTCTACTTTGAATTGATAAAAACGCATCAGCCAATCGGCCTGGTACAGGCGGTTTTCTCTAACCAGAGGCGGCGCCGGCAATGCCGGCAAACGGGTATCATAGGTATTGAGGTGGATATAACCCGAATAATACACTCTTTTCATAGCCGGTCTCCGGTACAGGGCATTAGCCAAATGTAGAATCCTGTTATCATCGTCGGGACTTCCCCCGATAATCATTTGCGTGCTTTGTCCGGCCGGTGCAAAACGGGGCGTATGGCGATACTTTTTCCTGTCCTCCGCGCTTTGCAGAAAACCTTGCTGTATGTAGTGCATCGGACGATAAACGCTTTGGTAGTCTTTATCGGGCGCTATGATGCGGAGGCTTTCTTCGGAAGGCATTTCGATGTTGCAGCTCAGGCGGTCGGCATACCGGCCGGCTTCCGCAATCAATTCGCAACTTGCTCCGGGAATGCTTTTCAGATGAATATACCCGTTGTATCTGTGAACGAGCCGCAAATCTTTTGCCACCCGCACCATGCGCTCCATCGTGTAATCGGCGTTGCGGACGACTCCCGAACTCAGAAACAGCCCTTCGATATAATTCCTGCGGTAAAACTCAACCGTCAATTCAACTAATTCCGATACGGCAAACGTACTGCGGGGAATATCGTTACTCCGGCGGTTCATGCAATATCCGCAATCGTAGATACAGTGATTGGTCAGCATGATTTTCAGCAGGGAAACGCACCGCCCGTCTTCCGTAAAACTGTGACAAATACCCCATCCGGCGGCTGTACCGAGGTTTTTGCCCGGATTGTTCCGCGTGGTACCGCTCGACGCGCAGGAAACGTCGTATTTTGCCGCTTCGGCCAGCGTTTTGAGTTTATCAAATATTTTGGGGTTCATGATTTTATCTGTGAATTTTTGCAAAAGTACAAAAAATTATCTTCCGTTGCCGCATTCTGTCATTCCCGCGCAGGCGGGAATCCCCGGTTGGTGCGAGGCTGTGCCTCGCGCCGTCTATCCTGACAGGTTGAACCTGTCGGGATAGTTGCAACAAGGTAAAACCTTGTCGCAACAAGAGGAATGACAGGCCGCGAAAATTTTAAATGGCATCCGGGGAAAAAATACCTTATTTATGGTATTGTCTATATTGCAAAAATATATTACTTTTGTGGCAAAAATATTTTAAAAATTATTTTATAAAAAAAATGGCACGAATTGCAAAAAATTTAACGGAATTAATTGGAAACACCCCTTTGTTGGAGTTCTCTAACTTCAACAAAATACATGGGTTGAATGCGCATGTAATTGGGAAAATAGAGGCTTTCAACCCTGCTTCCAGCGTGAAAGACCGTATTGCTTTGGCGATGATTGAAGACGCCGAAGCGAAAGGCGTCCTCAAAAAAGGCAGTGAAATTGTTGAGCCTACGAGTGGTAATACGGGTATCGGTCTGGCTTTTGTGAGCGCTTCCAAAGGTTACAGACTGACATTGACGATGCCTGAAACGATGAGCGTCGAACGGCGTAATTTACTGAAGGCTTTGGGTGCTAATTTGGTGCTGACGCCCGGCGCCGACGGTATGAAAGGTGCGATTGCGAAAGCTATCGAATTGAAAGAAAGCAATCCGAATGCGGTGTTGTTGCAACAGTTTGAAAATCCTGCCAATCCGGAGGTTCATAAAAAGACGACGGCGCAGGAAATCTTGAAGGATACCGATGGAAAAATAGATATTTTTATTTCGGGTGTTGGAACCGGCGGAACGGTCAGCGGAGTAGGAGAGATATTGAAAAAACACAATCCGAAAATACAAATCGTAGCGGTAGAACCGTTTGATTCTCCCGTACTTTCGGGTGGGAAACCGGGTCCGCATAAAATTCAGGGTATTGGCGCGGGTTTTGTTCCTAAAACGTACAATCCGGCTGTGGTTGACGAAATCATTCTTGTCAGCAACGACGACGCTATTCGCACCAGTCGCGAGTTGGCAAAACAGGAAGGTTTGCTGGTCGGTATTTCTTCCGGCGCCGCTGCTTATGCTGCCGTTCAGGTGGCAAAACGTCCCGGTAACGAAGGCAAGACGATTGTGGCTGTTCTTCCCGACACGGGTGAAAGATATTTGTCGACCGTTTTGTTTGCTTTTGATGAATATCCGCTTTGAAAACTGAAAATTATTAAGGTTTGATATTTTAATTTTTTCTTACTGTGATTTATTAATGAAGAACGAGGCTGTTTGAAAGAACGGCCTCGTTTTTTTGTTCAATTCTTATTGTTGCACCTTGTTCGGCGGTAGCCAATCCTATGTAAAAGCGTACGGATTGTTATAGGATTCCCGCCTGCGTGGAAATGACAGACTGCGATAACCTGATTTCACCGCTTTTGGGCAAAAAACCGTTTCATCAACCCCTGCGCTTCTTCGGCCAAAACCCCGAAAGAAACCTGCGTTTTAGGATGAAGTATTGCCGGAGCAACTGTAGAATACCCTCTTTTTTCGTCGCCGGCGCCGTAAACAATCCGGGAAATCTGCGCCCAAGCCAATGCGCCCGCACACATGGGACAGGGTTCAACGGTTACATACAACGTACAATCTTTCAGGTATTTTCCGCCTAAAACGGAAGCGGCGGCCGTAATGGCCTGCATTTCGGCGTGAGCGGTTACGTCATTCAAAGTTTCGGTCAGGTTGTGGGCGCGGGCAATAATTCTCCGGTTGCAGACAATCACCGCACCGATGGGAACTTCACCTTTGTCGAAAGCCGTCTTTGCTTCCGACAGGGCTTGTTTCATAAAATAATCGTCATTCAGGATATCGTCCATTCTTAGTTTTTGACTATCCGAAGAATCCGGACATCGGCCAAAGGCCAGTCGCCGGGGCCGGTCGGAACGGAAGCAATTTTGTCAATAATATCCAGTCCTTCGGTTACTTCTCCGAAAACGGTATAATTCCGATCCAGAAAAGGCGCCCCGCCCAAAGTTTTGTAAATGCCTCTCTGAAATTCGGTAAATGTCAGGTGCATTTGAGTTTCAATCGCATTCAGTTCCTCGTCGGAAAAAGTGCGCCCCTGTACAATGTAAAACTGCGAACATGACGAACGTTTTTCGGGATTCGCCTGGTCTCCTATGCGTGCGGCGGCCAAAGCGCCTTTCTTGTGGAAATTTTCAGGTACAAATTCTGCAGGAACCGTATAACCCAAATCGCCATCGCCGGCCGGCCTTTCCCCTGCGCTTGCCGTCTTTGTAGCGCCATTCCCCGTTTGAATCATAAACTGAGGAATAATGCGGTGAAACAAAACGCTGTCGTAAAATTGTTCCGTAACTAATTTTTCAAAATTCTCCTTGTGAAGCGGCGTATTTTCAAACAATTTCACCCTGATATTTCCTAAAGTAGTCTCAATGGTGTAGGTTTGCGCCTTCGGATGACAGGAAGTCGACATAAATACAACTAATAATAAAGTAAATAAATTAGATTTCATATTGTTTTCTATTATTCAAAATTAAAAGTAAAAACAACCATCCGGGAAACGCCTTTGGAAAGCGCAACGGGATACTTCGCCAGACTGCGGTCGGTCAAGTCGGAACGGTCTTTTTCCAATATATCGCCTAATCCGAAACAAAAACGGATTTCCGGTATTACTTTAACAAACGGAAGATAAAAATCACATCCCAAACCGATAGATATGCCATAATCCATTTGTTTCAAAAGTACCGGCTCGTCTTTTTTCCGTCCTAAATCTATCGCGGAATATACGCCGGCAAGGACGTAGGGACGGTAATTGTTCAACCGCATCGAACGGATTTTCAAATCAAGCGGAGCCAGCAAATAATTGGAACGTACACCGGTTTGGAAACTCGCTCCGGTTGCCTGTTCCACAAATTCAAATTCCTTGTCGCCGAAACAAAGCATGGGTGTAAAACGAAGATTCATAGATGGATTCAAATACAAATCGGCAACCAAACCAACGGTGAATCCCGGAGAATAATTCGGAATCGTTCCGTACCAGGTTTCCCCGTTTTCAGCGGGCAAGCCCGAATTGGTCAATAATATATCCTGAAAGTTCAGCCCCACAGTAATCCCGAAGTGATATAATTTATAATCACCATACGGTTGATTCCGAACCTTTTGAGTCTGTGCCGAAAGGAAGTTGCTCAACAGCAAAAGACTAATGACCGTAGATATTTTTTTCCCCATTTCGATAGTTTATCCGATTAATAGTAACGGGAAAGCAAGGGGCTTATTGTAAAAAACATTTATCTTTTTTGGCGTATTGGGTTATATGTAAAAAACAGTATCTTTGCCGGACAATCAAAAATATTTTTAAGCGATGAGATACTTTAACATAGCAGGGCCATGTAACAGTTCGGAACATTACATGATAGACGCTTCTTCCCGCCTGCAGGGCGTGGAGAAGTTGATAGACAGGAAAACAGTATTTTGTGATTCATGCGGCGCGGCAGAGCGGGAAAACAACCTATTTGCAGGATTTGGCCGACCGGCTCAATGCAGGTGGAAAATATTATGTGCTGTGCTGTTCGCTGGAAAACATACAAAACATTGTTCAGCCGGAAG
>JAIRNV010000012.1 GCA_031257875.1 Dysgonamonadaceae bacterium
TCTATTGATCTGTTTGTTTGTTTCTCGATTGAGTTGCAAATTTAATACTTTTTATACTGAATGCCAAATATTTAGCTGTTTTTTTTTATTTTTTTTCTAATCTGTCAAAGTAGAATTAATCATTAAAGATTAATTTCATTTCATTTTGCTCTTATTGCACTATAACCATATCTATCATAAACGGTATCACAGAAATGCAGTGCATCACTGTAAAGAATCGAATGTCGATTCCGACTGCATACGGCGTATTTTTAAAGAATCAGGTGTTTATTCCGACTGCATACGGCGTATTTTTAAAGAATCAAGTATTCATTCCGACTGCATACGTCGTATTTTTAAAGAATAAGGTGTTCATTCCGACTGCATACGGCGTATTTTTAAAGAATCAAGTGTTTATTCCGATTGCATACGGCGTATTTTTAAAGAATAGAATGTTGATTCCGACTGCATACGGCGTATTTTTAAAGAACAGGATGTCGATTCCGACTGTTCCCGTTCCTTATTCCCTTGTTTAAAAGGGAAATTATACTTACGTTACTGTCATTTGACTAAAAACAGATAGATAATTTATTAAGTAATGCGAAATAAACAAGATATTGCAGTTTTAAGTCTTTCCCCTCCGTGTTTCTCCGTGAAATCCACTCCGTGAAACGGTCGGCAGGAGGCGCATCGGAACAGTATATAGACAGGCATAAATATAAGGTCACAAAAAATTACGGCTAAACGCTAACCCGTCCACCCGATCTGAAAACTCCGTATCTGGTTTTAAAGTAATATTCATTATAAAGAAATTTTTTATACTTTTGTGGCGTCTATGCAAACAATAATTTATGAAATATATTGAAACGGAAATACCTGGCCTGTGGATTATAGAACCTGAAGTTTTCACGGACGCTCGCGGCTATTTCATGGAAACTTATAAAAAGGAAACTTTCGAGCAACAAATCGCTACTGTCAATTTTATACAGGACAATGAATCCAAATCTTCTTACGGGGTTTTTCGCGGACTGCATTATCAGGAAGGCGATACCGCCCAGGCAAAATTAGTGAGGGTGATTGACGGGAAAGTATGGGATATTGCCGTGGACATCCGCAAAGACTCTCCTGCTTTCGGGAAATATTACGCAGTAGAATTATCGGCTGAAAACAAAAGGCAATTCTTTATTTCGAGGGGTTTTGCACACGGTTTTCTCGTTTTGAGCGAAACGGCTGTGTTTTCTTACAAGGTAGATAACCGCTATTCCCCTGCCACCGAGAGAACGTTGAATTGTTTCGACCCTGACATTGCCATTCAATTCCCGATTGATAAATCGCTGTTAAAATTATCCGAAAAGGATAAACTTGGAAAGTCGTTGAAAGAAATAACGATTAACGATTAATGATTAATGGTTAATGATTAATTGTTAATCGTTAAATTTTAAATTAAAATTATGAAAGGAATTATTTTAGCCGGCGGAAGCGCCACCCGCCTCTACCCTTTATCGAAATCCATATCCAAACAAATCATGCCGGTGTATGACAAACCGATGATTTATTACCCTTTATCGACTTTGATGCTGGCCGGAATCAGGGAAATATTAATTATTTCCACGCCTCGCGACTTACCCGTGTTTAAGGAACTGCTCGGTACGGGAGAAAATTTGGGGATGCGGTTTGATTATATCATTCAGGAGAAGCCTGACGGATTGGCTCGGGCTTTTGTCTTGGGCAGACAGTTTATCGGCGACCGGCCGGCCTGTCTGATTTTGGGCGACAATATTTTTTACGGACAAAGTTTCAGCCGTATTCTCGCAAAAGCCAAAGACGTAAAAGACAATGCCTGTATCTTCGGCTATGCGGTGAAAGATCCCAGAGCCTACGGCGTAGTGGAATTTGACGGGTCGGGAAAAGTCCTTTCCATTGAGGAAAAGCCCCAAAAACCCAAGTCAACTTACGCCGTTCCCGGATTATATTTTTACGATAATTCGGTAGTTGCAAGGGCAAAAGCCTTAAAACCTTCGGCGCGGGGAGAATACGAAATTACCGATTTGAACCGGACTTATCTGGAGGAAGGAAAGTTAAAAGTAGAAATTTTCGGACGGGGTTTTGCGTGGCTGGATACCGGCAATAGCGACAGCCTGCTGGAAGCCTCCAATTTTGTGGCAACCATTCAAAAACGGCAAGGCTTTTATGTTTCCTGTATCGAAGAAATCGCTTGGCGGCAAGGCTGGATTGACAACAGCCGGCTGGAAAAATTAGGAAAAGAACTGGATAAAACCGGTTACGGGAAATATATTCTTTCTTTAATCGCTTAACAAATAATCAAATGTACAATTTCCATACGGATAGCGAATGGTATTTCCGGATGCAGAAAACAAACTGTAGCTCCCGATTGAAAGATTAATTTTCTTACGTTTGCCCTGTGAACTGCCTGAATAAAAAGTTGTGTATCTGAAAATTTTAGTATCTTTGCAGCAATTAATGAACAGAATTAGTAACAATTAAAGCCGGAAGGCACACGATAACACGGTTTAATTAAATTTAAAAGTTATGCTTAAATATAGTTGTACTCTCTTGCTGATTTTTACGGGTCTCCTGTTATGCACTTCTGTTTATCCTGAACAACCCGTCAAACTTTTCAACATTGATACTCCAATAAAGTCGGTAAACGCTGAAGTATTAAGAATCCAACCCTGTCTGGAATTTGTGGGAGCCCGTTATCAATGCGACGTTATCTCGTGGCCGGTCAGGTTGAAAGAAGCTATATATTTCTATAATCTTTACCGTAAGGACGGCAGTCATGCAAAAACCTATTTTGTTATACTCAATCACACCGAACGTCCCCTTAAGGTAACCGAAGCTTCGGAACTTCTGAAGTTCCACAGCAAACCTTCATCCCTGGATTATGAACTGCACGGCGATTATCCCCTCATTGCCCTGGCATCTCAATATCCTGTTAAAAAAGTACTAAAAACCCTCTATAAGGAATGGTGGGGTCCAAGACCCTTTATGACCAACATCAATCTCTGTTTTGATGAGGACAAAAACCATCAAGGCACATGGCCCAACTACTATTTTATCTCGGAAGCGGTAGATCGTAACGATAAAATCGTAGCAAGATATAATCCTCTTCACGGTTTAATCCAATATAACCGTCCAAAAGATTGATTGATAATTACCGGTCAAATTTTCCCCAATGCTTAATCATGTTATGTTCATCAAACGCCAACCCGGTTTTCTTATGGCGAAGCCATAAGTTACCGTGTTTGGTAATGCATCATATCCTCTATTCAACAATTTTTAACAGGTAATTTTCATCGCCATTGTCGTCAATCACGATAGTGGCGATGATTTTTTAATCTCAGTATAATCTTTTTCTTCAATTATAAACAATTGTCCTCTTTCTTTCATTATCAATTTTTCATTTATAATAAACATTTCGTTTCATTTATATAATTGCTTCCGTAATATTTTTACACCACGCTGCCTTGTCGAAAGCCCCTGAAAGCATACGGATTATCATGAGATTCCCACCTTCGCGGGAATGACAGGTGTGATGTGACAATTTGAAATTGAAAACCAACTATTTTTGGAATTTAAATTTATTGTCGTACCTTTGGCCTCCGATTTATTGACATTTAATGTTTCAAACAATCTAAAAGTTTATGAGTGATACAAATACCGTTTCGACAGATGTCTTGATTGTCGGAGCAGGACCTTCGGGATTAGCTACCGCCATTCATCTGGCCGACCTCCTGAAAAAGCATGACTTGAAACGCCGGATTTTACTTGTAGAAAAAGGTACGGCGGTGGGTAGCCACATTTTATCGGGCGCTGTAATTCGAGTCGAAATATTGAAAGAATTACTCCCTGAAGTTGATTTCAGCGAGTTTCCCCTCAATGCTAAAGTTACAAAAGATTCCATTTTGCTTTTGGGGGAATCGGGATCGATTAAATCGCCTGTTCATCCGCCTTATATGGGCAATAAAGGCAATTATACGGCTTCTTTGGGGCAATTGTGCCGCTTCCTGGCGGCAAAAGCTGAAGAAAAAGGCGTGGAAATTTATCCCGGTTTTGCAGTAAGCGAAGTATTGTATGACGACAAAGGCAAAATTCGCGGGGCAAAAACCATCGACACTGGCGTCGATCACCACGGCAAACCGCTGGAAAATTTCCAGCCGGGTACGGAAATCGAAGCCCGAATCACTGTTTTTGCCGAAGGTACGCGCGGAAGTCTGGTAAAAACCGTTATTGACAGGTTTGATCTTCAAAAAGGCAGGAATCCGCAAGTCTACTCACTGGGATGTAAGGAAATATGGAGTGTTCCCGAAGGGAATATCGCTCCGGGCGAAGTGTATCATACGATGGGTTATCCGCTTAATTTACACGAGTTCGGCGGGGGATTCATCTATGGTTTGAACGACAACAGAGCGGCAGTCGGACTGGTAGTCGGCCTGGATACTGCCGACCCGACTTTCGACTTCCATGCGGCATTTCAGGTTTGGAAAACACATCCTGTTGCGGCTAAAATACTTAAAGGCGGCAAACTTTTGGAATACGGGGCGAAAACACTGCCCGAAGGCGGCTACTACTCCATGCCGAAACCATACGTCGATCATGCGCTTATCGTGGGCGACAGTGGCGGGTTCCTGATTATGCCGGCCTTGAAAGGTGTACACCTGGCCATCCGTTCGGGAATGCTGACGGCGGAAACGGCACTTTCGGCATTCGTTAAAAACGATTTTTCGGAAAATACATTAAAAGAATACGGAACAAAAATTGATGATTCCAATATATATAAGGAAATGTATCCCGTCCGCAATTTCCGGCAGGCTTTCGCCAAAGGAATGATACCGGGCGCTTTCATGTTCGGAACGCAGCTAATAACGGGAGGCGCGGGTCTTGCCGGCAAAGTCGGCGTACATACCGATGTGGATGCAACCAGAAAACTGAAAGATTTTTCGGGAAAACCGTTCAAAAAACGTTTTGCCGGTAAGCTGGAATTTGATAAAATACTCACTTTCGACAAAGTAACGGATATTTTCTATTCGGGTGCACATCACGACGAAGAACAGGCGGTTCATTTGCATGTAAACAATCCTTCGACATATCACCTGAACATTGAGCAATACGACGCTCCTTGCCGGTATTTCTGTCCCGCCGAAGTGTATGAAATACATACCGGCCGCAACGGACACAAGGAGTTGCGTATTCACGCCGAAAACTGTGCGCATTGTAAAACCTGCGACATCAAAGAACCTGGCAGCGGCATCACCTGGACTGCGCCTAACGGTGGGAATGGGCCGGAATATCAAAACATGTAATATTCAATTGATAATGGAGAATTGATAATTGATAATTGATCATTTAAAGCATCATTGTCGTTATTCTCCATTTTTCATTGTCAATTATCAATTATCAATTAAAAATTAAAAATATGACAATTATAACGTTAATAAAACAAGTGCCTCTTCCCAACGAAATGCGGATGGGCGACGACGGTTTAATGGACCGTACCAGGGCAAAATCAATTATTAATATAGACTGCCAATTCGGTTTGGAGGCAGGACTTCAACTCAAAAAACACTATCCCGATGCACGGATGATTGTTTGTTCAATGGGACCCGGCTCGTTTGAAGCCGCGTTGAAAACAGCTGTTTCGATGGGTTATGACGAAGCTTATCTCTTGTCCGACCGTAAATTGGGCGGGTCGGATACTTATGCAACGGGACTGGCTATTTCCACCATGTTGAAACATTTAGGGTTTACGAAAGACTCCAAAGAACCGTTTGTAATTTTTGCAGGCCGTCAAACCAGCGATGGCGATACGGCGCATGTTCCTTCGCAGGTAGCTGAAAATCTGGGAATCCCGCAAGCCACTTTCTGCGAATCGGCTAAACCCGACGGCAAAGGAAACATCATCGCTAAACGCATTATCGAAGGCGGTTACCAGATGATGCAACTGCCGGTGCCCTGTCTGGTTTCCCTCACGCCGACAGGTATTCCGCCCCGCAAGCCTTCACTCGTCGGCGCCATCAAAGCGCGGAATATGGCGGTGAAAGTGTTTGGCGTGGAAGATATTCATCTGGGTACGGAAAAGATTGGCCTTAGCGGTTCGCCTACGATTGTGGCTGCGGTTGCCAATATCGAAAGTGAACGCCCGCCGGTTGTATTGAGCGAAGGCACAACCGAATCTGCCCTGGTGGATAACTTGATTGCCAATATGAAAAAATGCGGCAATGTACTGCAACACAAAGAAGTAAAAGAAAAAACCGAAAAAGAAAGACCCGATTTTCCGGTAATTGATACGCGCGGCGACAACAAACATATTCTGACCTGGGCGGAAATCGCCAACGGACAGATTGCCCGTCCTTCACTGGAACTGTTTACGCCTGCCCGTCATCTGGTCGAACAATTGGACAACGATACGAAAATTAAAACGGTATTGATAGGCAAAAATGTAGCGCCTTTGGCCCGGACGCTTTTTGAACACGGTGCGGATGAAGTGATTTTGGTTGAAGACGATAGACTGGAAGAATATTTGGTTTTACCGTTTGCGGACATTATTGCGCAGATTATCAAGGAACAAAAGCCGGAAATCGCGCTCTTTGCGGCAACTACTTCGGGACGGGAACTTGCGCCCCGCATCGCCGTGAAAACCGGTAGCGGCGTTACTGCCGACTGTACGGGTCTTGAAATCGGCGAATACATCAACCGCAAGGACAAAAAAATCATCTGTCCGATACTGCATTCCCACCGTCCGACTTATGGGGAAAGCAAACTGGCTACTATTCTCGGTTTCGTTTATCCGCAAATATCGACGGCGCGGGCAGGTACGTTTGAAGTACCGCAACGGGTGGAAGGACGCACCGGCGCCGTATCGAAATTCAAACCGGAATTTGTAGAAGAAGATTTTCGCGCTCAAATACTTGAGACGGTTCGTGGCGGTGGCGGTTTACAAAATCTTTTTGAAGCCGAAATAATCGTTTCCGGCGGACGCGGCGCAACTTCCGACGGTCTCAAACTGGTAAAAGAATTAGCTGAAGCGCTTAAAGACAAAGGATTAAAAGCCGAATGGGCGGTCAGCCGCGCCGTAGTCGACGAAGGTCATGCGGAATATGCCCGTCAAATAGGGCAGACAGGTAAAACGGTTCGTCCCAAAGTGTATGTGGCTATCGGTATTTCGGGAGCTATACAGCACTTGGCGGGAATGAAAGAATCGGGCGGCGTTGTGGCCATTGACCGTAATCCCAAGGCGGCGATTTTCCGCAATGCCGATTTTGGTATCGTCGGTGAATATGAAGACCTTATCCCCGAATTAATTGAACGGGTGAAGCGCGGTTTTACTTTCGGTATTGAGATAAAAAATAATTCCTAAACACTAATGATTAACCACTAACACTAAAAAAATGAGGATTCCATTTACTTGTTTATTAGTGTTAGGGTGTAGAGGCGCAAACAATGACAGGCAGTTATGGAAAGCCGTAAAGAAAAGCAATGGTTCCGGCGATGAACGGATTCATTTCATCAACCAAGCGAGGTGCGGGGTTCTCACCTCGCGCCGGCTACCTGCCTTACGGATATTTTCAATTTTGTTTAATCCTGATTTCACATAATCAACATGGCAGTAGGATGGATTAAAGTAAGATGTTTCCTTTTAATAAATTTGTTTTTTGAACTCCTTTCAATATGCAGCCTGCAACTCTTTTTCTATTGAATTAAGAATAAAAGAACTAATACTTGTTCCTTTGCTCGCCACCGCCATTGCAACCCTGCAATGAATATCCGACGATATGCGTATATTTAGCGTGCCGGAATAGGATTTTATGAGGTTTTCGTCCGTTGTTTTTGCACAGTTCCAAATAATCATCTACCGCGCCCTTAAAATCTTCATAGAGTTCAGACGCAGTATTACCCTCGTAACTGATTAAATCTTTCGGCATATCCATCACTTTACCGTAAAGGCAATTATCTTTTACGCTATATTCAATACTGCCGTAATAACCTTCGTACTCTAATTTGTTAGTTTATTGTGTTGTTTCAAATAATCTAAAATCTGCTTCATCCGATACCCTTTCATTGTATTGTCGGGGTGTGGCTTATGAATTACAAAAGTATTATATAAACCGAATTTTATTTGTAATCTAAAATTACGCAGATTCAAATCAAATTGCCGTAGCGCTGTTGCAAGCCCTGTCATTCCCGCAAAAGCTGCGCCACAGTTTTCCCCAAGACCGGATGAACCAAATCCGGCGCAATCTCGCACAAAGGCTCCAAAACAAACCGCCGTTCATGAAAAAGCGGATGAGGAAGTTGCAGTTTCTCCGTATTTATAACAAATTGATCATACAGAATCAAATCAATGTCAATCAAGCGATCTTGATAAATGTGAAGTGTTTTCTCCTTACGCCCGATTGCCTGTTCTATCGCCTGTGTCTGAGCAAGTATTTCCACAGGACTTAATTCCGTTTCAACAGTTACTGCCTGATTGAGGAATTTATTGTCAGACGCAAAGCCCCAGGGTTCGGTTTCATAAGCAGAAGAAATAGCCGAAAAACTCCCGATGTTTCCGGCTATTAATAATAAGGCTTCTTGCAGATTGAATCGCCTGTCGCCCAAATTCGTTCCTAACGCTAAACATGCGGTCATATAATTAGCATGGCGTCGCCGTAAGCGCCGAACCGGTAATTTTCCTTGACGGCTATGTCATACGTTTCCATGATGAAATCGTATCCGCCGAAAGCGGCTGTTTGCATTAACATGGTCGATAGCGGCATGTGAAAATTGGTAACTATACTGGTTGCTACCGAAAAATCGTACGGTGGAAAAATAAATTTGTTCGTCCATCCGGTATATTCTTTCAAATGCCCTCTTGTGGTAACCGTACTTTCAATAGCGCGTAAAACTGAAGATCCGACGGCGCAAATTTGCCTGTGTTCGTCTTTTGCCTGATTGACAATTCTCACGGCTTCTTCTCCGATTATGATTTCTTCGGAATCCATTTTGTGTTTGGTTAAGTCTTCCACATCAATATCCCTGAAAGTTCCCAAGCCGGAATGTACGGTGATAAAAGCAAACTCGCATCCCTTGATTTCCAGACGTTTCATCAACTCGCGGCTGAAATGCAACCCGGATGCGGGAGCAATCACAGCGCCTTCGTTTTTCGCGAAAATCGTTTGGTAGCGTTCCGTATCGTCGGGAACTACTTTTCGTTTAATATGGCCGGGAAGGGGCATCTCACCCAATGCATACAATGCTTTTTTAAATTCATCGTGAGGCCCGTCATACAGGAAACGCAGAGTACGGCCTCTGGAAGTCGTATTGTCAATGACTTCAGCTACCATCGAATCGTCTTCGCCGAAATAAAGTTTGTTGCCGATGCGGATTTTCCGGGCAGGATCGACCAAAACATCCCAAAGTCTGAGATCGGGATTCAATTCGCGAAGCAAAAAAACTTCAATTTTTGCACCCGTTTTTTCTTTGTTCCCGTACAAACGGGCGGGAAAAACCATCGTATCGTTGAAAATAAAAACGTCTTTATCTCCAAAATAACCGAGAATGTCTTTGAATGTTTTGTGTTCAATTTTCCCCGTTTTCGGGTGAACGACCATCAAACGCGATTCGTCCCTGTTTTTGGCAGGGAATAAAGCAACAGATTCGTCCGGAAGGTTAAATTTGAATTTTGAGAGTTTCATAAAAATCAGCAATTTTTAAGCATTTATCTATTGTAATATCTCCGATTCTCGTTCGCTGCAACCGGATTAAGTGAGCGCCGGAATCCAGCGCAATTCCGATATCTCTTGCCAATGCCCGAATATAAGTCCCTTTACTGCAAATGATTCGCACTTCTATTTCATCCCCGTGGAATGACAAAAGTTCTATTTCATCAATAACCAATAATTTGGGCTTCAATTCTACCGCAATTCCTTTTCTCGCCAAATCATAAGCTTTGTTACCCTGCACTTTAACGGCCGAATAAGCCGGCGGAATTTGTTCGATATTTCCTGTAAACCGCTGTAATACGGATTCTACGGTTTCTTTTGTAATGTGACTCGTATTATAAACCGCATCTACTTCCGTTTCCAGGTCGAAAGAAGGCGTAGTAGCGCCCAACCGCATAGTAGCGACATACTCTTTCGTAAGATACTGAAGTTCCTCTATTTTTTTCGTCGCCCTTCCCGTACAAACAATCATTACGCCGGTTGCCAAAGGGTCTAACGTTCCTGCATGTCCAACTTTAATCTTCTTTATTTTTAAGAAACGGGAAATTTCATACCTTATTTTATTCACCAAATCAAAAGAAGTCCAATGAAGCGGTTTGTCGAAATACAAAATCTCGCCTTCCTGAAAATCCATAGTTATATCACTTCGAGGTGGAAACCGCAATAAAGCAAGACTAAAATCAGCAAACCTGCCGAAATCCGGTAATAACCGAATGCCTTAAAGCCGTATTTGGTCAGAAATCCGATGAAAAATTTTATCGCTGCCATTGCTACGACAAATGCAACGATATTTCCAACTATCAATATATATATGTTATCAATTAACAATTGCCTTGAATCGTCGTTGAGCAGCAACTTCAAAAATTTGTAACCCGAAGCGGCCACCATCGTCGGCACTGCCAGAAAAAATGAAAATTCCGCCGCCGTTTTCTTGCCGAATTTTTGCGCCATTCCACCCACAATCGTAGCCATTGAGCGCGACACGCCAGGAATCATTGCGACACATTGTGCCAAACCAATCTTAAATGCCGTTGAATCAGTCATTTCAGGTTCATCTTTTTCGGGATAAGTAAACCATTTATCCACAAAAAGCATAAAAAATCCGCCGATAATCAACATAATGGACACAACCCAAACATTTTCAAGTAAGGAGTCGATAAAATCGCTTGCAAAAAAACCGATGACGGCTGCGGGAATAAAGGCTATCAACAATTTGCGGTAAAAATCCCAAGTCTGCCAAAATCTTTTCCAATACAAAACCAAAACAGACCAAATAGCGCCGAATTGAATAATAACAGTAAAAGCCTTGACAAAATCATCGCTTTCCACACCCATAATTCCTTGTGCAAGAATCATGTGACCGGTGGAAGATACCGGCAAAAACTCGGTCAAACCTTCAACAATGGCTATAACAATCGTTTGAAACCAATCCATGCTTATTGTTTTTCAATGACTTACTTTTTTTCATCTTTCGGTTTTTTGAAAATCGCCCAAACCACCAGAATGAAACCCGTCATCGTCACAATCGGTGCAATTATAATCCGCCGTGCGTTGAAAATTGCAGGATCAAAACCCGTTTCTTCGGTCGTTTTTGCTCCCGACATTAACCAAAACCCTGTGATAACCAATAAGATTGATACAGTTAAAATGATAAAATTCTCTTTCCCGAAAATAAAATCTCTTTTATCCATTGTTGTTAATATAAGTATGTGTAAAAAATTAAGTTATATAAATCTATGAGTTACGAGTAATCCGGCTACTTGTAACTTTAAATATAATACAAATCATCACCTTCCATATTGACATAACGGTTTACAGCAAAAAATGTTGTCACGGTAGAAATCATTATGCCTAAAGCCATCACCATGCCGAATACCATATATAATGCATCGAAACTGATTATATCCGAAATGTGAGTGATTCCACCGCCCACCGAAGCATCGCCCAACTTGTTTGCCAGATAATATAAAAACCAAAATAACAAGCCATTAGCGAGAATAGCCGCAATAAATCCTATCAAAAAATTCGCCTGAATGAAAGGCCGGCGAATAAATCCGCCTGTGGCGCCGACCAGTTTCATCGTATGAATCAAAAAACGTTTGGAATACACCATCAATCGAATGGTATTGTTAATCAAAGCCAAAGAAATAATAAACAAAACAATAGCCAAAATAAAAAAAATGATTCCTAATTTTTTCAAATTCGTATTGACCAATTGTAACAAATCGTTCCTGTATTCGATGGAACTTACATTGGTCGAAAAATTTTTGATTGCCTTTTCTATGACGGGCAGGCTATCGGCCTCAGTATAGCGGGAATTTAGATTTACAACGATAATCGAAGGCAATGGATTGAACCCCAAAAACGCCGAAGGATCCTCGCCGATATATTGCTTGACGGCATCATCTTTTGAAATATACTGGACGGTTTTTACAAAAGGCGCTTTTTCCAGCTGTATCAACAGGGAATTGGCCTGTCCTGCTTCCGTATCATCCGAAAGAACGATATCAAACGAAAGGCTCTCTTTCATGTAAACGGATAATTTATTGGCAAATACGGCCAATAAAAAAACCAAACCCAACAGAAAAAGCACTAAAGAAATACTGACAATAACTGTTACTTTTGAATTGATAAAAGTCGCCGGTGAAATCGCATGTTTATTTTTCATTCTTTTTATTGCAAAAATTGCTAATTTTTTAAGTGGGGCTAAAATTTCCCCAATGTGTTGCAAAATTAGAGAAAAAAGCCGAGTATTTTGTTATTTTTTTATTTTTTTAACACGAAAACATCACGGCAATGATCCACATACACGGGTGAATTTCAAATTGTCGTGTCCTGTTCGGACGAAGCTGTGTATCCTTGCACTGCATGACAGGCGGCGGAAAAATCAGTCCCGCACCTGCGAAAGAGAACATGCAGGCGTTACCGGTTAGATACCTCCGGTAAAGACCGGGATATGGAATTTGTACCATAAAACGGCGGTTTTGTATCCGAAAGCGGCGATTTTGTACAAGATTCAGTTTTTTTAGTGCGGTTTTTCAGGAATTCGATTTACCTTTATTGTCAAATTAATAAATAAATTCCAACAATTGTATAATCATGTGTCGTTAAGTGTTTATTTTTTTAAGTCATTTCCTGCCTCAGTTTTTTATGCATATTAACCGGTTTATTGATTCGTGTGTGTTTAGTTAAACGGTTTAATTATACTATACTCGGTCATAATATGAGAAATATTTATTATCTTTGCACTCAAAAGACGACTATGGAAAAAGTAGAATTTACAGAAGAAGATTTGCGTGCTCTGCACTGCGAGCGTTTT
>JAIRNV010000016.1 GCA_031257875.1 Dysgonamonadaceae bacterium
TCTATTGATCTGTTTGTTTGTTTCTCGATTGAGTTGCAAATTTAATACTTTTTATACTGAATGCCAAATATTTAGCTGTTTTTTTTTATTTTTTTTCTAATCTGTCAAAGTAGAATTAAGTAATTGTTTATATGAAAGCGCGAAGGCGCGAAGGCGCGAAGGCGTGAAGGCGTCACGATACGAAGAAATAATGAAAATATCAATGTCTTTGTGCCTTCGCCCTTTCATGCCTTCACCCTTTCGCGCCTAAATTAACCTGCTTCCGGAAAAACGGCGACAAACAAGCCCCATTTGAAATCGGGATCGTAATAATTACGCCAGTTACCGTCATACAGGTTTTCAAACGGATACACAATATAACCATCTTCACGGTGGTCGGTGCGGTCGTAGGGATCGGCCAGAATCACGACGTCGTCTTGGGTTGTTTCGGTTCCCATTGTGTCGTATCCTGTTACAATTTGCCAATGGCCTCCCCATTCATTTGTACCGATAATTACGGGCGCTCCTTTCTTCAAAAAATCAACAAGCAGGGAAGACGTAATATCTTTTTTGTCGTAATCGAAAGTAGAAACATAGTCAACACCGCCTGCCGCATCGAAAATATTCAACAAATGCCTCAAATAAGTAGTGTCCTGCGCTGTCCCGCGCAATGCTTTCAACTTCATTTCGTCGTAGCCGTTCAGCTGGCCGAAATAATCCAGTACCATTAACGCACAACTCGGGCCACAAGTTACGCCGGTCGTCTGCTGACAGGTCTTGAATTTTTCCAGCAACGTAAGCGAACCGCCGCTCTGCATCGTATAGAAATCAAGCGTTTGATAATATTTACGTCCGCTTTCTTTGGCACAGGACAGTAACAATATCAGGGGAACAAAATACAGATACTTTTTCATAACCTCCCCCCAACCCCCTCCAAAGGAGGGGGAGTAGCCAATAATTTGATACTTAAATACGTTGCTTTCGTAATATTGACCAGTTTTTCCCAATCCACCCTGTCAATTTCGTCATCAGGAGTGTGATAATCGGGATGCAGACCGGTAAAGAACCACAGAACCGGCACGTTGCGAAGCGAAAAAGCCAGATAGTCGCTTCCGCGCGACTGCGGGGCAATAACAGCCGGTTTGGGTTCGATGTTCAGCCGATGATTGCGGATTTCCTCCTGCAGGCGTTCGCCGGCTTGCGTTAATTCTTCGGTATAAAGCAGATGAAACTGATTGCCCGTAGCCGTATTTTCCGCAGAGGTTTCCGGTATCTCGAACTGCGGATAAAGAACCGGCATCAATCCTTCGCGGCTAATCATGTCGAGATTGATGTATGCTTTGATGGACGCCGTGTTTCCGAAATTTTCCACAAAATATTCCGAACCTAAGTAATTGACTTCTTCACCGTCCCAAAATGCAAAAATAATGCTTCTCAACGGCTTTTCACCGTTTGCGGCAAACGCACGGGCAATTTGCAGCAATGCCGCAACGCTTGCGGCGTTATCGTCCGCGCCGTTATAAATCCGGTCGCCGACAAGCAAATCATCAACGCCCAGATGGTCGTAATGGGCGCCGATAACTACATATTCCTCTTTCCGTTCGCCTTCGATATAACCGGCAACATTTTGCAAACTCAATCTGCGGTAAGCCGGCAACTGCCTGTACCTGGCGATGGAATCGGGATTGACCTGAAAGTCAATATGCTTTTCCCGCGCGGGACTGTATGCTTCAAACAACTGCAAATGGGTATCGAAGAACGGTTTTATTCCCAATTCTTTCAATTCCGCTTGAATATACTCCGCCGCCACGCGCCCGCCGCGCTTTCCCGCTTCGCGCCCTTCGAGGGCATCGCTTGCGAGGAAAGCGAGGTGGGCTTCGACGGTCTGTTGGCGGATGAGTTCCAGACCGGCGTCGATGGCCGGTTTCGTTGCAAAACCGGCAGGTGAATGCAGGCATAATGCCGCTGCCAATAAAAATAAACCAATTGTTCGCATAATATTTTTTTAATTTTTAGGAATAAAAAATAAATAACATGTAACCATCAACTCCATGTCCCTCCGTGAAATCCACTCTGTGTTTAATAATTTTCACAACACGGAGTTTCACGGAGTGGATTTCACGGAGGGAAAGATTAAAACTGTAATATCTTGTTTATTTCGCATTACTAATTTGAAATAATTGGAGTTTGCTACACTCACAGCAAGTCTCAAAAAAATTTTTTGGAACTTGCCTCACTCGGGGCAAATCTCAAAAAACTTTTTCAGCGTTTGCTGTACTCAAGGCAAGTATCCGAAAGCATTAAGGAATACAAAATAAATAACAAGTAACCATCAACTCCGTGTCCCTCCGTGAAACCCACTCCGTGAAACTCTGTGTTATAAAAAATTATTAAACACGGAGTTTCACGGAGTGGATTTCACGGAGGGACACGGAGGAAAAGTTTAAAACTGCAATATCTTGTTTATTTCGCATTACTTAGTGATAAAAATAAATAAGATAATAAGGTTAAGGAAATATTATCATTATTTATTTTAACCTGATGACATTGGCGTCTTCGCTACGTCGGGCAGGGTAACCCGTAATTGATTTTTATTTGGGAATAAATACAATCACCGGTTTATCCAGAGAATCCTTAAATACCAGTTCATTATTTGAAATATTGAATTTTACGGTATTCCGTAAATTATCTTCGAAAGCACGACCCCAGTTATCTTCTGCTATTCTGCTTCCGCCATAGTTTTTGAAGTTAATTTGTTGATTACCTTTTATCTCAAAGTCAACCCAAATATAATTTAGAAAAGTATTGCCAGTAATATTTCCTTTTACTGTATCCGGTATGAGTATTGAAATATCCGGATAAAGCGCTTTTGCAGGAGGAGATGAAATATTTGCCAGTTCCCCGGACAGATTCAGTGATTTGACTTTCCAGTCAGAGGTTTTATTGCTATTTAATGACGGGATGTTTACATTATTTGCGGTACTGCCGTTTTTGGATAATTCGCCGTTACCGGAATATCCATAAGCAAAAAACAGGATAAGACCTGTTATGAATAAAATTTTTGTTTTCATAAATAATTTATATTGAATGTTGATAAATGAAGCAGAAGCAGAAGCGAATAGCCCCGCTTCTGCGTAAAGCATTATTGGATTTTTACGGTTTCTAATTCAGTGCCCGGTTGTACTTCAAAACAACTGATAATATTCACTTCGCCTGCCGCTTTGAGTGCTAGCCTGGCCGGTTTGTTGACGGTAACGTTTCGGATGTTGATGTCGCCGCAGGAAATAACTGTTGTATCGGCGGTAACGGTTTTATCGGTGAAATAAACGACTTTCGGACAGACAGCTCGAACTGCCGCGTAAGCATTAACCAAACCATAACCCATTTCGTCTTTCCAGGTGCCGTTGGGGTGTCCTTCTGTGGTGGAATAGTTATATAAGTCTGTTCTTACTTTTTGGGCGGTGCTTTCTATAATATTCCTTGCCTGTTGTCCCGTAAGACTTGGATCAACCGATAAAACAAGGGCAGCAACACCCGATACAAACGGGCAGGCGGCGGATGTTCCGCTGAAATCAGAAATATAATCTTCATTCAAAGTGGTTGTGTAAATTTTGACTCCTGGAGCGACAATGTCCAATGCCATACCATAATTACTACTCCATGATTTTTCATCATCACAGGAATTATTCGATTTTCGTTCGCCACACTGTGACATGGCGCCAACAGCAATTACGGTTGCCAATGACGCCGGATAAGTAACTGTGCCGGAACCGTTATTCCCTGTGGAAAATACAACAATACATCCCTTTCCGTTCCTGCCATCTGTTACAGCATTTTGTATTTCGATTGTGATTGTTTCAGATGGAGATCCACCTCCCCATGAATTGCTCAACACATCTGCTTTTGCTGTTGACCATGCATATTCAATCCCTTTTTTTGTCCACTCATCGGATCTTGCCCAATACTTCACTCCTCCAATATAAAAACTGTAAGCAATTCGGATCGGTACTATTTTACATTGAGGCGCGACGCCAATGATGCCAATATTATTATCAAGGGCGGCAACTATTCCGGCACAACAGGTACCGTGATAATCTTCAGCCTGCGCTCCTCCGCCCGATCCTCCGGAAGATCCGGTCGTTGCATCGAAGCCGGGTAAAATATTACCTGCCAAGTCAGGGTGGGTTAACTCTACACCTACATCAATTATCGCAACTTTTATATTGCTGTCGCCTTTGGTCATTTCCCATGCAGAGTCTGCCTTTATGTCACAACCCGCAATTCCTCCAATTTGTCCGGTATTTTTCAATCCCCATTGATATGGAAAATATGGATTTGCGTCAGAATGCAACAAGCGCATAAAATCGGGTTCGGCAAATTCAACCAGGCCTGTCCCGTAAAAGCGTATCGCCATATCCATCATATCATTCAGACTCACATTCAGTTCTACCCTGAAAATCTGTTGTTTTGAGTTGATCAATCGAACGGATTTAACGGCCTTCTGCAGATTCACCTTATTTATTATCCGGTCTATTGTTTGCCCTTCCCTGCATTTTACAAATACGCCTTCCGTCGGAGCCTGTAAAACTCCATCCGAATATTCCAGCATACAGGTAATATCATCTATGTCCTGATTTTGCTGAAGATTCTCCATCTGTATTTGCGCGGTATCAATTGTCGCAATGATAAATTCCGGATTGCTTACTTCAATATTTTTGAATAAGTGTGAAATGTTTTCTTTTGCTTCCTGTTTTGCCCTAATCAAAACCATATCTTTGCGTATTTTAAAATGGATTTTTTCTCCCCCTGTTCCGTAAAAGAAACTGGACTGTGCAAAACCGGACAGGCAAATAAACGGTATGACTAAAACTGTTATTATTTTTTTCATGGCTGTTTCTTTTTGATTGTTAACAATTCCAGATCATAATGTATCTCATCGGCACTATGAGGTTCAAATCCATCGTAAATATAAGATTTTCCCTTAAGTATAACAGACAATCCTTTTTCCGGAACATCCCAGTTTAAAGCATATTGAGGAAAATTACAAATTCTTCTTATTATACGCGTTTTTTGCAATTGTTGAATCAAATCTATTTTACCTTCATATACAGAAGAAAGTACGATGTATGGAGCAACAAAGTCGCCTGCCGGTGCTTTTTTCAGGATAATGGCTTCCGTTGCAAACACGCCGAGAAACGCCGTTTTCAGTTCACAGGGGGGCAATACAGTTGTATCCTGCTCACTAAATGAGAGATAATTATTTTTATTATTGTAATATAATTTCAGTTCATTTTCAACCAAATTAAATGATTGAACTGTACGTAAAATAACATCATATATCTGACCGTCTCCCAACTCACCCATCTTTGTTCCGCCTAACCCTGATATTTTAAAATCATGAGTGGAATAATTAATCAGGTAATTCCCGTACAGTTCATTTGTAGTTGAAAATCCGGTAAAAGTACCGTCTTCCTTAAATGTTACCGTATAGCACTTTTCACAGTCTTTCCCGTCGACAGTATAGGATTTAAGCGCTTTTAATTCGCCTGTTTTTACATCTACAATTCCGAGCAGTTTCCATTTGTTACCGGTTAATGACGGGACGGTTGCATTATCTGCGCTATTGCTGTCTCCGGCGTATAACTCCATGCTTAAAGCCATGTACATTATAAAAATAAAAATTTGTTTCATCACTTACCTCCTGTTCCGTTAAAATCATTCGCATTGCCGGCTTTTCCTGACAGTTGGCGAACGATGGCCGACAATTCATCAACCTGCGCCTGCAAGCGGTTGTTGTGTTCGCCGAGTTCCTGCACGGCTTTCACCAGCGGAACAACAAATTCCGCATACCGCAATCCGTAGATGCCGGTTTCGTCCACATCCACACCGCTGAAATCGTAACCGATGCTTTTGGCTGTATCTTCTACATCTTCCGCTATAAAACCGGTCTGTTTCACTTTTTCTTTAGCTTCCCGTGCTTTTCTGTTTATCTCTGCCAATTCCGGAGACAACTCTTTTTCGCCTGGCCTGTTCTTCGTCCTGTCAATTTTTAGCAAGCCATCTATGGCGTCCAAATCAAGATTAAAAGTAACCGGTTGCAGGCGGTTGATGAAAGCAAGTCCCGGTACATCCGTCCGAATGTTTTTCTTTGTCCGTTTGTCTGAAATATTGCTCCATCCAACATATCCGCCAATGCTCTTAACACTGCTGTTGCCGATTCTTACCTGATCCCTGGAGGTAGCACGTGCATTATAGCCGATAGCTGTAGCATTATTCAGGAAACTACCGGAATTGACACCTGCATTATAACCAATAGCGGTATTGGAACTGCCTGCTGTATTGTATTGTAGTGCCCCCTCTCCAACTGCGGTATTGAAACTGCCTGTTGTATTGTAGTATAGTGCTCCCCATCCAATAGCAGTACCGTAAACACCTGCTATATCACTATAAAGTGCATATTTTCCAATTGCGGTATTGGAACTGCCCTTTGTATTGGAAAAAAGCGCCTGATATCCGAAAGATACGCTGCCATTTTCCAAACTTCCCGTATTTCCAGCCAAATCGTGGCCGACCTTAAATCTAACAGGATCATTATTGATTGTACCCAAAAAACCGGATGCATCTCCCAAATAAATACTACCTTCGGTAACACGGGTATCCCCGGTAATATCCAGCTTAAACTGGGGACTTGCCGTTCCTATCCTCACCCGTCCTGTCGAATCAACTTTAAGCTGTGCCGACACATTCGCTAAAAAAGCGAAAATAATAACTGTGCAAATGATTTTTTTCATGATTTTTAATTATAAAAAATAATTTATAAATTTTTAACAGGGGCAAATGTACAGGTTATTTTTTTATTTACAAAAATAGTTAATGTTTTCTTTTTTTGAGGTTGGTTAGGGATGGAACAATTCTCTACTCAGGTTGTTTTGTTGTTAAATAAGGTTGGGAATAAGGTTTTGCCGCATCGGGAATCAGGATATAAACCTTGTTTCAACCCCCGCCCGGTGTAGCGAGGGGCATGATGCCTACCATTCCAATGGTATGGCGGCTACCATTCTAATAGTATGATGGCTACCACTGGAAGGGGACGATGTCTACCCTTCCAATGGGTGACTTTTAAACACGGAGTTGCGTGGAGAGGGTATAAGTTTTATTTTTTGTTATTTAATTCCGGGTACGGACTGATGATCGTACAAATACCGGACTTCTTCATCCGTCCAGCCGTCGTTGTTTTCCGGGCCGCCTTCGTAATTAGGGTCGGCGTATGGCGGCACGGGAGCGGAAGAACCCGGATAGCCCCAGTTTTGCCATAATCCCGCGGGATTCAAGTCGCGTTGCAATTGAGGAATCGGGAAGAGGTAGTTCGTTGCCGAAACATTTTCTTTCTTGTTCGACGCCGAAACGCGCTTTACGGTTTTTATCAGCACCTTCCACCGTTTGAGATCGTACCATCGCACCTGTTCGTAGGTCAGTTCAAACAGACGTTCCCTGCGCAATGCCTGCTGAAAACCCCTGTAATCGAGGTCTTTCAGTTCAATATCGGCGGCGGTTAGCGTTGCCGTTCCATCCACAAATTCCCCTACTTTGAAAGCGCGGCGGCGTACTTTGTTAATTGCTTCGTATGCTTCCGCGTCGGGGCCGTGATACCGTTCGTTAATCGCTTCGGCTTTCACCAGAAGCACTTCGGCATAACGCAGGATGGATGCATTGAGTTCGCGGTTCTTGGAACTTGTTGCCGGAGCGGTCAAATCAATATATTTGGCATAGCGGGGTAGGGTATAAACCGTTGTGTCGCCATTATCGGGATTGACGGCATGCGTGAGGAAAGTAGCGTATTTCCGCTGGTCGCGGCTGTCGAAACGGTCGAAGAATGTCCGGTCGCTGACTACTACGTGAGGCGTTTCGACATCATTGAATCCTGACGAAAAAGCACAGTGAGTAAGGTGATTACCGCCGTCTCCGAAACTTTCCTGCGAAATGACGTAATTGGCCGAAAACAGCATTTCCTTTCCATAACGGTTGTCCTTTTCCCAATTCCGGTGGAAAACTTCTTCCAACGCATATCCCGTAACCTTATCCGCATTCTCAATGGCTTTGCCGTATTTACTGTCGGGGTCGGTTACGCCGTCGGTTTGCGCCCAGACGAGATATACCTTCGCAAGCAGTCCGTAAGCGCTTTGCTGCGACACGCGCCCTTTGTCGTCAGACCCGTATGCCGCGGTAGTTGGATATTCCGACAGATCTTTTGCCGCATTTTCCAAATCATCCACAATAAACTGATAAACTTTGTGAAGGTCTTCGCGTTGCACGGCAATTCCCGCATTGAACCCGGACTGTTCGACAAGCGGAATATCCCCGAACATCTGCACGATGGAAAAATAATAGAAAGCGCGTAAAAACTCCGCTTCCCCGCGCACCCGGTTGCGGATTTTATCCGAAACGGCTGTTTACGGGTTGTTGAGTTTATCAATCAAAGTAGTGGCATTGCCGATACCATAATAATTATCTCCCCAGGCCCAATAAGTATGCTGATTGCCAGCATTGAAATTGAACGCCGACAGTTCGGCTCCAGAGCCTTCGGACATGGACGTCCCGTTTTGGGAAACATCGGAGCCTAAGTCTACACACCATGCCAAAACCACGCTTTCCGATTCTACCAGCGCAGCATAAACGCCGTTTACCACAAGAATGGCGTCTTCGTCCGAAGCGAAGAAATTTTCCATATCTACCCCGTTAACAGGGACTAGATCCAGTTCGTTGCACGAAGCAAACAGAACGGGTAAAACTAAAAATGATAATATCTTTTTCATTGTTTAAATATATTAAGTTACGAGTTATGAGTAAACCGGGTTGATGAGTATATTGCTTTTATGGGGACTGACGACAGCGTGGCGAAAGACATATACACAGTGTATTTTTTCTCCCGCACATTGTGGGGAAAAAAATGCACTGTGCAGTAGTTCTCCCGCACACTGCGGGAAGAAAAATACACAGTGTAGCAGTTCGTTTGTCAAAATGAAAGACTTAATCCCATCAGAAAAGTCTTTGCACGGGGATAAACGGCATTGTCAACTCCAATGGAGAGGTCTGTCAATTCGTTGCGCGATCCTTCCGGGTCATAGCCGGTGTATTTTGTCAGCGCAAAGAGATTCTACGCCGAAGCGAATACCCTTACCGAAAGCGCATTCCGTGCATGTGTTAAACGGAAAGTATATCCCAGCGTAATATCTTTAAGCCTCAGATAGGAAGCGTCCTCAATATAGCGGCTGTCGAGCGTCGAATAAGGAATGGGAATGGCGCGGGGCACATCGGTATCCGTATTGCTCGGCGTCCACCGGTCGGCAAGCGCTTTTGCGCCGTTGTAGCTGCGGGAAGGCGTTTCCAGTGTATTCCGGAATGCATTGTACAGTTCGTTTCCGTAGCTGCCCTGAAATGAAACCGAAAAATCAAAACCGCTGTAGTTCAACCGGCTTGCGAAGCCGCAGGTGAAATCGGGCTGAGCGTCGCCGAGTATTACGCGGTCGGAAGTGTCGATAGTGTTCGGACAAAAACATAACCGTAGAAAGCGCCCAGCGGAACGCCTACCCGTACCAGACTCGAACCTGAAACAAACTCGACCGTTCCGAGTTTTTCAATCCGATTGATGTTTTTTACAATATTCACCAATACCGTCCATTGAAGTTTCCACGTATCAACGACAACGACATTGACACTAAATTCAACACCTTTGTTACTTATGGTTCCGATATTCGTCATTTTTGTGCGCAAACCGGAAGTGCGCTCAACGGGAAGATTAACAAGCAAGTCAGTCGTTTTTTTGTAATAAGCGTCTAAAACAAAGTTCAGACGATCGTTCAAAAATCCGAAATCAAGCCCTGTATTGTATTGGGTAGTAGTTTCCCATCGCAGGTCATCGTTGCCGTAGTTAGTTGCCGTGTAGCCAACTACAATTTTGTCACCAAATGAATAATTACGCGGGGTATAAAGCCGCGAGTAGAGATAATCGCCTATTTCCTGGTTGCCTGCCTGCCCGGCGCTCGCCCGCAATTTCAGACTTGTAAGCCAGTCCGTTTTTTTAATTCCCTCAAAAAACGATTCCCTGTCGATATTCCATGAAACGCCGAACGAGGGGAAATATCCCCAGCGATGCCCTTTGGCAAATCGCGAAGAACCGTCGGCACGGAAAGATGCCAACAGGTTGTACCGTTCCAGCAGGGAGTAATTTACCCGTACAAGAAAAGAGTTCAGATTGGCAATGGCGCCCCCGGATGTCGGAGTGTCGCGCGTAGAGGCGCTTTGTAAACTGTGGTAGGTCAGCGCTTCGTTGTTAAATCCGCTTGCGCCGGCTGTCGAATATTCAATTTCGGAATGTTCGGTCGTATAGCCGCCGAGCGCTTCCAACGAATGAATATCATTGATGACCGCCTTGTAGTTAAGCGTAAATTCCAGCAGACTTGTGTTGTAATCCTTGTTCCCGATACCGGCATATCCGCCAACAAGCAAGCCCTTTGCCGAAGTGGAAGGCGCATAAAAATTCTGGGTTGCATGGTTGAGGTTTACGCCCGCGTTAATTTTTGCCACCAATTGCGGAATGATGGTATATTGCGCATAAGCATTTCCGATAACGGCAAGGTTGCGGGTTTCAACGATTGATTTTTCCAAATCCGATACGGGATTCGGCGTTTTGTCGCCAATACGGTAGTCGGTTGTTTCAAACGGATTTGCATAATTATATCCGTCATCCAAATTTTTATCGTGAATCGGGACAAGCGGCGATACGCGAAGCGCATAATTATAGGAGTTCAAACCGCCCTGATCGGTTAATCCGTGAAGAAGCGTCCTGCCTGCCGAAAGATTCACGCCCACATTCAGGTTTTTATAAAGATCTTTGTCAAAGTTCAACCTTCCGATATAGCGGGTCAGTCCGGTATTGATGACGATGCCTGTCTCGTCGTTGTAACTGCCCGAAAGCAAAAACCGGTAATCACTGCCGCCGCCGCTTATCGAAACCTGGTGATTCTGACTGCAGGCCGTCTGAAACGCCGCGCTTTGCCAGTCTTCACTCTGGCCTTACGGCAGCAGGCGGCTTGCATAAACGTAGTCGTAGGGACTTTTTCCTTCACTATCGGTTTCCTGAAACAGAGCCGCCCACTCGCCGGCATTGAGCAACTCAAGTTTTTTACTGACACACTGCGAGCCGAATGTTACCTGATAGTTGATAACGCTGCGTCCCCTGCTGCCTTTTCTGGTGGTGATGATAATCACCCCGTTGGCACCACACGAACCGTAGATAGCTGTCGCCGCAACGTCTTTCAGGATGTCGATACTTTCGATGTCGGCAGGATTGATGCTTACGAGAGGATTCAGTCCGCCATCAACCGTACCCGAAGAAACGCCTGCACCACCGACGCCGCTTGTCGTTCCATCCACGCCTGTACGCGTTGAATTATTGTCGTTGTAAAGGATATACCCGTCCACAACATACAGCGGATCGTTGTCCCCCGCAATGGAATTGCTTCCACGGATACGAACAGTAGAAGCCACCCCCGTAGCGCCCGAACTTTGGGTGATGTTCAGTCCCACCACGGCACCTCCAAGCAACTGATCAAACGAAAGCGCCTTTTGAGAAATAGCAATTGCCGAGACCGAAGCGACCGAGCCTATCAGTTCCCTGCACTTTTGCGTTCCGTAACCGACGACTACCACTTCGTTCAAAAAATTTGCGCTTTCAACTAATTGTACAACAACAGGCTCGGTGTTTGCATAAACATCAACCTCCTGCGTTTTGTAACCCAGATATTCAACAGAAACGGTAGCCGGAAGCGATTGGACACCCAAAATAAAGTTTCCGTTTGCGCCGCTAACAGTACCCACACCCTTAGCGCCGGCAAGAGAAATACTTGCCCCGATAACAGGTTCCTGCGTCTTTTCATCAAGAATCCTCCCGCTTATTTTCACTCCGTTTTCCTGTGTAAATCCGAAGAACGGGAAGAAAATAATTATCAACAAAAAATACAGTCTTTTTGTCATATTGTTTAATTTGAATATAAATTACGAATTACAAATTACGGGTTGCCGGATTACCCCGTAATTCGTAATTTGCCACAAAGGTAGCGTGCTTTGGAGACTGCCGCAATACCCTGTTTGCGGTATATTTTGTTTGCTTTGGAAAAAGGTTTAATTATGAGTGCAATTGACATAGTCAATTGCCAATATCATCAAACAATGGGATTAAGCTCCTTTATTTAATCTCATTTAATCACTTAATAACTCGGTGGTGATGTAAAAAGTATGCTATTATAAAAATTTGGCAAACGAGGCCCGGAAGTGGATTTCAAGTCTGATTTTTAAAAATGTGAGGCCCGGAAGTCTTGTTGTTAAATAAGGTTGGGAATAAGGTTTTTCCGCATCGTGAATCAGGATATAAACCTTATTTTATCCTTATTTTTTCCAACAAAACAACCTGAGTAGCAATGAATGATGCTCATATTTCCCTGACCTTATTACCTTATTTATCTTAAGTTGACGACATTGGGCACATCTGAAAGTAATTAATGA
>JAIRNV010000230.1 GCA_031257875.1 Dysgonamonadaceae bacterium
AATTTTCGCGCTTCTTCTTTCAACAGCAGCACAATGGAACTTCGCAAAATTTCCATACCCGAATCGGTCGTCACATTATTCATGCTTAACCGGACGACCGGATGCTTCACAAAATCGGGACGATTCATCCACGCTTCGGCATACAGGCCTTTGAAAAGTTCTTTTTTGCCCAGAAACATGGCTTCAAGCGTTGTGAGTGTCAATGATTTTCCGAATCTGCGCGGGCGAGCAAAGAAATATACTTTCCCGCTTTCGATTAAGTTTACCAGCATTCGTGTTTTATCCACATAAATGTAGCCCTCTTTGATTATTTCTTCAAAAGTTTGAATGCCTGCCGGCAATTTTTTAAGCTGCTTTTCCATATTCGTTTTTTTTGCGAAGATACTGTTTTTTTTGTGAAATACAATCTTTTGTTATTGTCGGGGCAAGGCAAACTCTAATGCAACTCCGTTCAAAAAACTCTTACAAATATTAATTATTAATTATTAATTATTAATGATTTTTGCAAACCAATCATTAATCATTAACTCACGTCTCACGGCGCCGGGTTTTGCCATTCATTGCGCGGTGCGTAGCATGTGAGAGTAATAATTCCCCGCAAACAGGTTTAAAAGCCTCGACTTGGGAGCAAAAAGCCTCGAAGCCGGAGTAAAAAGTTTTGTTTTGGAAAAAAAATAAGGTTGAAATGGGTGAATTTCAAATTGTCGCAAGGTTAAATAATCGCGGGCTTCGCCCCCGCTGGTGACGGCTGGATTATTAACCACTAAAAATAACTATCTTTGCAAAATAATTATCATATCAAACAGATTACAATGAAAAAAACGGTCATTTTATTACTGGCAGCCCTGTTGCTGCCTGTCGGCGAATCCCTCCATGCCCAGCGCAGGAGTGATTACAGGACTTTTGATTCGCGTAATGTGTACGGTCTTAGGTCTGTTTCTCATGTACCTTGGACTTCTGACGCAACCGAGTCTACTTATTTTGACATCTTCTCTGATATTATAGATAATTGCTATGCTCCTATGCATACCGTTTTGTATCCAAGTCCCGGAGGAGACCCTAATGGAACATTGGGTTTTTATCCTGCACAGGGCTCATCTTCTGTATATACGCTGAAGGAATGTATGAAATTTTTTTATGACAGAGGTACTGCTGCCGGGTTTTATCAACCTGTATACATCAGATTCATTAATTGTTCTTTTGGAGTTCGTGTCGAGGCTAAAAACTTCAATATGCTTGATAAATACCTTTTCAGCGATATTCCCGCTCTCGAACAGGCAGAGATTGGTTCGGGGGTAAGACACCTGCTGAAAGGCACTTTCCAAGACAGCAAAAACCTGAAGTATGTAAAATTTGGTAGAAACGTCATTAAAATAGACCAGGACTGTTTCCTTGGCTGCTCCGCACTTGAAGTTGTGGAGTTTGAAAACAGCGATGTTAATTCCGTTCCACGTCTAAAGAATGACATTAAGCACATGTTCCATACCGATTTTAACCGTACCGCTCTGTACTGTACAAACATGAAAGCCTTTGTTGTCCCCGACCCTCTGGTTTCAGAATACAAAACCGTATTGGACGACGTATTCAAACCTGTAGCCGATGGCACTTGCAGAGTTATATCCAAATCAGAGTTCTATTCCCCGCATGTAACCGGAGTAATCATTACTACTTTTCCGGTTATTTTACCTTTGGGCTCAACATATCAACTCATCGCCTCGGTATTACCGTCAAACGCCTGGAACAGGAATGTAACCTGGAGCAGTAACAACCTATCAGTTGCCACCGTATCGTCCACAGGTCTGATGACGGCCAAATCTGCGGGCACTGTCCGCATCACGGCCACGTCGGAAGAGAATAACGTGCATAAGGATGTCTGTACAGTTATAGTAGAACTTGACTAATGTACATCTGAAAACCCACCTTGCGGTTGGGTTATAGATTTTATTTTAAAATGTTTTAAAGTATTTTTAATTTTATCATCATGAAATTCTATTTTATCTTAGTTTTAGTGCTATTTTCGTTACCCTTGAGAGCAAATACTTGGCTATCGTTTTCTTCTGTTTATACTCCATGGGGTAAATTAGAAATGCATCCCGATACTTTCATGTTTTCCACTGAGAATCCTTACTTTTTTAAAATCGGCGCGTTAATTGAGCGTTATTCGATAGCAGCATACTTTAGAAGCGCGGATGGAGATGAACCCTTGTTGGAATGGTATAGTTCCAACCCATCGGTTGTCACGTTAGTACCTAGTACTAACCCTGGGTCTGAAAACATGGAACGATATGTGTTTCCTCACAATTATGGCACTGCTCTTGTTGTAGCTACAGCGGGAGGAGCTGAATATAATCTTGATTGTCTGGTTATCATACCGTTCCCCGCCGATTATGTACACCTGAAAACCCTCTCTATAGCCGGTCATGCATTTCCCGGAGGCTTTCATGCAGATACGACTGTCTATTCTATGATGGTACCCTCTTCAACCGATTCTATAAATATTGCTGCGGAGGCAAATACTTATCCGGGTGTAACTGTTACCGGTGCAGGTACAAAAACACTGTCGGCCGGCGACAATGTCTTCCCAATCACAGTCAATTCGGGTTCAGACGAACACGCCGACAAAACCTACACCATCAACATCCACCGCAAATCCAACGACGCAAGCCTTAAATACTTTTCTGCCGACGGCAGTGAACTCCCGCTTGACAGATTCACCCACAATATCACCGTCCCCCATGCTACCGGTACATTTAAAATCATCGCAGAAGCAAACTATTCTCTTGCTGCCATATCCGGCGATACAGGTTACAACATACTGAATGTCGGCGACAATACTTTCACCGTCACCGTCACTGCTGAAGAGGGCAATACGCTTACATACACGATCAACGTCCACCGCAAATCCATCGACGCCTCTCTCAAGTCTTTTACTTTAAATAACGGTAACATCCCGTTTGGATTTAATCCTGCCACGCTGAATTATACGGTTAGTGTTTCAAATTCGGTAACGGGTATTGCGGTTGCCGCTGCTGCAAATTACGGTCTTGCCACCGTTGCCGGTACGGGCAATAAAACACTGAACGTGGGCGACACCACGTTTACCGTTACCGTTACGCCGGAAGAAGGACTGCCAAAGACCTACACAATAACCGTCCACCGCAAATCCATTGATGCAACCCTAAAGTCTTT
Source organism: Dysgonamonadaceae bacterium (assembly GCA_031257875.1). Lineage (GTDB taxonomy): Bacteria > Bacteroidota > Bacteroidia > Bacteroidales > Azobacteroidaceae > Azobacteroides. The sequence continues at coordinate 3,190 of JAIRNV010000230.1, forward strand.
TACTTTAAATAACGGTAATATTCCGTTTGGATTTAATCCTGCCACGCCGGATTATGCGGTTACCGTTTCAAATTCCGTATCAAGTATTATGGTTGCCGCCGCTGCAAATTATCCGCTGTCTGCCGTAGACGGAGATACGGGCAATAAAACACTGAACGTTGGAGATAACCTGTTCTCTGTTACCGTCACGCCTGAAGAAGGACAGCCAAAGACCTACACAGTTACCGTCCACCGCAAATCCATTGACGCAACCCTGCAGTCCCTCACGGTAGACGGGCAATCTGTTTCCTCTTCATTTGTTCCGTCTCATTTAAACTATCAGATTGCCGTTGAAAATGCGGTATCGGTTATCGCACTGGAAGCCTTTGCGACTTATCCTCTTGCCACCGTTACCGGTACGGGCAATAAAACACTGAACGTGGGCGACAACCCGTTCTCTGTTACTGTCACCCCCGAAGAGGGACAGCCAAAGACCTACACAATAGTCATCCACCGCAAATCCATAGACGCAACCCTGCAGTCTCTCACGATGTCCAACACGCTTAACGGAAGTAATATCCCCATGGAATACGATCCCAAAAAACTTACCTGTACCGCCACCGTTCCCGTTTCGGTAAAGAACATCACGCTTCATGCAAGAGCGAATCATTCGGCAGCCTTCGTAACCGGTCATACGGGAATACAGTCGCTAAGGCCCGGCCGCAATATTTTTCACATCACGGTAACCGCCGAAGACGGGACGGTGAAAATCCATCCCGTTATCATCAACGTTATCAGTAACGTAATCATATAGAAATAAAAAATAAATAACCTGTAACACTCCACTCCGTATTTTTTCCAACAAAACAACCTGAGTAGCTAATAAGTATTTTTTTCGAACGCAAATTACGCAAATTTGCGCAAAAATCATTTTTGTAAGAACCCCTGTATCTATCATTTGTAATTGATATAAATTTGCAGTTATTTGCGTAATTTGCGTTCGAAAAATACTTATTCTGTTTTGTTGGAAAAAATAAGGTTGAAATAAGGTTTATACCGGGGATTCCAAATGCGAAAAAACCTTATTCCCAACCTTATTTAATAACAAAAACAACCTGAGTAGCGATGATTGACATAAGAACACAGATGAGACGGATAAAACGGATTTTCACTGCATATTTCTTTTTGTAGAAAAACGTAATTATCGGCCGGTCAAAAATATAAAAACTTGTGTCTATCCGTATCATCCGTTTTATCTGTGTTCTTATGTCAATCATCGCTACTCAGGTTGTTTTGTTGTTAAATAAGGTTGGGAATAAGTTTTTCCGCATCGTGAATCAGTATTAACCACTAACCACTAAAAATAAAAAGGTAATGTCATAGATTATCGGAATAAATAATTACCTTTGCGGTCAAAAAACAGAAAGTATGATACATACGACAGTAATTAAGTGTCCCCACTGCGGGAGCAACAACCTGGTCAAGCAAGGCCGGACAGTCAACGGCACGCAAAAAAGGCAATGCAACAGCTGCAAAAAACATTTTCTCCCGGAATATCGCTACCGTGCCTGGCAGGCCGGCATCAAAGAGAAGATAATCGAAATGACACTCAACAGCAGCGGGGTTCGTGATAC